>NZ_CP109178.1:8077468-8391625 GCF_036248255.1 Streptomyces sp. NBC_01717 | reverse complement strand
TGGTGGGTCCGAGTGGCTCCGGCAAATCCACCCTTCTCAACGCACTGACCGGACTCCGGCCGGCCGACGAGGGCAGCGTCCTCTACGACGGCCGAGACCTCTACCACGACTACGCCGAGCTGCGCCATCGCATCGGGCTCGTCCCGCAGGACGACATCCTGCACTCCCAGCTGACCGTGCACCGCGCCCTCGGGTACGCCGCCGAGCTCCGCTTCCCGCACGACACCGACCCGTCCGAACGCCGGGCCCGGGTCGCCGAAGTGATACGTGAGCTGGCTCTGGAAAAGCGGACGGAGCAGCCGATCCACAGCCTCTCCGGCGGCCAGCGCAAGCGCGTCAGCGTCGCGCTGGAGCTGCTGACGAAGCCGTCACTGCTCTTCCTCGACGAGCCGACCTCAGGGCTCGACCCCGGCATGGACCGCTCGGTCATGCATATGCTCCGAGGGCTCGCCGACGACGGGCGTACGGTCATCGTCGTCACGCACAGTGTGCTCAGCCTCGATGTCTGCGACCGGCTGCTGGTGCTCGCCCCCGGCGGGAAGACCGCCTACTACGGGCCGCCGGACGATGCACTCCCCTTCCTCGGGTTCGAGCAGTGGCCGGAGGCGTTCGAGGCCTTCGAGAACGACCGGGACCGGGATTGGTCGGCGGAGTACCGCGCGTCCCCGTTCCACCGGCAGTACATCGCGAACTCCACCGCGCAGCCCCGGCTGCCGCACTCCGCGGTCGCGCCGGTCGCCCCGCCGCCGAAGACCCGGAGCGGGGGCGCTCAGCTGCGGACACTGGTCCGCCGGTACGCCGCCGCGCTGAGCGCCGACCGGACCTTCCTGGCCATCATGATCGCTCTGCCGTTCGTGATGGGTGCGATGACCCGGGCCCTGGCCGGCAGCCGGCTGACCCAGGACACGGCGATCAACGCGCTGCTGATCCTCTGCGTGGGCGCCGTGCTGACCGGCGCCGCCAATGCCGTACGGGAGCTGGTCAAGGAGCGGGCGATCTATCAGCGGGAGCGTGCCGTCGGGCTGTCCAGATCGGCGTATCTGATGTCCAAAGTGGTCGTCCTGGGCACCATTACGGTACTGCAGGCCGTGGTCCTGACCCTCGTCGGCCTGGCGGGCGTCGATCTGAACGCCCCGGGCGGCAAGGGCGTTCTCCTGCCACCGCTGGTCGAAATGACGCTGGCCGTGGCCCTGTTGTCGTTCACGGCGATGATGCTCGGTCTGGTCGTCTCCGCACTGGTGCGCAAGGAGGAGGTCACCATGCCGCTGCTGGTGCTCCTCGCGATCGTCCAGGTGGTCTTCTGCGGTGCGCTGCTGAAGCTGCACGGCGTGCCCGGGTTGGAGCAGGTGGCGTGGCTGGTGCCGTCCCGGTGGGCGCTCGCGGCGATGGGCGGGACCATCGAGCTCGGCAGGATCGTGCCGGGAAAGGTGAGCTCGGATCCGCTGTTCGACCACTCCGCGGCAGCGTGGCTGCTGAACATGGGGATGCTGGTGGTGCTGTCGGTCGTCTTCGGACTGGTGGTGGCGCGGCTGCTCCGCCGGCACGAGCCCGTCATCATGCGGAAGTAGCGGAGGCGGGGAGCCCATGGCGACACCGGAGTTCCGCCCCACACACGTAGTCCCCCCGGGCGGGATGTCCGCCTGGGAGGCACCCGACATGTCCCGGCCGGCCGAGCCGCTCGATCCGCTGCTCCCCGTCCAGCTGGTCGGCCGGCGCGGCGACTGGGGGCGGATCCTGTGCGCGAACGGCTGGTCGGCATGGGTGGACGGCCGGCTGCTCGTCTCCGTACCACACGGCCCACCGGAGTCCGGACAGCCGCTCGCACGCACCGCGGACCCCCGGCCGCTGATGGCTCAGGTCCAGGAGTCGCTGGCCCGGTACCGGGGCGCCGCGGAGGCGCTGGCCGAGGGCCGGATCGACGGGGGGACCTTCCACCGTCGTACCCAGGGGCTGCGGGTGGGCATGGTCGTCGACGGCGAGGCGGTGTGGCTGTACGACGCCGAGCACGAGCGCTGGGTGTACTGCGAAGGGACGCAGCTGAGTACGTACGCGGCCTCGGCCGGTCCAGGCCGCCCGAGCGAGGCCCCTGTGCACCCCGGGACCGACGAGGTGCACGCACCGGAGCCTGAGCCGACGCAGATCGTCGACCCCGCGCGGCCGGCCGCATACCGCCCGGCGGATACCGCCGATGCCGAGCCGACGCAGCTCCTGGGGTCCGTCGACGAGCCCCGGTCGGACACCGCGCATCCGCCCACCCGGACGGGTGACCCATGATGTGCCCAGCCCCCGCGCCGGGCCCACCGCACTCCCCCGACCCGCGTCAGGACACGGAGCTGCCCGTGGGCCGACCGTCCGACCTGCTCGGCAGGCAGATCGCGGGTTACCGGGTGGAGAGCGAGATCGGCCGCGGCGGCATGGCGGTCGTGTACCGCGCCAGGGATCTGCGGCTGGACCGGACGGTCGCGCTCAAGCTGCTCGCCCCCGAACTCGCCCGCAACGACACCTTCAGGAAGCGGTTCACCCACGAGTCGAGGGTGGCCGCCGCGATCGACCATCCGCATATCGTGCCGGTCTTCGAGGCCGGGGAGACCGAGGGCATCCTCTACATCGCGATGCGTTACGTCGCCGGCCAGGACCTGCGCGCCCTCATCGACCGCCAGGGGCCGTTGCAGATCGCGGCGGCGGTCCGGATCGCCGCGCAGGTGGCGTCCGCGCTCGACGCCGCACACGACCACGACTTGGTGCACCGGGACGTCAAACCCGGCAACATCCTGGTCGCTGCGGGCACGGACAGCGACCACCCGGAGCATGTGTACCTCACGGACTTCGGGCTGACGAAGAAGTCGCTGTCGCTGACCGGGTTCACCTCGGTGGGCCAGTTCGTCGGCACGCTCGACTACGTGGCACCCGAGCAGATCTCCGGCCGCCCGGTGGACGGCCGGTGCGATGTCTACAGCCTGGCCTGTGTGGTCTTCGAGACGATGGCTGCCGTACCGCCGTTCCAGCGGGACGACGACATGGCGCTGTTGTGGGCCCATCAGTTCGACCCGCCGCCACCGCTGACCGGTCGGCGCCCCGATCTCCCGCCCGCCGTCGACGACGTCCTGGCAAAGGCCCTGTCCAAGAGCCCTGACGACCGGTACGACTCCTGTCTGCAGTTCGTCGCCGCGCTGCGCTCGGCAGCGCGGAGCACGGTGCAAAAGGACCATCCGCCGACCCAGGTGGACCAGCGAATCGGTGCTTGGGCCACCGGGCCCGAACCACCGCCCACGCCGCCGCACTGGGCGCTTCCCGTGTTCCCGGGGTTCGTACGCTGACGGCTGCGGTCGCGCCCGTCTCAGCCGTCCGTCGGCACTTCTCCGCGCCGGTCGACCCTGGAGGCGAGCAGACCGCCGAGGAAGCCGGTGACCAGGCCCCAGAGGGCGGCGACAGCGAGAGCGGACAACAGCCGTGGTCGCAGCGTCAGCTCCCCGCCGAGGCCGCCGCCGAGATCTCCGATGCCGAGCAGCGACACGCCGTAGTGCGCGGAGACCCTCGCGACGAGACAGATGGTCAGCACGGTGAGGACGAGCGCCACCACCATGTGCACGGCATGCTGCCAGGGCCGTATCCGGGCCGGTGAGCGGACCGCCATGAGGAACGCTGCAGCCACGGTCAGCACGGCGGCGGCGACGACCAGCCACCACGCCCGTCCGTCCTGTTCGGCGAGCGTGGAGACATTGACCGTGGAGATGTCCGGCGTACGCAGTACCGAGTCCAGCATCTGCGGCATCGGCAGCCCGAAGGGGCCGTCCACCTTCCCCTCCCAGGACGCGCCGAGCCCCAGGGTGTAGGCGAGCCAGACAAGGTTCGGCAGCCCCAGGAGGATTACGGCGAACGTGTCGGCCGGGTGCCCCCGGACAGCCATGACGACGAGTGCGACCACCAGACCCACGACGACGTACCCCAGCAGCAGCGCGACCATCGCGTACGCGGCCGGGCGCACCGACTCCTGGAATCGCACGAGGCGGCCCGGGAGCGGGGCACTGTGCGACACGAGCAGGGCCAGGACGAGGATGCCGGCCAGCCAGATCAGGCCGAGTACGAAGGTGAGGGGGATATCGGTCCGGAACCCGACCTTCGGGGAGACGCCCAGCAGGTCCGCGACGGCCGCGTCGGTCGCATCGCGCACGGGAATGTCGAAGGTCGCTCTGGCCAGGACCGACAGGCCGATGAGAACCAGTGCCCACAGCACCGCCACCCGGGCGGCCCAGCCGGCCAGTTCGCGCGTGCCCGCGACGGCCCGGTGGCGCAGCGGCCGCAGAAATCCCGCGGCGATCACCAGGGCGCCGGCCAGGGTCACCGACAGCGGAAGCACCGAGAACTCCGCATGGGTCCTGGCGAGGTCCCCTGCGTTGCCCGAGAGCTCGACGGATCCGCCTGCCGCCATCACGACGACGGCCGCGACGACGCGCGGGAAGGCGCTGCCGGGCAGGCCGGTCGCACCCGCCGCCCAGAGGCCGAGGGCGGCCGTGGCGACCATGGCCACCAGCCCGGCGAGCACCGTCAGGAGGGCGTGACCCCAGCCGTGCGCGGGTCTCGGTGCACGGCTGCGGTCGCTGGATGCCTGTTGGCTCACGCTGCCACGCTAGGCAGGCGCGGGGCGGACCGCCCCTCGGGAGGGGCCGACAGCGTCAGCTTGCGAGGCGCGCCGCTCGCGCGCACACAATGAGCACACACGGGAGCAAAGGGGGACTGATCCTTACGTGGGGAAGAAGAGGCCGTGAGCAGCCAACCGCCGCCGTCCGACCGCCCGACAGGCCCCCCTTCCGGCCCGCTCTCGGGCCCTACGCAACCGGCGTCCGTGCCACCACCTCCCGGCACGCCGTCCGACTCCGCCGGCGGGCCGCCGAGCAGCGGTGACTCCGGCGGCGCGGGAGGGCCTTCGGGGCCCGGCGGCCCGAGCGGATCCGGGGGCGGCCCCGGTCGCCCGTGGTGGCGGTCCGTGCCCAAGGTGGCGACGATCGCCGCCGTGATTGTCGCCGTGGCCGTGATGGCTGTCGTCTTCATCCGCCCCGACGGCGGTTCGACGGCACGCGGCGAAATCTTCCTGCAGCCGGCGGGATCGGCCGGACAGGACCCGTTCACCGACTCGACGTCGCGCAGCAGCGACCCGGCGACACCGACCACGGCGCCCACCCCGACCAGGACCGGGGTGGGTGTCACGCAGGGCGTGGACGGCTCGACCCCGGGTCTGTACGGCGGGACCCGTAAGGTCGCCGGCTGCGACGTGGAGAAGCAGATCAAGGCGCTGACGGCCGAACCGGACAAGAACAGTGCCTTCGCCGGGGTACTGGGGATCGATCCGTCCGACGTCCCCGCCTATCTGCGGACGCTGACCCCCGTCCAGTTGCGGTTGGACACCCGGGTCACCAACCACGGGTTCCGGGACGGCTCCGCCACCAGCTATCAGGCGGTGCTTCAGGCCGGTACGGCCGTGCTCGTCGACGACCGCGGCGTGCCGCGGGTGCGCTGCGCGTGCGGCAATCCGCTGCTCGAGCCGGTCCCGTTGAAGGGCGGTCCCGAGGTGAAAGGTGAGCCCTGGCCCGGGTACCGTTCCTCGAACGTCGTGGTGGTGAAGCCCGCACCGCGCGTGGTGAAGAAGTTCGTCATGTACGACCCGAAGAGCGGCGGCTGGTTCTCCCGCGATGCGGGTGACACCGGCGGCAGCGACAAGAAGACGAAGCCGCCGGCCGAGCACACGCCGTCGCCCTGCCCGTCGGCCCCCGAGGGGAAGTCCACCGAGCCGTGTCCACCGGCCTCGGACACGTCGAAGTCCCCGTCCCCCGAGTCCGTCTCGCCCCGGTCCCCGTCCCCCGGATCTGCGACCCCCGAGTCCCCGGCCACCGAGCCGTCGGGTCCGCATCCCCCGCCCTCCCCGGAGAAGCCTTCCAGCCCGCCGCCTGTCATCGAGTCGCCGCCGTCCCGGTCGGCGCCGGAGGCACCGCCTCCCGGACCCGTGTCACCGGAGTCCTCTGCCATGGCCTCGGTCTCCGGGAACGAGTCCCCGGCCGGTTACTCGTCAGCCTGAGCGGCGCCGGTGACTTGTGGATGTGCCGGGCGCCCGGCACGGCGGCCGCACCACGGCACCGTGCCCTCCGCGCACGCGAACGGCCTGCCGGAACGGAGGACCGTCCGGCAGGCCGCCTTGGATCACGCGCCACTCACACGGAGTTCAGCGGCTGAGCGCCGTCACTTCCCGTAGTAGGCGTTGTAGATCGACACGGACGACTTGTTGCCCTTCTTGTCCGTGACATTGGCCCGGTAGGAGATCGACTTCCCCTTGGCCGGGTTCTTCACCGAGACCTTGCCCGACTTGACGGTGACCTTCTTCCAGGTCTTACCGGCGTCGTAACTGACGTACACCGTCAGCGACTTGAGGTTCGTACCGGCGGCAGCACCCAGCACCTTCACCGGAACGGACGCGGTCCTGCCCGCAGTGACCTTGCTGTCCAGGGCCATCGTGGGCGAGAAGCGCACAGTGGAGGCCGGCAGCTTGGCGACCGAAGAGGTCTTCTTCGACCGGAACGTCCAACTGGCGTCGATCCGGGAGGACGCGGACGCCACCTTCGCCGATCGCTTCACGGAGGTCGTGAGGCGGTACTCGGCGTCACCGGAAGGGACCTTGAAGGAACTCTGCCCGTCCAGCGCATCCGCGTTCTCGGCAACCTTGGTGCCGTTGCGGTACAGCGACGTCTTCACCGAGGTGTAGGCGGACGAGCCGGCGTGGGTCTGGCCGTCGGCGAAGAGCGGCAGCACACCGATGAGGTCGTTCCCCTCGCGGAACAGACCGTACGACTTGTCCATCCTCGGGCCGAACACAGCCGTGTTGAAGGTCTTCCCGTAGCTCTTGCCCGCCGCGAAGGTCTGCGGTGCACCCAGCGTGTAGAACGCGTCGGTCACCGGGAAACCGTCGGAGTCGACCCCGCTGTACTGCTCGAAGTCGAAGCTCCACTTCACCTTGTTCGCAGTCGAGAGATAGAGCGTGCGGGTGGTGGGGAGCTTCTGCTCCGACGGGACAGTGATGTTGGAATACGATCCGGGCACGTAGCCCCACGGTGCGATCCCACCGGTCTTCCCGGCGGCGGAGGCGCCGAGCCCGATCTTCACCTTGGCCAGCTGAGCAGTGGTGAACTTCTTGGTGTAGCCGGTCGCGACCTGCTTCACCGGCCCGCCGAACACGACGTTGTAGCCGGTCGATGAGCCCTTGGCCCAGATACCGGACCAGAACTGGGACAGCGAGCCGTCGGTCACCTGCGCGCCCAGATGCGCGGTGCGGAACCCCTTGAACGAGTCCAGCCACCAGCCGAAGCCGTAGCCGCTCTGCTCGGTCTCGAACTGGACATCAGCCGAAGCGAACTGCGACTTCGCGGCCGTGTCGGGCACGGTGATGTCCACCGGCTTCGTCTTCCGGGCGTCGAGCGTCACGGTGACGTCCTTGGTGACGCTCAGCTTCGGCTGGAAGATCCAGTCGGCGCCCTTGCTGAAGTCCGTCCGGTCCACATAGATGCCGGTGTTGACCGCGTAGGCCCCCTTGGGGACACGGACCTTCACCGTTCCGGTCGGTCCCGTCGGGTCGAGCCACACGTCCGCCACATCCCCGCCGATACCGACGAGACTGGTGTCGTAGAGCGCGGCGGACTTCCCCTGCCGGTCGAGGTGCTTGAGCGTCACGGTGTACGACTCGGCCTCGCGCTCGACCGCGGCCGCGGTGCGGACCGTCTGGCCGCCGCCGCTGCCGACGACATAGGCGGAGTAGCTGCCGTCCACGGTGCCACCGAGCTTGGTGTCGACGGTCAGCGAAACCTCGGCGGTACCGCCCGCGGGGACGGTGACCTTGTCCGCACCGAGGGTGAAGAAGCCGGCCGGCGCGGGCTTGCCCTTCGGGTCGGTGGCCGTCACCGCCAGGTCGAGGGTGACGTCGGTCGTACCGAGGTTGCGGTACGTCACCTTCTTGGTGACCGGGGTGTCATCGGTGTGCGGCCACTGCTGCACCCCGAAGCCGACCGAGACCGGTTCGGCCACGACACTCTGGCCGATGGCCCGGTCGACGGCGATCCGGCCCGAACCCTGCTCGAACGGCGTGTACGCGCCCGGCTTCGTGGACGCCGTCAGCGCGCCCTTCAGCTCGGCGTACTTCCACTCCGGGTGCTCCTGCTTGAGCAACGCCGCGGCGCCCGCCACGTGCGGGGTCGCCATCGACGTACCGGAGATCGTCAGATAGCCCGGCGGGTTCTGCCCGACCTCCTGGTCGATGACGGAACCGGGTGCGGCAGCGGCCGTGATGTCCACACCAGGTGCGGTCACATCGGGCTTGATCGCACCGTCGCCGATACGCGGACCGCGGCTGGAGAACTCGGCCAGCTTGTCGTTGTCGTCGACCGCGCCGACGGTCAGCGCGGCGTCCGCGCTGCCCGGCGAGCCGACCGTGCCGGCCCCGCCCTCGCCCTCGTTGCCCGCCGCGATGGCGAACAGGACGCCCTTCTCCGCCGACAGCTTGTTCACTTCGGCTTCGAGCGGGTCGATCTCGGGGCTGTCGGCGCCGCCCAGGCTCAGGTTGACGATGTCGGCGCCCTGCTCGGCCGCCCACTCCATGCCGGCCAGGATGCCGGAGTCCTCACCGTAGCCGTTGTCGTCGAGCACCTTGCCGCTCAGCAGCTTGGCATCCGGGGCTACGCCCTTGAACTTCCCGTCCGACTTGGCGCCCGTGCCGGCCGCGATGGACGCCACATGGGTGCCGTGTCCGAAGCGGTCGACGGCGTCGGCCGACGTGGAGAAGTTCTTCTCGGCGAGGATCTGACCCTGGAGGTCGGGGTGGGTGGCGTCCACACCGGTGTCCAGGACAGCGATCTTGACACCCTTGCCGGTGTAGCCGGCCTGCCAGGCGGCCGGCGCACCGATCTGGGGCACGCTCTTGTCGAGGCTCGCCCGACGCACCCCGTCCAGCCAGACCCGGTCGACACCGGAGGCCGTGCCCCGTTCGGCGCTGCCCGCGCGCTTGCTGGTGAGCGCCTGCCAGATGTCCTTGGCGTCGTCCTTCGGGGTGGTGAGCGCGTCGGCGTTCAGCGATTTCAAGGTCCGGCGGACCTTCGTACCGCCCGCTTCGCGGACCTCGGCCTTGGCGGCTGCGGCCTGCGCGCCGTGATACCCGACGATCAGTTTCAGGCCCGCCTTCTGGGCCTTGCGGTTCACCGCGCGGTTCAGCTCGGTGACGTCGAAGAGCCGCTCGTCGAGCTTGCCGTCGGCGATCAGCCCCTGTGCGTCGATCGGAACGAGCAGCGTGTGCCCGTCGCGTATCCGCGTGGCCACGGGTATGTGTTCGCGCCCCTTGGCGGGCTCGAACATCACGACACGGCCCTTGGCGTCCACGGAGGCGCGGTCACCGGTGATGAGTGTGATGTGGTGCGGGGCCACGAACTGTGTGCCCGTGGCCCCCGCCTGCGTGCGATCCGCTGTCGCCACGGCCGGGGTGGTCATGCCCGCCGCGAGCGCCACGGCGGCTGCCGCGGCAAGGGTGGATACGCACGCACTCTTCACATGTCTGTGCAAGTCTCCCCCTGGAGATCAAGTGGTTCCTCAGGAACCGCCAGTTCCGCGGGGTCACGCACAAGTCTCCGCACCCCCCGGTCGACGCATTATGACCGAGCGGCACCCGAACGCATGAACATTTCTGCGACGCGCGTGCGGAGTTGACGGAAATACACCTATGGGTACGGAAAAGCACTCATGGCACGGAAGCGGTCGGCCGTGGCGGTGTCGCCATCCTGCTGCCGACGAAGAAGCTCGCGTGCGGGCTCCGTGACGTAAGGCGGCAGAAACGTTCCAGGCCGCCGTGATCGCCGAAGCCGAGGCGACCGAACAGGGCAGGTACGGCCGCGAAGAAGGCGGTCCCGCATCCCGAGACGCCGGCCGGGGACCGGCGCGCGTCCGCCCCGCTCCCGGGCGCTGTTCCGGGGGCGGGGCGGTTCGGTAGCTGCGCCCAGCCATAGGCGCCAATGTGACGAGTCCACGGTAGAGGGCCGGTATGACAACCGGCCCGTGCCAGAGGTCATGCGACGTTTCGAGACAGGTGACACCTGATCTTGGTGGTTGACACCACCCTGAGAAACGCCGAAGCCGTGCCGGATTTCTGCTGCGTCCGTTCCTGCGGCCCGCACAGCGGTAACGTCGGGTCTCATGATCGTATGGCTCAACGGCACCCACGGCGCAGGCAAGACGACGACCAGTGCACTCGTGCAGCAGCTGATCCCGGATTCACGGGTGTTCGACGCCGAGAAGGTCGGCGAGACACTCATGGACATCAAGCCGGGGCTGCCCGGGACGGACAACTTCCAGCACTGGCCGCCGTGGCGGCCGCTCGTAGTCGAGACCGCCCGCCGCGTACTCGACTACACCGGCGGCACTCTGGTGATGCCCATGACTGTCCTGGTCGAGCAGTACTGGCGCGAGATCAGCACGGGCCTCACCCAACATGCCATTCCAGTACGGCACTTCGTCCTCCACGCTGACCAGGACACCCTCCGCGGGCGCATCGAGGGGGACACTGTTCTTGGCCCCTCCCCATTCCGTCTCAAGTACCTCGAGCCTTACGCCGAGGCGGCCCGCACGTGGCTGCACGGCGAGGCAGAGGTCGTCGACACCACGCACCTCACGCCCGCCCAGGCCGCCCGGCAGATCGCAGAGGCCGTCAAGAGTTGAGGTCCGCCCGCCACGCACCTTCGAAGCTGATCAACAGCCTCGAGCTCGTCGCCCGCCCCAGCTCTGGCCGGCCACAGGAGGAGTGAAAGGCCGAGCTGGAAGAATCAGGGGGTGACCAGGAACGAGATCAGGTTCGACTACCAGCGTCGCGACGATCGTGGCGTGCTCGAGGTCGTCCCACGAATCGACGGTATGCCTCTCACCCAGCTGATCGATAGGTTCGAGATCGACGCCGGGATGCACCCCGCGGGCAACGCCTACGGTGGTCTTGTCCCGCAGTTCTTTCGGTTCGGCCCGATGGAAGACCACCTCCACGGCCGATCCACCGACGCAATGGGGAAGAAGACGCCCCTGCTCGGCTGTGAATGCGGCGAATGGGGTTGCTGGCCGCTCATGGCCCACATCACCGTGACAGCCGATCTCGTGACCTGGGACTCCTTCGAACAACCCCACCGCACGACGCGCGACTACACAACGTTCGGCCCGTTCCACTTCGTCCGCCACCGATACGACGATGCCGTGCAGGCTTTGAGCTCGGCAATCGACTCCGGCAACACGTGAGTTCGCCCGCTCCATCCCGGCAGGTCGGAGGAAGCGACCAAGCTGATGGCCCCGCTCCAGGTCGTCGACGGCAGGCATACCTCCAGGACCGCCTTGCGGTCGGTCGGGCGGCAGTCCGGGCCGCGGCCGGGAGAATTCTGGGCCACCACCCGTGCACCGATCCTTTCCGTACTCCGGACCGGGACCCGCGCACCTGGGCCGGCCGGATGCGCCCGCCGTCGCCCCGGATCACCCTGGAGGCATGAGCTCCCCGATAGTCGTCCACGGCCTCTCCCCTTCCGGCGGGCGGAGGGTCACCATCAAAGGGCAGATAGTCGGGCTCGCCCACGACGACCGCGACCTCGTCGAATTCTTGAGGCGAGCCGGTCTCGACGACGCCTGGGACGTCCTCGACGACCCGCACTGGATCGAATGGCGCGGCGGACGAGCCCACCGGTACGAAGCGGCATGACGAAACCTCCTGCCTGGCGCGTAGATCCAGACAGGGGCACGCGATTCCTGGGGGCTACGTTGAGGGCGGGGCGGCGCCGAGGGGGCGAAATGACGGCCGGGCCTCAGTCAGCCGCTGTTCCGCAGACGGCAGCCGCGGGGATGCTGTGAGCAGCAGCCTGATGCACCCTGGATGCATGAGCGCCCCGATAGTCGTCCACGGCCTCTGTCTTACCGGTGGTCGGGCGGTCACGATCAATGATGAGATCGTCGGCGTCGTCTACGACGACTGGGACCTGATCGAACTTCTCCGGTGGGCCGGTCTCTACGACGCCGAGCATTGCCTCGAGGACGCGCACTGGATCGAATGGCGCGGTGGCTGGCCGCATCGATACCAGTGGGGATATGTCTAGGAGATGCGCCCGTCCGCTACGGGCATCCAGGCGACTTCCCGGGCTGGGGCGCGGGCCGCTCGCAGCGAAGCGAGTACTGCCCCGTCGGCGTCGGCGAGCAACCGCCAGGCGGTGGGCGTGGAGGCGACCGGTCCGAATGCCTCGCCCTGGTCCCGCAGCACGGCCGGATCCGCTATCACCTCACCGCCGTCGGCGAGCATCACCGCGAGAGCGGTGGCGGTCCGACCTGGAGTGCCCGGTGCCTCGCGGTCGCAGCGGCCTGAGCGCAGTGGAGTAGGCGGCAGTCAGACCGGTGGCATCGGCAAGATCCGCCGGCAAACGTGCGCCCGGGTGCCCGCTTCGGCCTCATCTCAACCGAAACGGCGAGGTCAGTCGCCGAGGACCCGCTCCCACAGCAGCCCGTCCCGCCAGCTCCCGTCGAGAAAGATCGAGGAGTGCGCGACGCCGTACGGGCTGAACCCGTTGCGGCGCAGCACCCGCTGCGACGGCAGATTCTCCAGATTGGTGGACGCCTCGGCGCGGTGCAACCCGAGTTCGTCCGCCATCACCCGGAGTACAAGCCCGACGGCGTGCCCGGCATGCCCTTGATTCTGGGCGACGCTGGCGATCCAGTATCCGACGGAGCCGCGGCGCAGGTGCGGCTGCGGCAGGATGCCTCCGACGGTGACCTGCCCGATCACCTGGTCGTCGGCGAGCACCACGCCCGGCCAGATCGCGCCGGCCCGGAATCCGGCCAGCAGGCTGTCTATCCGTTCCGCCTGGCCCTCCGGGGTGAAGAAGTCGGCCGGCTGGGCCGGTTCCCACGGCCGGAAAGCCTCGACGTCCCGCACCCGATGCGCAGCGATCGGGGCGGCGTCGGTGGGCTCGATCAGGCGGATCCTAGTGCTGCTGCGCATGGGCTGATCCTCGTCGCGGTGCGTCGGATGAGACGGCCAGCGTATGCGAGGGTGCCGGGCCGGTACCAAGGCCAACGCTTCGCCGGTCACCGGCTCGACCAACTACTTCCACGGCGGAGCGCCGAACTCCGCCGACTAAACGGTGCGGGCCGTCGTCGACGGCGTCGAGCAGAGCGACTCGCTGCACGCCATCCAGTTCCGCGCCGGATACAAGGACGTGTCCCTCAGCCCGCCTGCGGGCTCCACCACACCCGACGGAGTCGCCCACACCTACGAGGCCAACGACGAGGGCGCAGCAGCCGGACGGTCCGGCGTCTGCGGGAGGACCGGAGATGTGGGTGAGCCACGGTGTCGCGCCTTGTGTCCGGGGGCGGATCACGTAGCTGCAGTCACCGCCGGACGCCAAAAGGTTGCCGTGTCTGCACCGGATCGTGTGACGGGAGGTTCGGACCGGTCCACCGCTCGGGGTTGCGGACAGTCTTCACTCGTCTGCCGCTCCTCGGTGGCGGGGCGAACCGGGAGCCCGGACGCTGGTCGCATACGTGACGAATCGCAGGGGTGGGCGGAGCCTGATGGGGGTGACACCGTGTCGGACGCAGGTGCACCGGTCCCCGCGTCCATGAAGGATGACGGTCTGGACGCGGCGCTCCTCGACAGACTGTTCACCCAGTCCGTGGTGGGCCTTCATGTACTGGATCCGCAGCTGCGGGTGGTAAGGATCAGCTCTCTGGCCAATGCCGACCTCACCGAGCAGGTGATCGGGCGCCACTTCACCGATGCCTACCATCTCGACCGGCCGGATGCCGCCGGGAAGCTGCTGCAACGCGTACTGGACACGGGTGAGCCGGTGCACGATCGGCTGGTCCACGGCCGTATCAAGAGCACGCCGGGTCCGAACCTCAGCTATACGGTCACCGTCTTCCGGCTGAACGACAAACAGGGGCGGATCCTCGCACTGCTCGCCGCCGTCGTCGATGTCACCGAACGCGAAAAGGCCCGCACCCGTGCGATGTACCGGGCCAGGTTGCTCAAGGGCGTAGGCAGGTCCCTCGATGTGGCGACCACCTGCCAGGCGCTCGTCGAGGCCGCCGTGCCGGGGTTCGCCGACTTCGCCGTGGTCGAGGTGCTGGACGATGTGCTGCGCGGTGCAGATCCTCCGATGGGGCCGCTGAGGCCGGACGTCCCGCTGCGCCGGGCCGCCCTGCGCGGCGTCAGCCGGGCCGCCCTACGCGGTATCGAGGGCGTCGGCGGTCAGAACGGGCTCGTCGGTGACACGCGCCGGCTGCCCACCCATACCCCGTTCGCCCTGGCGGTGTCGGACCTGCAGCCCCGGATTGTCGCACTCGACGCGGACACCCCGTGGCTCGCCGCGGATCCGCAGACCGCCCGGGTGATCCGGGCACTCGAGGCCCATTCGCTGATGGTGGTCCCGCTGAAGCTGCACGGCGCGGTCCTCGGGCTGGTGAGCCTGTACCGATGCCCGGGATCGGATCCGTACGACGAGAACGACATCACGCTCGCGCAGTCGGCGGCCGTGCACGTCGCGCTGAGCATCGACAACGCGCGCCGGTACGAGCGCGACCATGTGATCGCGTCGACGGTCCAGCGCAGGCTGCTTCCGCCGGGCAGCGGCGCCGGGGTCGCCGTCGACACCGCGCATGTCCTGCTGCCCGGACGCAACAGCGGATGCTGGTTCGACACCATCAGGCTGTCCGGCGCCCGCACCGCTCTGGTCGTCGGCGACGTAGCGGGCCACGGACTCCAAACGGCCATCATCATGGGGCAGTTGCGTACGGTCATCCTGTCTCTGGCCGGTCTCGATCTCGAGCCGGACGAGGTCCTGGCCCGGCTGAACGACGCGGCGGACCGCCTCGCCGACGAACGCGCTGCACTGCCGCCAGGCGACTCGCTGCACCGGGAGTCGCTCAGGGCGTCCTGCATCTACGGGGTCTACGACCCGTTCACCCGCACCTGTACGGTCGCCCGTGCGGGGCATCCCGCGCCGATCGTCATCGCACCCGACGGCAGCGCGCCCGCCGTCGACATACCCGAGGGGCCCTCGCTCTTCACCGCCGACAGCGCTCCGTTCGCCACCGCCACCCTCGAGCTCCGTGAGGGCAGCATCCTGGCATTCGCCACCGGCGCCCTGCTGTCGGACGACGCGTCCGCCACCCGGATACGGAGCGCGCTCGCGCGCCCCGACCGCACTCTGCAGGAACTGTGCGACGGCGTCGTCTACACCCTGCCGGGCGACAGCGTCCCCGACGGTGCGGCCATCCTCCTCGCGCGTACCGGCACCGTGCCGCCCGACCACGTCGCCACGTGGGAACTGGCCCACGACCGGACGACCCCCGCCATCGCGCGTACCCTCGTGCGCGACCGGCTCGTCGGCTGGGAGCTCGACGACAAGACAGTCCAGGCGACCGAACTCATCGTGAGCGAACTGGTGACCAACGCCGTCCGGTACGGCACCCCGCCCTTGCAGTTGCGGCTCATCCTGGACCGGTTCCTGACCTGCGAGGTCCACGACAGCAGCCCGGTGGCACCACATCTGCGCCATGCCCGGACCGTCGACGAGGGCGGGCGCGGGCTGTTCATCGTCTCCCAGCTCGCCACCCACTGGGGCACCCGGTACGGCCGGCACGGCAAGGCGCTCTGGACCGAGCAGGAGGTCCCCGGCCCCGAGTGACGAGGCCGGGCCCACCGCGAGGTGAGTGCCACGGGCGCCTCCGCTCGCACCCGGCCGTACGCAGACGCAGCATGAGGGCATGGGACGCACACATCGTGCGGCGATCCGCACCGGACCGTCGGGGTGACTCACCCGCTGCGCCTCGTCGCTGCCCTGTGCACGCTGGTGATGGCCCTGACCGCGACGGCGCGCAGCACCGTGGTGTCCCCGTTGTGCCACCAGGCGGTGCTGGACGACGAGCGGGCCTACGACCGACTCTCGCGGGGCGGTCGACACGCTCAACGCAGCGTGTCGCGCTCCGGTCCGCCGACGAGGCGGCCGTCGTCCGCCCATGACGAGTGCGGCGCACCGCGGCCGGGTCGGCCGCGGTGCGCCGCACTCGAGAGGCGGGGCCGCTCCCGGGTCAGGGAACGGCCGTCAGAGGGTCAGCGACGACCGCCACGATCGTGGTCGCGCCCGTTGTCACGCCCGTTGTCACGTCCATGGTCGCGCCCGTTGTCACGTCCATGGTCGCGCCCGTTGTCACGTCCATGGTCGCGCCCGTTGTCGCGCCCGTTGTCACGCCCGTTGTCGCGCCCGTTGTCACGTCCATGGTCGCGCCCGTTGTCGCGCCTGTTGTCACGTCCGCGGTCGCGATCGTGGCCGAGGCCGAGCCCGAGGCCGTAGCCAAGGCCGTAGCCGAGGCCGTAGCCGACGTGGTGGCGGCCCCAGGTCTTGGAGTCGACCGCGTAGCCGCGGCTGTCACGCAGGGTCGCGGTGTCACTGTTGTCCCAGACGTACCGGCCGAGGTCCTGATAGACGTCGTAGCCGTTGTCGCGGCCGATGCCGGTGTGGACCCGTACCGAGGAGCGACCGGCCAGACGCAGGTCGAACCGGTAGGTGCGGCGGCTCTCGTCACTGAGCGTCCAGCCACGGAGGTTGACCGTCTGACGGCTGGTGTTGGTGACGGTGACCCACTCGTCGTTGAGGCTGCGGTTGGAGCCGTCATCGCGTCCGGGGCTGTCGTACTGGATCTGCCCCAGGACGACGGGCGAATACAAGGTGTACCGACCGCGGTCGTTGCCGTGGTCGTCGGCGGCAGCCGGGAGTGCTGCGGCCGCCACCAGGGCGCCGGCCGCGAGAACGGAAGCGGTGAACCGCCGTGCGGAACGGGACATGAGGACCTCTCAGGTGCTGGCCCGGACCGCAAGGTCCGAGCGTTGTTCGGTCTCGGCGTGATGCCGATAACGCACACTTTGGCCTGAACACCCGATTCGCGGCAGACGCCCCGATACGTGTTACGAAATGCAGACATTTCTGTCACACGCGGCTGCATTCGGCACGCATCCGATCCCTGGACATCCGTCAATCGCTGACCGCTGCACCCACCCGTTCGGTATCGGTACGCCCGGCTTCGCACACGCTCACGCCACCCGGTGTGCGCCACGGGCCACCCTGGGCAACAGGCGCCAAATTCTGTAACAGCCACCCCACCCCCCATCTCGAACGATTTTTCGGTTACCCGCAGGAATGGGAAATGGAGTTCCACTCCCTGCTGTTCACGGCAGACCGTTCCTGATCGTTGCGCGGGGAGCACAACGGTGGTTCAGTGGAAGCTGAAGTTATGAATCGAGGTTCAGAACATCGTGGCCTACCGCCCCACCGCCCGCACCGAGGCGACCCGGCTCGCGCATCGCCAGCGGCTGCTGGACGCCGCACGACAGCTGCTGGCCGAGGGCGGATACGCCGCGGCCAGCATCTCCGCGCTCGCCGAGCGCGCCCAGGTCGCCACCGGCAGCGTCTACAACCACTTCGCCTCCAAGCAGGAGTTGCTGGCCGCGGTCTTCCGGCATGTCGCCGGCCATGAGCTCACCGCAGTACAGGATGCCGTGGGCGCGAAGAGCGGGGCGGTCGAGCAATTGCGGGCCCTGGTCGAGGTGTTCGCGTTCCGGGCACTGCGTACACCCCGTACGGCCTGGGCGCTGCTCGCCGAGCCGGTCGATCCGCTGGTCGAGGCGGAACGACTGACCTACCGGCGCGGCTATCACGCCCTCGCCGAAACGGTCATCACGGCCGGCATCGAGGCGGGTGAGCTGCCCGCGCAGAACGCCCGGCTGTCTGCCGCTGCGGTGATCGGAGCGATCAGCGAAGCGCTGCTCGGCCCGCTGTCCCCGGTGGGCGAGCGGACCGACCCGGAGCCGGTCGTGGCAGGTATCGCCACCCTCTGCCTCAGAGCCGTGGGAGCGGTCGGCACCTGACCGCTCCCCGCACCCCACCGTCACTCCCCAGTACCGGCCGACCAGACAGCCGACGTCAGACAGGATCCCCGAGATGACCGTCACCGCATCCCCGACCGGCCTCCGGTCGGAGGCTCCCGCGCCGCACCCCACCCATGAGGTAACCAACCAGGCGCCGCCCCGGACCGGCCTCGACGAGTACGGCACCAATCTGCCGCTCGCCGAGGCGGTCCGGACGTTCGGCGCGGCATGGCACGAGCCGGAACTCCACGAGATCGGCAGCCTGGTCGGCTCCACGAAGTTCCAGACCGATGCGGAGCTCGCCCACACGTCCCCGCCCGTGCTGCGCACCCACGACCGGTACGGCAACCGGGTCGACGAGGTCGACTTCCACCCGGCGTACCACGAGATCATCGGCGCTGCCGTGCGTCATGGTGCCCACACCGCGGCGTGGGCCGACCCGAAGCCGGGTGCCGCGGTGGCCCGGGCGGCGTCCTTCATGCTGTTCGCCCAGGTCGAGCCGGGCCACGCCTGCCCGATGTCCATGTCGCACGCCGTGGTCCCGGTCCTGCAGCGCGACCCCGAAGTGGGCCAGGACTGGTTGCCGGGTCTGCTCAGCCGCTCCTACGATCCGCGGCTGATCGCCCCGGGCAGCAAGTCGGGGCTGACCTTCGGTATGGGGATGACGGAGAAGCAGGGCGGCTCCGACGTCCGCGCCAACACCACGCGCGCGGTCCCGGTCGCCTCCGACCCCGACGGCCGGGCCCATCTGCTGACCGGTCACAAGTGGTTCTTCTCGGCACCTCAGTCGGATGCCTTCCTGGTTCTGGCCCAGGCGGCGGCCGGGCTGACCTGCTTCCTCGTACCGCGCGTGCTGGCCGACGGCACCCGTAACACGGTCCGTATCCAGCGGCTGAAGAACAAGCTCGGCAACAAGTCGAACGCCTCCTCCGAGGTGGAGTTCGACTCCACGTGGGCG
This sequence comes from Streptomyces sp. NBC_01717, assembly GCF_036248255.1. NCBI lineage: Bacteria > Bacillati > Actinomycetota > Actinomycetes > Kitasatosporales > Streptomycetaceae > Streptomyces > Streptomyces sp. NBC_01717. The sequence goes on along the minus strand of NZ_CP109178.1, from coordinate 8,372,705 downwards.
GTGCGGGTCGGCGAGCCGGGGCGTGGCGTTCCCACCATCATCGAGATGGTCAACCACACCCGCCTGGACTGTGTCCTGGGCACCACGGCGGGCATGCGCCAGTCGGTCTCCGAGGCGATCTGGCATGCGGAGCACCGCAGCGCCTTCGGTGCCCGGCTGGTGGACCAGCCGGCCATGACGGCGGTCCTCGCCGATCTGGCCCTGGAGACGGAGGCCGCGACCTGGACCTCGCTGCGGCTCGCCCAGGCGTACGAGACGGGCAGCGGCGAGTCCGAGGCGATGTTCCGCCGGCTGGCCACGGCGGTGGCCAAGTACTGGATCTGCAAGCGCGGCCCGCACCACGCCTACGAGGCGCTGGAGTGCCTGGGCGGCAACGGCTACACCGAGGACTGGCCTCTGGCCCGCCGCTACCGCGAACAGCCGGTGATGGCCGTGTGGGAGGGCTCCGGCAACGTCATCGCCCTCGATGTACTGCGCGGCATCGCCAGGACCCCGCAGTCGCTGGACGCCTTCTGGGCCGAACTGGAGACCACCGCCGGTGCCAATGCCGTACTCGACGCGCATGTGCGCCGGGTACGTCGCGAGCTGACCGAGGACCTGCGCGATCCCCTTGCCGCACAGACACGCGCCCGGGCGACGGTCGAGGCCATGGCGCTGGCCCTGCAGTCCTCGCTGATGCTGCGGCACGCTCCGGCGCCCATGGCGGAGGCGTTCGTCGCCGCCCGCCTGGGCGAGGACCGTGGTCACCAGTACGGCATCCTGCCGCGAGGCACGGACGCCGGCGCGATCGTGGAGCGGCACTTCGGCGAACACTGAAGGTTGCCTCGGCCGATCGGCCGGGGCACCAACCCTTCCCCTCGTCAATCCGGCATCGACGTCCGCGCGGTCACCGGCCGACGGTGCGTCCAGCCGAGCAGGACCACCGAGCACACCGCGGCGAACGCGCACCAGGTGGAGATGAACTCCAGACGCCACAGCGCCGCGCAGATCGCGGCCCCGACGGCGACGAGGAAACCGAGGAGCCGCAGCAGACGGTCACCGGCGAGCAGTAGGGAACCGACCGTGGCCACGAGGTAGCCCGCGACCAGCAGTTCGGGGTGCGGAAGGTCGAGGACGTAGCCGAGGGTGTGGCCACGGATCTCTGCGGTCACAGGACGGGTGGCCAGACGGTACGCGAGGGAGGCGGCGGTCGCGGCGCCGGTCACGACGGGGAGCAACAGCCGGCGCCGAGCCCGCGGCGGCGCGGCGATCAGCACGGCCGACGGCACCCAGAGCGCCAGCAGCGGAAGGGCGATGACGGCCCAGGCCACCGTGGCGGGGCCGGCGCCGCCGTCGGAGCGCCAGACGAACGACTCGATGATCTGATGGGCGCCGAGAAGCAGCGGCAGCGCCGCGAGCGGCAGATCGCGGGACCGGCTGGTGCGCACGACACAGACCACTCCGATCGCGGCGATGCCGGTACCGGCCACCAGATCGGCAGTCGCACTCCAGCACATGAAGTCACCCCGGCCCCGAAGTTGTGCGAGTCGATCTCTGACGGGGGCAACGCTATGGGCTGTCCGTCAATCCGGTGGGCTCCGACCCGGGCCGCTGGGCCGCCGGGGGCGGGAACCGCGTCTTCCTGATGGACAAGGGGACGGTCGCGGCACTGCCGGTGTTCTGACGCCGGGAGCCATCAACTACGCCTGACCGTACGGGCGTCGGTGGCGAGTACCCGCGGTAGCGGTCAGGTGCGCCCGTTCGCGCTTGTTCGCGCCAACTCATTGACCGTCGGATCCTGTTGACGTACCGTCACCGCTGTTCGCGTACAAGAACTCGGTTCAGAATACGGAACAACGTTCCCTGGCCGAGGAACTGCCTTTACCACCGCACCAACCACCTCACGGGTGCCTGCGGAGGACACCGCAGGCGGTGAAAGGAACACCTAGTGCGCACAGAGAATCAGCATGCCAGACGGCGGGGCGGCCGGGCAGCCGCCTCGTTCATCGCGGTCGTCTCACTGATCGCCGCGGCCCTCACAACGCTGTTCGCCACCGGCTCGGCCACGGCCGCACCGGCAGTGGGCTCGTACAGCCTGTCGAACGCAGGCAGCGGACTGTGTCTGGAGGTTCCGGCCTCCGCAACCTCCGACGGCGTCCAGCTCAGCCAGAACACCTGCACCGGCGCCGCCCAGCAGACATGGCGGCTCACGGCCTCCGGAAGCGGCTACACCCTGGCCGCCTCGCACAGCGGGAAGTGCGCCGGGGTGCGTGACGCCTCCACCAGTGCGGGCAAGGCGGTCGAGCAGCAGACCTGCAGCGGCGTATCCAGTCAGGTGTGGACGCTCGCTCCGGTCAGCGGCAACACCTACCAGGTCGTCAACAGCAACGGCGGCAAGTGCCTCAACACCAAGGACAGTTCGACCGCGGTCGGCGCCGTGGTCCAGCAGAACTCCTGCGACTCGGTGACCAGCAAGCGCTGGACCTTCACCGCGGCGGGCTCCGTCCCCACCGATCCGCCGACCACTCCCCCGACCACTCCGCCCACGACACCGCCCACCACCCCCGGGGCTCCGCCCGCCTGGCCCACCGCCAACGGAAGTCAGGCCGTGACGGCGACCATCGGGGTGTCCGGTACCTACGACGGCGGCCTGAAGCGCTTCTACGGCAGCGGTGACCTGGGCAGCGGCGGCCAGGACGAGGACCAGCCGGCCATGTTCGAGCTCGCGGACGGTGCCACGCTGCAGAACGTCATCCTCGGCGCCCCGGCCGCCGACGGTGTCCACTGCCTCGGCGCCTGCACGCTCAAGAATGTGTGGTGGGAGGACGTGGGTGAGGACGCCGCAACCTTCCTCGGCAGCTCCTCCTCGCTGGTCCGCACGATCGACGGCGGCGGCGCGAGGCTGGCGGACGACAAGGTGTTCCAGCACAACGGCGCCGGCACCCTGATCATCAAGAACTTCCGGGTCGAGGACTTCGGCAAGCTGTACCGCTCATGCGGCAACTGCTCCACGATGTACGGCCGACACGTTCAGGTCCAGAATGTCTGGGTCACCTCGCCGGGTGACAGCATCGTGGGCATCAACACCAACTACGGTGACACGGCCCGGTTCTCCGGCATCACGATCTATGACGACGCAGATGCCGACATCGACATCTGCACCAAGTACAAGGGTGTGACGAGCGGCGAGCCCACCAAGATCGGTACGGGGGCGGATGGCACCAACTGCATCTACTCCCCCTCGGACATCACCTACGTCGACTGACGCAGCCAGGTCCGGAACACCGAGAAGAGGCCCGTCCCGGCAACCGGGGCGGGCCTCTTCCTTCGCCGGCGCCGGCCGTGACCAGGACCGGCTCGGACGCCGGCGGTTCCTTGGCCGAAAGCTCACACGGACTTCGGTCGCGGCCGGTGGATCGTCCCGGTGGTGTCGGCGAGGGGAGCGCCAGTGCCGCCCCAGCGCAGTGCGACGATCTCCGCGGCGATCGAGACGGCCACCTCCTCGGGGGTGCGGGCGCCGAGATCGAGGCCGATGGGCGAGCGCAGTCTCGCCAGTTCCGTCTCGCCCAGGCCGGTCTCCCGAAGCCGTGCAAGACGGTCCTCGTGAGTCCGGCGGCTGCCCATCACGCCGATGTACGCGGCCGGGGAGCGCAGGGCCACCTCCAACAAGGGGACGTCGAACTTCGGGTCGTGCGTGAGCACACACATGACAGTCCGCTCGTCGGTGTCCGTGGAGCGCAGATAGCGGTGCGGCCAGTCGACGACCACCTCCGCACCGTCCGGGAATCGCCGGGGGTCGGCGAAGACCGGCCGTGCGTCGCAGACGGTGACCAGATAGCCCAGGAACGCGCCGATCCGGGCGACCGCGGCGGCGAAGTCGATCGCACCGAAGACGAGCATGCGCGGGGGCGGGGCGAACGAGTGCAGGAACACGGTGACGTCGTCCTCACGGCGCTCGCCGCGCGGACCGTAGTGGCGCAGGCCCGTTGCCCCTTGGGCCAGCTCGCCCCGTGCGTCGGCGGTGACAGCCGCGTCGAGGCCGCTGTTTCCGAGCGAACCGGACACGGTGTCCGTCCATACGGCGAGCGCGGCGCCGCGCCGGGCAGGGCCGTCGGTCACGGTGGCCAACACCACCGGACGGTGTTCGGCGACCGACGCGGCGACCTCGCCGAACGAGGGGTCGGTCGCGGCCGACACGGGGCGTACGAGAAGGGTGATCTCACCGCCGCAGGTGAGCCCGACGGCGAACGCGTCCTCGTCGCTGTAGCCGAAAGTTCGCAGCTGTGCCCGGCCGGTCTCGACGACCTCCGTGGCCAGGTCGAAGACGGCTCCTTCGACGCAGCCGCCGGAGACGCTGCCCACGACTTCGTCACCGGGGCCCACGGCCATCGCCGCGCCGGGGCCGCGGGGTGCGCTTCGGGTGACCGCGACGACGGTGGCGAGCCCGAACGGCTCTCCGGAGGCGTACCAGCGGCTCAGCGCCGGGAGGATCTCACGCATGACGAGCACCGCCCACAGCTGTCTCGCCGCCGACACCTGTCGTGAGCGGTGTCCGGAGAGCCTGCAGGCCGTGCCTCTCGACGAAGGCGTCCATGGATGTGCCGTCGGCAGTGAGGCCGTAGGCCTTGCGGCCTACGGCTTCAGCCCGCCACATCCGTCCAGGCGTACGGCTTGCCAAGGGGCCCCTTCGTGGGTCCGGCGCCCACCGCCTCCATTTCGCGGTCGGCCGCTCTCATCAGCTGGCCCGCGACATCCTTCATGGCACGGCTCGCCGCGAGTTCGTCACCGATGGTGGGGATGTCCACGTCCTGCGGGTTGCAGCGGGCGACCCCATGACCCATGAGCTTCTCGGAACCGGTGTCCAGCACGGCTTCGGCCTTGGTCGTACCGTTCTCCTCGGAGAGATCGAGGTGGACATTCCACTCCAGTGTGCGTGTCATCGCGCACCTCCCTCACCCGCGTCCGGCCGCACTGTGCCGCCACGACGCGTTCCTGTCATAAGGATCCACCCAGCAGGGCCGGTTCGCGCGCTCCGGGCGGGTGCCGCCCCGAGACCCGGGCGGGATCCGTGACCGGCGGCTCACCCTGCGGGAGTTTCCGCGCCGAAATATGATGCAGGGGCAACTGCCACGGGAGCCATCGCCGGACAGTGCCCGGCCGCACGGTGCCCACGAGACCGTGCGGGAGGCGTCCCGGATCCGCCCGCCACATAAGCCCTGTGTTGCGGCTCGCGAACGAATGCAGTGTGGAGCGGCCCATGAACCGGCGTCGTCCTCGCCGTTCCGCGAGTGCCGAGGAGTTGCTCACCACGCTGCAGCAGCTCACCACCCAGGCACGTCACGAGGTCCAGCTGCATCAGGCTCGGGTGGAGCTGGCCGAGGCGCTGCAGCAGGAGTTGCTTCCCGTCGGCCTGCCCTCGCTCCCGGGATTGCAGAGCGCCGCCCGCTACTCACCGGCCCGCAGCGGACTGGACATCGGTGGCGACTGGTACGACGGCTTTCCACTGCCGGACGGCACACTCGGATTCGCCATCGGGGACGTACAGGGGCATGACGTCGAGGCCGCCGCGTTCATGGGGCAGATCCGGATCGGCATGCGGGCGATCGCCGCCACCACCGCGGATCCGGGCGAGATCGTGGGCCGGACGAACGATCTGCTGCTGTCCATCGACGCCACTCTTTTGGCGACCTGCACGTTCGTCCGTTTCGACCCGCGCGCCGGGGAACTGCGCACGGCTCGGGCCGGACATGTGGCCGCCGTCTGGGCCACGACGGACGGGCGGTCGGGGATCACGCAGGACGTGGGCGGACTGCCGCTGGGTGTCGCGGAGGAGAAGTATCCGGTCACCCGGCACCGGCTGACCGCCCCGGGGGCGTTCGTGCTTGTCACGGACGGGGTCGTCGAAGGGCCCTCGTTCCCGATCGACGAAGGGCTGGACGCGGTGGTGCGGCTGGTGGCCGCCCGGGCCTCGGCATCGGCCGAGGCGCTGGCCGACGAGGTGATGCAGACGGCGGAGCGCACCGGTCACCAGGACGACGCGGCCGTCCTGGTCCTGCGCCACAAAGGCTTCCCCGCCGGCTCGGGGTGACCGGTGGGCCGGGCCGAGCGTGTCACGCAGCCACGCGTCCCGGGCCGCAGTGTCTGATGAGGTCTGTGATCCGCAGCGAGGAAACCAGACGTACGGCGTCAGCTGTGCTCCGCATCCTGGTCGTCGCCGCCGGTTACTACGGGGCAGGACAGATCGGTCTGCTGAGAAAGGTGACCGTCCACGGCGCCACGGTCACCCCGCTCTGGCCGTCGACGGGGATCGCCCTGGGATGCCTGTTGTACCTGGGCATCGGCGTCTGGCCCGGCATCACCCTCGGCGCCCTGCTCAACATCATCACGCTCTCCGACTCGGTCTCGCTCTCCGACTACGGCATCATGATGAGCAGTACCGCGGCGCCCGTCTGTTCGTATCTCATGCTGCGCAGGTTCGGGTTCCGGATGGAACTGGACCGGCTGCGCGACTGCGTCGTCCTGGTCTTCCTCGGCGCGATGGCCGGAATGCTGATCAGCGCGACCGTCGGCACCGTCCTCTTCGTACTCGACGACAAACTGCCCGCGGGCCATTTCTGGCCGGTCTGGGCGGCGTGGTGGTCGGGGGACGCCATGGGAGTGCTCGTGGTCACCCCGCTGATGCTCGTCATGCGCAAGGCGCGGCTGCCACGAGCGGACGACAGATGGCTGGAGGCGACCGCACTGGCGGTCGTCTCCGTCGTGGTCTCCCTGGTGGCCACGCGGAGCGAACTGTCGGTGCTCTATCTGGTGTTCCCGCTGCTCATCTGGGCCGCCCTGCGCTTCCAGCTGGCAGGCAGCGCGCCCTGTGCGCTGCTGGTGTCCGTCCTGGCAATCATCGCGGGAGGGGAGGCGGTGGGTCCGTTCGCCGGACACACCGTCCTCGAGGTGATGCTGAACCTGGCGGTCCTGAATGGTTCCGTGGCGCTGACCGCGCTGCTGCTGGCGGCGATCGTCACCGAGAAGATGGACATCCGGCGCCGGATCGAGCAGGCCTGCGTGGAGCTGGCCGACGTGGTGGACCATCTCGCGCCGGGCAGATCGGCGACCGCGTGGCCGTCGCGGTACAAGGAGAGACGCGACGGCCTCTGACGCCAGGCGGCCGGGCCCCGCTTCACCCCCCGCGCGCCCGGCGTCACTGCGGAAAGTGTCGGTCCAGGAAGTCGTTGCGGAACTTGCCCGCCGGGTCGAACCTGGCCATCAGCTTCTCGAAGTCGGCGTACTGCGGGTACAGCGTGCGCAGCGTCTCTGGTGCGGTCGTGAACACCTTGCCCCAGTGCGGGCGGGCGCCGAACGGTGCCAGTGCCTCCTCGATCGCCCCGAGCACCGGCGTGACGGCGGCGATGTCCTGCACCCAGGTGAAGTGGAAGGCCACCGAGTCGGTCCCGCTCGCGGGGCTCAGCCACAGGTCGTCGCGGGCCACGGTGCGGATCTCGCTGATCTGCAGCAGCGGGGCGATCCGGTCCCGGAGCCGGTCGAGCGCCGCGAAGGCTGCCGCGGCGTCGCTCCGTGCCACGAAGTACTCCGACTGCAGCTCGTCCCCGTTGCTCGGGGTGAACTCCAGCCGGAAGTGCGGCAGACGCTTGTGCCACGCACCGGGAACACCCTGCTGCCGCGTGCAGTTCTCGGCCGGCATGCCCTGGATCGGGTGGCGCGGCCCGTCCGCGAGCCTCGCGCCGAGCCACTCGGCGGGCGCCTCCGCCGGCCCGTCCGCGCCCACTCGCTGCTTGAGCCAGACCTGGTTGACGGGGCCGCCCCGCCAGGCGGTGAAGAGGCTGACGCTGTACGCGGCCGACATCACCTCGTCGAAACCGGCCCGGTCGCCGATCCGGGCCTGCGGCAGATCCTCGTAGACCCACTGCCGGACGTCGAAGGCGGGCACCAGGTCCAGTGTCAGCCGGGTCACCACGCCGAGGGCGCCCAGGGCGACCACCGCTCCGGGGAAGTCAGCGTCGCCGCGGGTCAGCCGCGCGGTGGTCCCGTCCGCCGTGACCATGTCCAGCGCCCGGACCGCACCGGCCAGCGAGGTGTTGCCCACGCCGGAGCCGTGCGTTCCGGTAGCGCAGGCGCCGGCCACCGAGATGTGCGGCAGCGAACCCAGGTTGTGCAGGGCGAAACCGTTCTGGTGGAGTTCTTCGGCGAACTCCCCGAAGCGCAGTCCCGCGCTGACGGTGACCGTCCCCGCCTCCCGGTCGATGTCGACGGTGCGAGGCAGTCCGGCCACCGACACAAGGTCTCCGGCCGTGTCGGCGACGGTGCTGAAGGAGTGCCGGGTGCCCAGCGCCCGTACCTTTGTGCCGGCGGCGACGATCTCCTGCAGCTCGGCCTCCGAGCCGGGGGTACGCAGCCGCCGCGCACCGAAGGTGATGTTTCCGGCCCAGTTCTTCTCCGCGGGAGTCACCGCACGTCCTCTTTCGCTCGTGGCCGGCCGTCGCCGCCTTCCGGCCAAGTCTCCCAGACGCGGAGGCGACCGTACGAGATGGTTACATGTCCGCACACAATCCGAGCGCGGAACCGCCCAAATGCCAACAGCCACCCACAAGGCCTTGTGATCCGACTCGGATCGGGACGAGGTCAAAGCGGTAGCTCGCGTTCTGAACTTCACGAGAACTCCAGCGAAATGGCACGTGTGTGGATATCGTGCACCGAGCGAGGGCGCATCCGTCAGTCCACGGGATCGGCGGATGCGTCCTGTTTGTGGAGATGCAACTGTGACTGGGGGGTTCATGGGGCATGTCGAGCTACCCGAATCCGAAATATCAGGACCCGCAGGACTGGCGGGGGCGCCACGTCCGCGGACCGCTTCGAACCGGCCGCACAGCACGGAACTCGAACAGCTGTGGAGCGCCCCGACCGTACAGCGCAACCGTTCCGACCACCGGCCCGGCCCGAAGAAAAGACCGGGCCGATACCTGCCGCTCATCGTCTGCGCCGATCTTCTCGGCCTGGGGATACCGGCCTGGCTCGTACTGGGCGCCTACGGACAACGGCGGGCACAACTCGCCGCCGTAGTGGCCTCGTCGGTGTGGACCGGCGTCCGGGCGGTGCGTGGCCGGTACGCGGACCGGCGGCCGGGGGGCTTCAGGGGCGCGCTGACCGCCCCCGGGGACTGGCTGCTGCTCATCGGCGTGCTGGCCGTGCTCGCGACCGTGCTCAGGGAGCCGGTGCAGCCGGTGACCGCGGTCGTGGCGCTGCTGCCCGGCCTGCTGGTGACCGTCGTCGTGTCGACGGTGCGTCACCTCCCGTGGCCGGGACGGCGACAGCGTGCAGTGCACCGGGTGCTGGTGGTCGGCGAGGCGCCGGGGGTGGACCGGGCGGTGCAGCTGCTCGGTTCCCGTACGGACCACGCCTACACCGTGGTGGCTGCCATACCCGTGGGCACGGCGTCACTGAGCTGTGAGGCTCCGGTGCCGGGGCGGCTCGCACCCGCCCCGGCCGACGACGACGTGACGACTGTCCTGGGCGGAGCCTTCGCCCAGGACGCGGACCTGGCACTCGTCGTACCCGGACCACAGCTCTCCGGGGAACGGCTGCGACGTCTGTCCTGGGGGCTGCACGACGGGGGGCTCCAACTGTCCGTGCTGTCGGACCTCTCGGACATCGCGGCAGGCCGGGTGCGTCCGGCCTCCGCGGCCGGGCTGACGCTGCTGCACATCGTGCCGCCGCTGCGCCGGGGGCCGCAGATGGCACTGAAGGCCGCGGTGGACCGCACCGGTGCGGCCCTCGGACTCGTACTGCTGACGCCGCTGTTGCTCCTGATCGGGGCGGCAATACGGTTCACCTCCGACGGCCCGGTGTTCCACCGCCAGATCCGTCAGGGGCAGCACAACCAGCCGTTCACCATGTGGAAGTTCCGCACGATGGTGGAGGACGCCGAAACGCACAAGGCCGAGCTGGCGACGGCCAACGAGAACGACGGTCCGATGTTCAAGATGCGCCGCGATCCCCGGGTGACCCGGATCGGCCGGATCCTGCGCCGGACCTCGCTCGACGAGCTGCCGCAGCTGCTCAACGTCATCCGGGGCGACATGTCGCTGGTGGGTCCGCGGCCTCCCCTGCCGGAGGAGGTGTCCTGTTACGACGAGCGTGAGCTCCGGCGGCTCGCGGTCCGGCCGGGGCTGACCGGTCTGTGGCAGGTCAGCGGACGTTCGGACCTGTCCTGGCAGGAGACCGTCTCGCTCGACCTGTGGTACGTCGACAACTGGTCGGTGGCCACGGACCTGGGGCTCATGGCCCGTACGCTGCGCGCCGTCACCGACGGCCGCGGGGCGTACTGAGAGCGACGGGAAACCGGATGTGAGAGGTGAACGTCGGCCGGCCGTGCGAGGCCGGCGGGCGGGCGGCCGTCGCGCTGCGGCGGCCGCCCGGTCCCGACGAACCGGCCGGTGGTCAGCGGTCGGTGTCCCGGTGATCCAGCCACCAGGCGTAGGTGCTGGCGATGCCGTCGCGCAGCGGGATCTTCGGTTTGAAGCCGAGAGAGGAGAGGCGGGAGATGTCGAGAAGCTTGCGCGGGGTGCCGTCGGGCTTCGACGTGTCCCATGAGACGCTGCCCTGATATTCCGTCACAGCTCGTACAGTTGCGGCAAGTTCACGGATGGTCAGGTCCTCACCGCAACCGACGTTGACCGGTTCGTCACCGTCGTAACGCTCGAGGAGCAGGAGGCATGCTGCGGCCAGGTCGTCGACGTGCAGGAACTCGCGCCGGGGGCCGCCGGAGCCCCAGAGGGTGACCTCGGGTGCGCCGCCGTGTCGCGCCTCGTGGAAGCGGCGGATCAGGGCGGGCAGGACGTGCGAGGACTCCAGGTCGAAGTTGTCGCCGGGCCCGTAGAGATTGGTGGGCATGGCGCTGATGTACGAGGCGCCGTACTGCCGCCGGTACGACTGGGTCTGCACGATGCCGGCGATCTTGGCGAGCGCATACGCCTCGTTGGTCGGCTCCAGCGGGCCGGTGAGCAGGGCGTCCTCGGGGATCGGCTGCGGGGCGCGCTTGGGGTAGATGCAGGACGAGCCGAGGAAGAGCAGCCGCTCGACCCCGGCGGCATGCGCACCGGCGATCACGCTCAACTGGATGCGCAGGTTGTCCTCGAGGAACTGCACCGGAAACGTGCTGTTGGCCATGATCCCGCCGACCTTGGCGGCGGCCAGCACCACGGCGTCCGGGCGGATGTCACGCAGAAAGGCCTCGGTCGGTACGGCATCGCGCAGATCGAGGCTGTCGCGACCGCGGGTGATCACCTCGTGGCCTTCGGCGGTGAGGCGGCGCACCACTGCCGAGCCGACGAGCCCACGGTGGCCCGCGACAAATATGCGGGCGCCGGGTCGTAGGAGCGGGCGGACGGATTCCTGGGGAGGGCCGGGGAGATCAGTCGTCATGGCTCGGATTGTGCCAGCAGCTGTACATCGCGGTGCCGTTTTGCCGCAGATCACGCAAATTCTGATATTTCGGTGAACCAACCGTCTCTCAGGCGACCTCAGAAGGGGACGACGTGGCGAAGACCGCGCTCATCTCCGGCGTGACCGCACGCCCCGGAACCCGGCCTCCGTGCGCCAGGAGGGGTGGTGCGGCATGCCGGTCAGCACATGGGTCTCGGCCCCGGACGCGGCCCGGTGCTCGACGAGCTGGGCAGCGTACGGACCGATTCCGGTCAGCTCCGGCGCGCGCTTGGTCGAGACCGCGAGAAGCCTGTGGTCTTCGAACGGCTTGTGATGATCGGCATCGGACACCGGACGATCACCTCCCCCGGTACAGCCCCCTGTTCCCTCCAGGGAACAACCCCAAAAGTGAGCTTATCCGTTCACGTGATGCGCAAGTGGTCTTCACAGTAAGGTCATTGCACGATCAACACCGATACCGATATCCCGCAGGACCGGATGCCATGTCCGGACACCTGAGTCCGGGAGACGGACGTCACGTTCACCGTGGGGGGAGAGAACGGATGGTGCACAGGGTCGGCTACGCGCCGGGGGTCTACGACCTGTTCCATGTAGGGCACCTGAACATCCTGCGGCATGCCCGCAGCCAGTGCGACTACCTGGTGGCGGGGGTTGTCTCGGACGAGATGGCCGCGCTCGCCAAGGGCCACAAGCCGGTGATTCCGCTGCCGGAGCGGCTCGAGATCGTCCGCAGCGTGCGCTACGTGGACGCGGCGTTCGTCGAGACCGTGCCCGACAAGGTCGAGACGTGGCAGCAGGTCAGGTTCGACGTCATCTTCAAGGGGGACGACTGGCGGGGCACGGAGAAGGGGAAACGGCTCGAGCGCGACTTCGCCGAAGTCGGCGTCGAGGTCGTCTACTTCCCGTACACCGTGCACACGTCCAGTACCCAGCTGCGCCGGGCACTGGACACGCTCGTCAGCCCGTCGCCCGGAGCGCTTTCAGCTCCCTGAACCATTTGACGAGGAAAGCCACCAGGAACAACGCGTGCACGACGGCGAGTACGGCATAGCCGACACGGAACGCGGCCTCGTCCCCGAGCAGCAGGAACACCAGGCAGAACACCCCGTAGTCGGCGGGAAGCAGCGCCACGGCCCGCACCCGGGACACCGGGGCCGTGGCGCTGCCGGGCGGTGCGGGGCGGGCGGCGGCCTTGCCCAGCTGTTCGCGCAGCAGACCGGCACAGAAGGTCAGCACTGCGACGAACAGGAAGCCCAGCGGCAGCAGCAGCCAGCCCTCGCCGGGCAGCTCGAAAAACCGGTGGAACGAGATCAGCACGGCGGTGTGTACGAGGATCATCTTGGCGCAGTCCACGACATGGTCCAGCCACTCACCGTCGGGTCCGCCCCGCCCGGTCAGCCTGGCGAGCTGCCCGTCGGCCGAGTCGAAGGCGAAGCCGACCACCAGAGCCGCGTACACGACGGCCGCGAGCCCCCAGGACGGACGGACCAGTGCCACCGACGCGATGCCGACGAAGGTGAAGGCCGCGCTGACCAACGTGACTTGATTGGGCGACAGCCCGATTCGAAAGGCGCCGGCCGCGAGCACCCGCCCGGCCGGGCGGTTCACGTACCGCGAGTAGAGCGACACACCCTTGGCGGTCTTCTGTGCGCCGCGCAACTCGCGCAGCACCGTACCTGTGGATCCCATACGCCCCCCAGCGTCCAGCCGTTCCCGCAGCGTCGGCGGAGCACCGCGGACGCTGCGGTCGGAGCCGCATCATGGCACGGAGAGCCTCTGTTACGGGGCTACTCCCGAGGTCGGACCGGCGGGTGGTCGCCTCAGGCGGGCGCGGTACGGCACTCGGGGTGGCCCCAGCCGCTCGGGTTCTTGGCGATCATGTCCTTGGCCGCGTAGGGCTTTCCGCAGTGGCAGCGCCCCGCGAACCTGGCCCGGATGGTGCCCCCGATGCGCGCGGGGCGTGCCTCACCGTCCGTCTTCTTCGCCGCCGCACCGCCGCTCCGGCCCCCGGACGTCCTGGCAGGGGCGGGAGTCGGCAGCGGGGAGCCATGTGCGGAACCCGCTTCCCGCTGAGCGACGGCGGCCTCGCTGGCCGCCTGGTCGGCCAGGGCGTTGAGCGGGTCTCCGTCCACCTGGTGGGCGGGCACGTAGACGAAGTTCACGGTCCGGCCACTGAGCAACGCGTCGATGCGGGCCACCAGATCGCGGTTGGCCACGGGCTTGCCGGCCGAAGTCTTCCACCCGTTGCGTTTCCACCCCGGCAGCCACTTCGTGACCGCGTTCATGGCGTACTGCGAATCCATCCGGACCTCGATCTCCGCGCCCGGGTCGGTGGACTCCAGCAGCTCCTGGAGTGCGGTGAGTTCGGCGACGTTGTTGGTGGCGGTGCCCAGCGGCCCCGCCTCCCAACGCTCAGGGCTCCCCTGCGCATCGGCCACGACCCATGCCCAGGCCGCAGGCCCCGGATTACCCTTCGATGCCCCGTCACACGCGGCGATCATGCGCTCGTTCATGCCCTCGATCATGCCAGCGTCTCGCCTGCCTACGGCCGCGCAGCCCCGACGGTAACGCAGCGTAACGCTTCGGAATGCGGAGAGCCCGCGACGCTGGTTCTCTGATGGAGCCCGCTCTTCACCTAGCGTCCAAGGAGTGACGATGAGCGTTGCAGGCGAAACCAGTGGCCGAGCCCAGCAGATGCGCGAGAAGGCCAAGCACATGACCGAGGCCGCGGAGCGCGCCACCGATCCCGAGCAGCGTCAGCGGCTCGAGGAGAAGGCTCGGAAGCTGCAGGAGCAGAGCGAGCAGCTCAGCAACATGAGCGGCGAGACGCGCCCGCACAAGTAGGACCGCACCACGCACAGGCCGATGGTTTCGCCGCTCTGTCCATGAGTGGGCGGCGAACCATCGGCCTCTGCCGTTGCTACCGACGACCCGGAATCGAATTCCCGCGTGCCGAAGCCAGTCTGATCGGCCGTCAGCCCTGGGGTTGCTCAGTGCTCGCTGACCGCACGGACCAGCGGTGAGCCGAGCACCTGATGGCCGCCGCTGGCCATCATCCGCACCTCGCCGTTCTCGCTGATCTCCGCGCGTACGATGCCTGTCTCGTCCTCGTAGATGGGGTAGCCGCCGGCCCCCTCCCGCGGAGTCCGCCGAACAATCACAGCGTCGTCCTCGACGGCAGATGCCTGAAATACCAGCTCGTAACTTTCTGGGTTATCCATAAGGGGCTCCGGCCAATGATCTTCGGCGGCGAGTCCGCTGCCTGCGTCTTCCATTGTCGCCCACACCCGCGTCGTGTGCCTCAAGAGCATCTGGAGGCACAGGAGCCTCAGGGTGGCAGTGCGGGCTCGTCCGGTCCGCGGGTTCCCCGGCTGATAAGCCCCTCGATGATCGCGTCGAGTTCGTCGGCGACCGAGTAGTCGGCGGCGTAGGCGCGCCACTGGTCCTTGATCGCGGTGAGCCGCGGCAGCTCCTCCGCGTCCTCCTCGGTGACCATCTCGGGGAAGTAGCGCCTGCTCGGCGGGTGCTCCGCGCGGCGGGCGGCGGCCCTGCGGAAGATCAGGTCGCCGTAGATGTACTGCCAGATCGTCCAGCAGGCACGTACCGCCCGGGCCGGGGAGAGGCCGCACTTCTGGGCGCTGTCGAGGATTTCCTCCACTATCCACAGGGCATCTCTGTCGGTGAGCTCGCCCAGCGCCAGGACGTCGAGCACCCACGGGATCCGGCGGAGGATCTCATGCGCGTGCACAGAGACCGCGAGCAGCCGCGCGCGCGGATCCTCGGGCAGTTCGGGGCGCGGCAAGGCGCCCGCGGTCCCGGACAGGGTGAGCATCAGCAGCTCGTCCTTGTCCCGTACGTAGTGGTAGAGCGCCATCGGCGTGCTGCCGAGCTCCTTCGCCACCCGTCGCATGCTCAGGGCGTCCAGGCCCTCTTCCTCGAGGATGCGCCGCGCGGTGGCGACCATCGTGTCGGGGTCGAGCCTGCGCGGCCGTCCCACGGACCGCCTGCCCGCCGCCTGCTTCTTGTCTGCACCCGACACATGACCATTGTCCCTCTCACCTCCCCCGCGACCGTTTTCGAATACGTAAAACAATCTGCCCGCGAGGGTCAGGCGCGGCTCCGCACGCGCAGCCGGGCGCCCGCATCCGATACGCAGGTGATCTGCCAGACCACTGCTGCGGCCAGGCCCCAGACCAGCCCCACCGCACCGAAGTGGCCGGCGAAGCCGCCGAGCGCGAGCGTCAGCAGCAGACAGGGCAGCGCCCAGGCGAGGGTGTGCCCCCATGGCGCATCGGCCACCGCTGCGGCCAGCACCCCGACACCGAAGTACACGGCAAGGCCTGCGCACAGCAGCCAGCGTGCCTCGTCCGGGGCGGGGCCGTGCGGATGCGCGATGGCCAGCCCCAGCCCCGCGGCCAGGACAGCAATCGTGCAGGTTGTCACACAGTGCAGCGTCAGGGTGACCCGCACCGGCAGGTCGTCCGGGCCGGGCTTCGGCACGCCGCCGAACCCCTGCAGCAGTGACATGCTCCACAGCGCGACGAGCAGGACGAAAGAACCGGTCGCGACGCCGGCCATGGGCACGTCCCAGACGGTGTCCGCAGCTGCCGAGGTGATCCGGACGACCCCCTCGCCCAGCACGATGATGACGAAGAGGCCCAGTCGCTCCACCATGTGCGGCACATCGGAGTAGGCCGCCTCGATGACCGGCGGCCGATCGGAGTGCCCTCGCTTCCTGACTACGCGCTGCACCCGGTCCTGTGCGTCTCGGAGCATCCGGCTGCCCGAGGCGGTGAGCATGATCAGCAGGTCGAACGCGAGGCCGAGGGCCCACAGCCAGTACCGCACCGGGGCATCCACCCACAGTGAGACGATCCAGGGCAGCGTCCCGCCGCCCACTTGAGCGAGCGGCCAGTCCACCACGATCTGTCCGGGCCGCCAGAGTCGGCCGGACAGCCAGCGCACGAAGGCGTACGCGATCGCGAACGCCAGGGCGTGGTCGGTACGGATACCGGGAACAGCCGCGACCATGACGGCAAGCCCGAGCATCGCCAGCAGGAAACCGGGAGTCCAGGCGCGGCTTCCCTCGACGTTGCCGTAGACGGTGAAGCAGACCCACGCGATCCAGAAAGCCAGATAGAGCACCACGTACAGGCCGAGGTCGGCGACTGTCGGGCCGTCGTGCAACAGGTGCGAGAGCTGGAGGACACCCGCGACGACGACCAGGTCGAAGAAGAGCTCGATCCAGGAGGCATGCCGCTGGGCGGGCGGCTGACGTGTACTCATGAGGGAATCATGGGCCAGGTGTTCCGCTCCTGGACGCAGGCAGCCACGTCTCGCGGGGCATGGTCCGGGCCAGGGGCATGGCAGGACATCGGCCGGCGGGGACGGTCAGAGCCGGACGATGACCAGGGCGGTGTCGTCGATGGCGCCGCCGGGCGGGAGCAGTTCGCGCAGGACGGCGTCGGCAAGGGGTTCGGGGTCGATGCCCTGGTGGCGGACGAGGGAGTCGGCGAGGCGGTCGAGGCCGACGTCGATGTCCTCGCGGCGGCGTTCGATCAGGCCGTCGGAGTACAGGACGAGGGCGTCCCCCGCGGCGAAGAAGGTGGCGCCCTGGGGCCGGGGAACGGAGTCCGGGCGGGCGCCGAGCGGTGGGTCGGTGGCCTGATCGAGGAACTCCACGGCGCCGTCGGTGTGCAGCAGCGCGGGCGGGGGGTGCCCGGCGCTGCTGTAGGTGATGGTGTGCGTCTCCCAGTCGATGCGGGTCGTGACGACGGTGGTGTTCTCGGCGCCGTCGACCGAACGGGCGTACAGGTCGACGACTTCCAGGGCCTGGGCGGGGCCCTTGGCGACACGGGACGCGGCGCTCAGCGCGCTGCGGAGCAGACCCATGACGCCGGCGGCTCGAAGACCGTGGCCGACGACGTCGCCGACGGCGACGCCGACGCAGTCACCGGGCAGATCGACCAGGTCGTACCAGTCGCCGCACACGTTCAGCGAGCCGACTGCGGGCCGGTAGCGCACGGCGGGGCGGTGGCGGCCGACCGGTCCGGGGACGGGCAGCATCGCCTGCTGCAGGGCGAGGGCCACCTCACGCTCCCGGGCGTGGGCCTGCCGCAGCCGTTCATTGACCTCCTGCAGTTCCCGGGCCCGGGTGTAGAGCTCCGCCTCCAGCACGCGGGTTCGGTCGCCGTCGGGGCCGCCGCGGGCCTTGATGAGCTCGGTCACCTCCTCCACCCGGTGCACCAGAAGGACCACCCGCCCGTCGGGTCCGAACACCGGGGCGTTGACCGGGCTCCAGTACCGCTCCTCCCACTCACCCGGCCGCTCCGAGGACTGGACGTCATAGGGTTGCAGCGCCATTGCATCCCGCTCGCCGGTGACCAGCACCCGCTCGAGCGACGCCTCCAGATTCCGCATGCCGGTCGCGGCGGGGTTGTTCGGATTGTCGGGGAACACGTCGAACAGGTACCGGCCGACCACCTGTTCACGCGTGCGCCCGGACATGCGGAGGAACTCCTCGTTGGCATCCGCGAACACCAGGTCCGGGGTGATCAGCGCCACCATGCCGGGCAGCCCCTGGAACACCGCCGCGTAGTCGATCCCGTCATCCTTCATGGTCCGCCTGCCTCCGTGTCCGCCGTCACCGTGTGAACCCCACGCTCCGGCCCGGGCCGTCTACGGAACGGGCCGGGGAGCACAACCGTCTGTGCGAGAGAGTGCCCGCAGCGGGCGATCCGGTGTCAGAAGTCGACGGCCTCGCGGATGAGCGGGCAGGTCATGCAGTGGCCGCCGCCACGCCCACGGCCGAGTTCGGCGCCGACGATGGTGATGACTTCGACCCCGGCCTCGCGCAGGAGGGTGTTGGTCTGCGTGTTGCGGTCGTAGGTGAAGACGACGCCGGGCTCCAGGGCGACGGCGTTGTTTCCGCTGTCCCACTGCTGCCGCTCGGACGCGTACACGTCGCCGCCCGTCTCGATCACCCGCAGGACGGGCAGGCCCAGCCCCTTGGCCACGACGTCGACGAACGCTGCCGATCCCTCGTCGGTGATGTCGACACCAGGAGCATTGTCACCGGGGCGCAGGGAGAAGGTGTGGACCGCTTCCATGATCGTCGGGTAGACCGTCACGATGTCCCGGTCGGCGAACGTGAAAACGGTGTCCAGGTGCATCGCCGCGCGCAGTTTCGGCATTCCCGCGACGATGACGTGCTCGGCGGCGCCGTTCCTGAAGAGTGAGGCCGCGACCTGGGTGATGGCCTGGCGGGAGGTGCGTTCGCTCATGCCCATGAGCACGACGCCGTTGCCGACGGGCATGATGTCGCCGCCCTCGAACGTGGCCTGGCCCCAGTCCAGTTCCGGGTCTCCCCACCACACGGTGGAGCCCATGAAGTCCGGGTGGAAGGTGTAGATGGCCTTCATCAGGAGGGTTTCGCCGTGCCGGGCCGGCCAGTAGAGCGGGTTCATGGTCACGCCGCCGTAGAGCCAGCAGGTGGTGTCACGCGTGTAGAGCGTGTTCGGCAGCGGTGGCATGAGGTACTCGCGCGCACCCGTCGAATCGCGGGCCAGGGTGACATAGCCGGAGCGGAACTCGTCCGGCAGGTCCGTGGTGGCGAGACCGCCGATCAGGTACTCGGCGAGCCGGCGCGGATCGAGTGATTCCAGAAAAGCCCGTGTGTCGTCGATGAGCCCGATGCCCACCTCGTTCGCGGTGATCTTCCGGTCCAGAAGCCACGTCCGGGCCTCGGGGATCGCCATGGTCCGGGCGAGCAGATCGTGCAGTTCGACGACCTCGACACCGCCTTGCGTCAGCTTGCCGACGAAGTCGGCGTGGTCGCGCTGGGCGTTCTCCACCCACATGACGTCGTCGAAGAGCAGGTCGTCGGAGTTGGTCGGGGTGAGCCGGCGATGTGCCAGACCCGGCGCGCAGACCAGTACCTTGCGCAGCCTGCCGACTTCGGAATGGACGCCGAGTGCCTGCGCGGACGGGGATGTTTCGGTCACGGTGTGTGCCTTTCCGCATGGAGCGAGGGAGACGGGACGGCTGGGACAGGTCAGAGCTCGATCCAGCCGACCGCCAGTGCGATCACGCCTACGACGGCACCCGCGATCGAGACAGCGCAGATGACCGCTTCGGCGGGCGAGAACAGGCGCCGTTTCTGCTCCCGCCTCGCCTTGACGAACAAGAACGTCGCCGGGGCGTAGAGGATGGACGAAAGCAATACGAACCTCAGCCCGGCGGCATACACCAGAAACGCGGTGTAGAGCGTCGCCAGCAGGGCGATCACCAGTTCCCGGTGGGGTCCGCGCTCGACGGCGCTCTCCGGGACCGGCCTGAATGCGATCTTGACGGCGAAGGCGGCCGCAAGGAAGAACGGGATCAGGCTGAGCACGCTGGTCAGGTCGAGGGCGAAATTGAAGGCATCGTCCGAGAACATCGTGACGACCAGGACGATCTGGCTCAGTGCGGTGGTCATGAGAAGGGCGGGCACGGGGACGTCGGCCGCGGTGGCACGGCCCAGGAAGCGGGGCATGTCGTCGTCCTTGGCCGCGACGAACAGCACCTCGGCCGCCATCAGCGTCCATGCCAGATAGGCGCCGAGCACGGAGACGATGAGCCCGACGCTGACGAAGACCTTGCCCCAGGTGCCGACCGCGGCCTGGAGCACGCCGGCCATTGAGGGCTGGCGCAGCTCGGCGATCTCACTCATCGGCAGGATTCCGTACGACACGATGGTGACCGAGGCGAAGACGGCGAAGACGCTCAGGAATCCCAGGACGGTGGCCCTGCCGACGTCCTCGCGTCGCTTGGCGTGGCGGGAGTAGACGCTGGCTCCCTCGACACCGAGGAAGACGAAGACGGTGGCGAGCATGGTGCCGCGGACCTGGTGGAAGAGCGAACCGGCGTAGTCGGCGCCGCCGAAGTTCTCCGCGAAGACGGACGGTTCGAAGTAGAAGAGGGACAGCAGGACGAAGACCAGGATCGGTACGACCTTGGCCACGGTCACCACCCGGTTGATGGCCGCCGCTTCCTTCACTCCGCGCCGGATGAGCAGGAAGAACGCCCACAGCCCGACGGAGGACAGGACGACCGCGAGGATCGTGTCGCCGTCGCCGAGCGCGGGCGCGACGGCGCCGATCGTCGACATGATCAGCACCCAGTAGGTGACGTTGCCGACGCACGCGCTGGCCCAGTATCCGAACGCCGAGAAGAAGCCCAGGTATTCGCCGAAACCGGCCTTGGCGTAGGCGTAGACGCCCGCGTCGAGATCGGGCCTGCGTACCGCGAGCGTCTGGAACACGAACGCCAGCATCAGCATGCCGATGCCCGCGATGACCCACGAGATCAGCGCGCCGGCGACCCCGGTCTCCTCGGCGAACCGCCGTGGCAGGGAGAACACCCCGGCGCCCACCATCGAGCCGACGACCATCGTCGTCAGCGTGAACAGGGTCAGCTTGACCGCAGGCCGCCCTTCGGCCGCGGCGGACGGGGTGGTGCCGGTGTCGGAGTCGGTCATCAATTCCCTCATCGACGCGCCCTGTGACGGACGAATTTTCTGTTCAGCGGGCCGGAGGACCGGCTGTGACCGGCTGCGCCTTCTCGATCTCGTAGCCGCTGATTCCGTGGAGCACGGTCAGGGCGGGGCTCGCGTAGTCGAGGACGGCGTACGGCGGGTACGACAACACGCCCTGGCCGGCCCGCTGCACGGCGGACCGGCTGTGACCGTTCTTCATCGCGACGAGCGCGGCGGTCATCGCGCGCATGACCAGGGGTACTTGGGTCGGCCCGTCCGCAGCGTCGAGACCGAGCAGGGCGAGTGTGCCGGCCACCAGGACGGCCGGCACGACGAGAACGGGGACGACCGCGTCAGCCGATGAAGACACCCGGACGCGCGCTCGCGCTCCGCCTGGTCATCGTCCGCCACATCAGCTCCGGTTCACACAGGGGCCCGCCGACCGCCACACCGCACTTTCGCCCAGACGGAAATCTAGTACCGTTCAATGACTTTGTCGCGTTTTGCGCCATTTAGAACTTTATGCGGTTCTTGCTACGCTCCCTGCGCCAGTTCAGACCGGCTCCCCGACTTCGTGGACCAGCTTCTGCTCGGTCCAGATGGTTTTTCCCTGCTGCGTGTAACGCGTTCCCCAACGGTCGGAGCACTGGGCGACGAGGAACAGCCCCCGGCCGCCCTCGTCGGTGGTGCGGGCATGTCGAAGCCGTGGCGCGGTGCTGCTGCCGTCGAAGACCTCGCAGGTCAGGACGAGGTCGTGGATCAGGCGCAGTCGGATGGGGGCCTCGGCGTGCCTCATGGCGTTGGTGACGAGCTCGCTGGCGATGAGCTCGGTGGCGAACGTCTCCTCGTCCAGGCCCCATGATGTGAGCTGGCGGGTGACGAGCGACCGGGCCGTGGAGACGATGGCCGGGTCCATCGGCAGGTGCCACGATGCGACCCGACCGGGGTCCAATGCGTGTGTACGGGCGACGAGAACGGCGGCGTCCTCACCGGCCTGCTCCGGAACCAGCGCCTCGGTGATCTTGCAGGCCGTCTCCTGCACCGAGCCGGACGGCCGGGCGAGCAGGTCTGTGAGTCGGGCCTCTTCCTGGTCCCGGCCGCGCGCCTGCAGGAGCCCGCTGGTGTGGAGCGCGAGCACCGAGCCCTCCGGCAGCGTCACGTCGGTCTTTGCGAACGGCGGCCCGGGGAGGCCGAGTGGGGCGGCGGACGGAACCTCGAGCATCATCGCTGTCCCGTCCGGGTGGACGACGGCGAGGCCGGGATGGCCCGCGCCGGCCGCGCAGCAGTGCAGGGAGATGGGGTCGTAGATCAGATAGAGGAAGGTGCACCAGGCACCCGAGCCGGCATGTGGCGCTTCGGAGCCTGCTTCGTGGGGCGGTTCGTTGCCGTCGCGCCAGGGTCCGGCGTCGTCGGCGAGACGCCGTACCAGGTCATCGAGGCGGGCGAGCATCTCGTCGGGCTCCAGGTCCAGATCGGAGAGCGTGTGCACGGCCGCGCGGAGCCGTCCCATGGCGGCGGCGGTCTCCATGCCGCGCCCGGGCACGCTGCCTGCCACAAGCGCCACCCTGGCCCCCGACAGCGGCACGACATCGACCCAGTCACCGCCGGCCCCACCGTGCACGTACTCGTAGGCCACCTCCACCCCGTTGTTCCGGGGAGGTCCCGTCGGAAGCAGACTCCGCTGCAGTGCCATCAGGGAGTCGTGCTCGCGCAGGTAGCGGCGGGAGTTGTCCAGACAGAGAGCGGTACGGCGGCCGAGCTCGGTGGCCACCGTGAGGTCGTCCTGCTGGAACGGGCCCTGCTCCCCCCAGCGGTAGAAGGTGGCGATCCCCAGGGCACGGTCCTGGGCCACCAGCGGTACGAACATGAGCGAGTGGATCTTCTCCTCCAGCATCCGACGGCCGCGGACGGGATCGCTCAGCACCCACTCGCTGTCGGGGGTCAGCGGGCTGATCAGGCGCGGTTGCAGATCGGAGAGCGCCTGGGACGACGGTGACGTCGGCGGGAAGGTGCTGGACTCGCCGACCGGGTAGGCGCCCGGCAGCGTGTCGGTCCGCCGGGACCGCGACGCGGCCCGACGCAGCACGGCGCCGGGCTGCACCGGGCCGCAAGAGATTTCCCCGCCCATGAGCACCGGCTCCAGCACCTCCACGCCGATGCTGTCGGCCAGTTTGGGCACTGCCACCTCGGCCAACTCCTGGGCTGTGCGCATCACATCGAGTCCGGTTCCGATGCGTGAACCGCCCTCGGCGAGCAGAGCGAGCCGCTCCTGTGCGAGGTGGCGTTCGGTGACGTCGACCGCGGCGTCGGCCACGCCCAGGACACGACCGTCGTCGTCCTCGAGGCGGAACGCGGAGACCGAGTAGACGTGCGTGTGCTCCGGATCCCCCGGCGGCTTGCCCTGCTTCTCGAAACCCATCACCGGTTCGCCCGTGTCCAGCACGCGGGTCAGCACGCGTTCCACGAGCTCCGGGCTGAAGTCGGGCCATGCCTCGGTCGGCCGCTTGCCGATCGCTCCCCCGGCGGGGGCGCCGTGCATGCCTTCCGCAGCGCTGCTGAACCGCACCAGCCGCAGCTGCGGGTCGAGAACGAAGAGCCCCACCGGGGACCGGGTGAACAGCGCCTCGAGCAGCGCCCGGTCCAGGGCCGACTCAGGGGGCCCCGTCGGGACAAACGTCACCGTCCACCGCGCGTCGGCGCCGCTTCCTGCCCCCGTCGATTCCACAGGGCGGATGGTCAGCCTGCAGGGCACCGGCCGGCCGTCGCGATGACGCACCACGCTCACGGCGCCATCGGCGTCCGCCGATTCCGCGGCCGTGGCCAGGAACTCGGTCGCTGGGCGGCCCAGCACCCACTCGGCCGGGTATCCGAACAGCTGCTCGGCTTCTCGGCTCCATCCGGTGATGACGCCTCGCACTCCGACTTCGGCCCGGGCCCAGTTCCGTGTCGTGTGCTCGTCGAGCCGGTCCGTGCGGTTTTCGACGTCCGGTGCACCCATGTCCACCAGCCTCGTCCTGCATCTGCGTCCCCGTGCTCCCAGTCTCCTCCACGGCAACCCGCTCACAACTTGTCCCATGGCTTGTCCACATCGTGCGGCCAGAGATTACCGTTCGGTAACACGAGTGCAGAGGGATTGGCGGTGCGGGCAGCACGAGGTTGACTCATCAACCATGACTGACTGGACCGGCCGCACCGCCGTCGACATCGCTGCCGCCGTACGTGACGGACGGGCTGACGCGGCCGACGTCACCCGCCGGCATCTGGACCGCATCGCCCGGCTCGATCCGGGCCTGTCCGCTTTCCGGCACGTGCGGGCGGAGCAGGCGCAGGCCGAGGCGGAGGCGGTGGACCGGCGGACCGACCGTGCTTCCCTGCCGCTCGCAGGGGTCCCGGTTGCGATCAAGGACAACATCGCGGTCGCGGGCGAGCAGGCCCGCAGCGGATCCGCTGCCACTACGCCGGACCGCAGCTCCGCCGACCACATCATCGTGGAGCGGCTGCGGGCAGCGGGCGCCGTGGTGATCGGTCTGACCAACGTGCCGGAACTCTGCCTGGTCCCGATGGCGGACAGCGTCTACGGGATCGCCCGGAACCCCTGGAACGAGCAGCGCACACCCGGTGGTTCCTCGGGCGGCAGTGCGGCAGCAGTGGCCGCCGGCCTCGTCCCACTGGCACACGGCAACGACGGGTTCGGCTCGATCCGTATCCCCTGCGCCTGCTGCGGAACCATCGGCATCAAGCCCGGTCGCGGCGTCGTGCCGCACGCACCGGGCGACTCGACCTGGTTCGACCTGGTCGAGAACGGGCCGATCGCGACCACGGTGCGGGACGCCGCCCTCGGACTGGCCGTGATGGCCGGTGAACCGGACTACGCGCAACTCGGCGAACCGGGGCCGCTGCGCATCGGCGTGTCGGTCCGGTCGATCTCGCCGGGTTTTGCGATCGCCGCCGAATACCGCCGTGCCGCGCTGGAAGCCGGAAGGCTGCTGGAAGGACTCGGGCACACGGTGACCCGGCACACCCGGCGCTACCCGGCATGGCTGGGACCTGCGTCGCTGAGCTCGTGGTACGCCTCGGCGCACCAGAGCGCCGAGGGACTCGACCGCACCGAACTCGACCGGAGCACCCGGCGGTTGGCCGCGATCGGCAGGACACTGGCGGCCGTGCACCTGCAGGGGGACCATGCGCGGGACCGCTGGCGCACCGAGGCGGCAGAACGCTTCTTCGGAGAGATCGACGTCCTGCTGCTGCCCGCGCTCAGCCAGCCGGCGGCGCAGGCGAAGCGCTGGGGCGACCACGGCGCACTGCGCACCTCTGCCGTCAGCACCCGTACTGCCTCGCTCTTCGGTTCCTGGAACATCGCGGGCTGGCCGGCGCTCGCCGTGCCCGTGGGGGTGGACGACAAAGCGATGCCCGTCGCGGTGCAGCTCGTCGCCGAGCCCGGCGGCGAGAAGCGCCTGCTGGAACTCGCCGCGCAGATCGAAGCCGCCAAACCCTGGCCGCGGCACGCGCCGCGCTACGCCGTGGACGCCACGGGCAGCACCGGGACAGGGGCCCGGCAGCAGTGAACGGCTGCCGCTGCGGCCACTCAGCGACACCTGCACCGTCGGCCCACGTACGCGCAACTCCGGCCTCGCCAAAACCCGACTGACCCCGGCGCCCGAGTCGCTTATTGTCAACGTGATTCCTGGCAGAAGCCTCGGCTCGGTCAGGACGAGGACGATGACGTGGAGGATGATTGTGCGCTACCGCGAGCTGGGACGCAGTGGACTGTCCGTGTCCGAGATCGGATACGGCGCGTGGGGCATCGGTGAGTCCAGCTGGGTGGGTGCCACGGAGGACGAATCGGTACGCGCCCTGCACCGTGCCATCGACCTCGGCGTGAACTTCATCGATACGGCGCGCGGCTACGGCGAGAGCGAGCGAATCGTCGGCCGGGTCGTCCGCGAGCGGGCCGACGACGAGGTGCTCGTCGCGACCAAAGTGCCGCCGAAGAACCGCACGTGGCCGGCGCCCGACGGCTTGGACCCGGCCGAGACGTTCCCGGGCGAGCACATCCGCGAGAGCCTGGAGACCAGTCTGCGCACCAGCGGCCAGGACCACTTCGACGTACTGCAGTTCCACGTCTGGAGCGATGACTGGGTCGGCCGTGGTGACTGGCTGGAGACGATCGCGGAACTGAAGCAGGAGGGAAAGATCCGCCTGTTCGGCGTCTCCATCAATGACCACCAGCCCGACAACGCACTCGCACTCGTGAGCAGCGGCGCCGTGGACACGGTGCAGGTCATCTACAACCTCTTCGACCAGGCGCCCGCCGACGCGCTGCTGCCGGCCTGTGAGGAGCACGGCGTCGGTGTCATCGTGCGGGTGGCGCTGGACGAGGGCGGCCTCACCGGCCGGATCACCGCCGGTACGACGTTTCCCGAGGGCGACTGGCGCAACCGCTATTTCCGCGACGACCGCCCGGCACAGGTCGAGCAGCGGGTGGCCGCGATCGTCGCCGACCTCGGCATCGCCCCCGATGAGATCGCCGAGCATGCGTTGCGGTTCGTACTGAGTTCGCCCGCGGTTTCCACCGTCATCCCCGGAATGCGCTCCGTACGCAACGTCGAGCGCAACACGGCCCTGAGCGACGGACGTCCGCTCACCGCCGACCAGCTCGCCGTGCTGGCCAAGCACCGGTGGGAGCGCAACTTCTACTCGTGATCCGTGGGCACCACCGACGCGGCCGGGCGGAACGCGGATTCACCCCCGCGCACCGCCCGGCCGTGAACGCTTCTACCGGCGCTCCAGCGAACCCCGGACGAATGCTGCCTGGCCGACATGCTGCAGGTCGTCCGCGATGACGCTGATCAGACGCACGCCGAGGGTGACCGGCGGCGACCAGGTCTCATCCACAATGCGCTCCAGGGACCTGGGGTGGAGCCCACGAATGAACTCGATGCTCTGCTCGTGGACGGCGTCGTAATATCCGAGCAGCAGTTCGGGCGAGCCCACCTGGACAGCCGCGACCTGCTTACTGCTCTGCCCGTATCCGGTGGCTCCCTTGTCGAAGGGCAGGTCGAAACGGGAGGCCCAGTCCTGGGAGAACCAGACCTGCTGCACACCGGCCGCATCCGAGACATGGTCGTCCTGGATCCGGGTGAGGTGCCACACCAGCCAGGCGATCGAGTTCGCGCCGTCATCGAGCCGGACGTGCAGGTCGTCGGCGGACAGGCCCTCGACCGCCGAGTGCACCTCTTCCTGGATTCGTGTGAACGCGTCCGTCAATAGGTCTGCGCTGTTCATGCGAACACCATCTCCGCTCCCGCGCCCGGACCCTGCCATCGACACGCGCCGCACACCCCGGCGCACGCCACGTGCATCGCGGGCTTCGCACACCGACCGCCGGCGCGGCCCGGCGCGGGTCGTCCCGTCAGCGACGTCCGCACCGGTGCCACGGACACCGGTTCGCGCTTGCTCCTCGGCGTGGTGAATGCGCGCCCAGGAATCCGATTCCCATGCCCAGCATCCAGAAGTCCTTGGCCAGCGGGATGCCGGCCTGGGTAGGTCGCAGACTGCCGGACTCCCGCATTCCGGGGACCCTCAGGTACAGACCGATCAGCCCCGCGGAGAAGCCGGTGAGCGCCACTCCGGCCAGTCGGGTCGGTACGAAGGGGGCCAGCAGCGTCCCGCCGACGGCGATCTCCGACCAGGCGAGCAGCCGGGTGAAGCGCTGCGCGTCCAACTTCTCCAAGAACGGATAGGCGATGCAGGCCATACCGTGCACGCCCGCCGCCGTCTCCTTGTCCGCTTTCAGTTTGCTCAGTCCCGAGTTCAGGATGAACACACCGGTGGCGAGGCGCGGGGCCACATCGCGTGCTTCAAGATTCACTGTCATGGGAGCTCCGTCGATCAGGTACTCGGGCCCCTCGTCGACCTTAGCCAGAAGGCGGCAGAGGCGCTCGACGGAGAGATCGGTCTCTCCGTCGAGCGCCTCGTCGGCCTTCGCCGGGGCGCCGGTCCGTATCGCATCAGCCTCGTACGGCGTGTTCCGCCGTTCGGGGGATCAGACTGCCTGAGGTCAGCCCGCGTTCTTGACGAACTCCGTGGTGAAGGTCTTGTCGAGGTCGACCTCGGCGTTCTTCAGGTTCGGGTTGAAGGCCTTCAGGACCCGCTCGACGGTGGCGGGGCCGTCCGCGGGCATGACGCCGTCCGTGGTGAACATGGGCAGCGTGCTCTTGATGGCCTGCGCGTAGAGAGCCGTGCCGCCGCCCTGCGCGTAGTCGGCGGGCATCTTGGCCGCGATCTCGTCCGCGCTGTGCGTGGACATCCACTTCAGCGTCCTGACGAAGGCGTTGGCCAGCTTCTGGACGGTTTCCTTGTGACTGTTGACCCATTCGGTCTGCATGTACAGGCTGGAGGACGGGTAGAGCCCGCCGAGCGCCTGCTTGGAGCCTTCGGGAGTCCGCATGTCGATGAGAATCTTGCCGAGCTTCTTGTCCAGGATGGTGGCGACGGTCGGGTCGGTGGTCATGCCACCCTGGATGGAGCCCTGCTGGAGTGCGGAGATGAAGGTCTGACCCGCTCCCACCGCGACGGGTGTGAACTGGCTGGTCTGCACATCGCTGTTGACGGCGAGGTACTTCGTGAGGAAGTCGGTCGAGGAGCCGATGCCCGTCACACCGAGCTTCTTGCCCTTGAAGTCCTTGGGTGACTTGATGTCGCCCGCCGCCTGGTTGGAGACGATCTCGACCTCGCCCGGAGCCTGTGAGAACTGGACGACCGACTCGACCTGCTTGCCCTTCACCTGGAGGTCGAGGGTGTGGTCGTAGAAGCCGACCGTTCCCTGCACATCACCGGAGACCAGGGCCGTCTCGGCCTGGACGCCCGCCGGCTCGGTCAGGAGCTGGACCGACACCCCTTCGTCCTTGAAGTAGCCCAGCCGCTCGGTGAGCATCGCGGGCAGGTAGATGACCTTGTCGAGGCCCCCGACCATGATCTTGACCTTGGCGTTCTTGCCGTCGGAGGCGCCGCTGGACCCGGAGTTGGATCCACAGGCGGTCAGGGTGGTCAGGGCGAGTGCGCCGGCGACGGCGACGGCCGAGACCCGGGTGAGTGTACGCATCTGGTTCACGTCCTCGTGAAGAAACAATCGGATATTCGAATGGCAGGCGGCCCGAGGTGCGGAGTGGGCGCCTCCGTGTGGAGCAGACGTCAGCGCGCGGAGTCGGCGTCAGCCGGCTTCCAGCGGAAGAGCCGTTTCTCGAGGAAGGTCAACAGGCCTTCGGCCAGCAGCGCGACGACCGCGAGGATCACCATCGCGGCGTAGACGCCGGCGGCGTTGAAGGTGCCTTGGGAAGCGGCGACCAGCAGTCCGAGCCCCTTGGTGGCACCGATGTACTCACCGACGATGGCGCCGATGAGCGCGAAGCCGAAGCTCACGTGCAGGCTGGTGAAGATCCATGACGTGGCCGAGGGGATGACCACCTGGAAGGTGACCTGGCGGTTGCTGGCACCCAGAATGCGCGAATTCGCGACGAGGTTACGGTCCACCTCCCTGGCGCCCTGGAACGCGTTGAAGAAGACGGGGAAGAACACGAGGACGACCGCTGAGGCCACCTTCGAGGCGGGGCCGAGGCCGAACCAGATCAGGAAGATCGGGGCGAGCACGATGCGCGGCAAGGCGTTGAGCACCTTGATGTACGGGCCGAGGACATCGGCTGCGAACCGGATCCGGCCCAGCGCGATACCGAGCAGCACACCGGCGATCACACCGATGACCCAG
Organism: Streptomyces sp. NBC_01717; assembly: GCF_036248255.1. Classification (NCBI taxonomy): domain Bacteria; kingdom Bacillati; phylum Actinomycetota; class Actinomycetes; order Kitasatosporales; family Streptomycetaceae; genus Streptomyces; species Streptomyces sp. NBC_01717. The sequence goes on along the minus strand of NZ_CP109178.1, from coordinate 8,342,994 downwards.
CCGAGCAGTGCTTCGTAGAGCGTGTACCAGATCTGCTCCCACAGGGAGCCCTGCGCGGTGCCGTCGATGACCCAGGTACGGATCTGGTCCCAGATCTTCGACGGCATGGAGAAGTTGAACGGATCGATGACCGCGGTCCGGGCCAGCCACTCCCACAGCCCGATGACCGCGAAGAGCAGCGCGATCCGGCTTCCGAGCACCAGGAACCTACGGTTGCGGGTGGCTCGCGCCCTGGCCTGGGTCCGCTCGGTCTTGGTGACGGCGGCGCTCGCGGTGATGGAATCAGGCGACATCGAGTGCACCCCTCTCGCGGGTGATACGGACCTCTTCGCCCAGCGAGGACCAGATCTCCCGGTAGATCTCCAGGAACCTGGGCTCCAGACGCACCTGTTCGACCTTGCGCGGGCGGGGCAGATCGATCTCGAAGACCTCCTTGACGGTGGCCGGTCCCGCGGTCATGACCACGACCTTGTCGGCCAGCGCGATGGACTCCTCCAGGTCATGGGTGACGAAGACGACGGAAGCGCCGGTCCCGGCCCACAACTCCAGCAGTTCGTCGGACATCAGGGCCCGGGTCTGCACATCAAGTGCGGAGAAGGGTTCGTCCATGAGCAGGATCTCGGGATCGTTGACGAACGTGGCCGCGAGTGCGACACGCTTGCGCTGGCCGCCGGACAACTGGTGGGGATAGCGGTCCTCGAAGGAGGACAGGCCGACCCGGGCGAGCCACTCCCGGGCGCGTTCCTTCGCCTCGGGCTTCGGCACGCCCCGGAAGCGGGGGCCCGCCATCACGTTGGACAGCACGGTGCGCCAGGGGAAGACCGCGTCCTGCTGGAAGACGAAGCCGACCTTGTCGCCGATGCCGCGCACCGGCTCACCGGCGACCAGCACCTCTCCCTCGGTGGGCTCCTCCAGGCCGCTGACCAGCGTCAGCGTTGTCGATTTGCCGCAGCCGGTAGGTCCCACCACGGCAACGAACTCACCGCGCCCGATCGTGAGGTCCAGATCTCGTACGGCGGTGTGGAGCGCCCCCGACGGAGTCCGGAACGCTTTGCTCGCCCCCCGCAGCTCGATGGCGGGGCTCGTTTCGCTGTTCATGGGGCGGGACGCTAAATGCGGCCTGGGCACGACGGCACCCTTGCGCTCACAACTCCTGCTTCTGCCCATAACCTGCGGTTCTGCTCGTTCTGCTCACGCCCGAAGAACGAAAGTGCTACGAGGGCTGGTCAGCGACGGCAGCGACGTTTACGTTGCGTTTACACAGCAAACGGATCAGCAGATTCCCAGGCGGGCGGAAGGCAGAGGACGAGCACATGCGGATTCAATGGCCCCGCCGTGTCTTCGCCCAGGTCCTGCTCACCCAGGTCGCCATCACGACCGGGGTGGTCATGCTCGTCACCGGGCTCTTCCTCGGCCCGCTCAGCCACCAGCTCGACGACCAGGCGATGCGCCAGGCTCTGTCCATCGCCCAGACGACCGCCGCCGAACCCGGTCTGGTGCACAACCTGACGAGCACCGAGCCCAGCCCCGGCGGCCCCGTACAGGCCGAGGCGGAGCGGATCCGGCGGGCGACCGGTGCGCTCTACATTGTGGTCATGGACACCCGCGGGGTCCGCTGGTCGCACACCGACACCCCGCAGATCGGCAGACACGTCTCCACCGATCCCAGCACGGCCCTGGCCGGCCGGGAGATCATGCAGATCGACGACGGCACCCTGGGCCGCTCGGCACGCGCCAAGGTCCCCCTCCGCGACGCGCACGGGACGATCGTCGGCGCCGTCTCGGTGGGCATCGCCTACGACAGCGTCCGCGAGCGGCTGCTCGGCACCATTCCGGGACTTCTGCTCTACGCGGGGGCTGCGCTCGCCGCGGGTGTCCTCGCCGCCCTGGCCGTCTCGCGACGTCTGCAGCGCAGCACCCATGGCCTTGCCTTCGCCGACATCTCCGCACTGCTGGACGAGCGCGAGGCCATGCTGCACAGCATCCGCGAAGCAGTTCTCGCCCTCGACGCCCGGGGGCGGATTCGGCTGCTGAACGACGAGGCGCAGCGTCTGCTGGAGCTGACGCCGGACGCCGTCGGCCGTGCTCTGAGCGAGGTGCTGCCGCCGGGCCGCGCGGCGGAGGTGCTGACAGGGCAGGTCGACGGCGTGGACCTGCTCACCGTCTGCAGGGGGCGCGTGCTGATCGCCAACCGCATGCCGACCGGTGACGGCGGTGCTGTGGTCACCCTGCGCGATCGCACCGAACTGGAGCTGCTCGGCCGCGAACTGGACTCCACGCACGGCCTTCTCGACGCGCTCCGCGCCCAGGACCACGAGCACGCCAACCGTCTCCACACCCTGCTCGGACTCCTGGAACTCGGGAGGCACGAAGCGGCGGTGGAGTTCGTGGCAGAGGTGGCCAACGGTCGCCGGGCCTCGGCGGAGCAGGTCGCGGAACGTGTCAATGACCCTCTGATGTCCGCGCTGTTGGTGGGCAAGTCGGCCATCGCGGCGGAGCGGGGCGCGTCCTTGCTCATCTCCCCGAACACCCTGCTCCCCGACGTCGTGGTGGACCCGCGCGATCTGGTGACCGTCCTGGGCAACCTCATCGACAACGCGCTGGACGTCGCTTCCCTCATCGAGGTCGAGCTCCGCGCGGAGGGCACCGCGACGGTCCTGCGGGTCAGCGACAACGGTCCGGGCGTGGCTCCCGATCTACGCGAACAGATCTTCACCGAGGGCTGGTCCACCAAGGAGTCCCCCGCGCATCGGGGCCGTGGGCTCGGGCTGGCGCTGGTACGTCGTCTCGCGGAGCGTTACGGCGGGGTGGCCCGCGTCGGTGCGAGGGCCGGTGGTGGCGCGGTCTTCACCGTCGTACTGCCCGAGACGCTCACCGTCCGGCAGCTGACCGAAGTGGGAGGGGTGCAATGATCGACGTCCTCGTGGTGGACGACGACTTCCGGGTGGCCGAGATCAACGCGGCGTACGTGGCCAAGGTGTCCGGCTTCCGCGTGGTCGCTCGCGCACACACCGCCGCCCAGGCACTGTCCGTCCTGGAACGCAGCCATGTCGACCTCGTACTTCTCGATCACTATCTTCCGGACGAGACGGGACTCACGCTGGTACGGCGACTGCGCCAGCTCGGCCACACGGCGGACGTGATCATGGTGACGGCCGCTCGCGATGTCACGACCGTGCAGACCGCCTTGCGCTACGGCGCCCTGCAGTACCTCGTGAAGCCGTTCAGCTTCGGCGGTCTGCGGTCCAAGCTGGAGAGCTACGCGGCTTTGCGCCGCACCCTCGAAGGCGTGGGCAACGGCCGGGGCGAGGCCGGCCAGGAACAGGTCGACCAGATCTTCGGTGCGCTCCGCACCGCGGAGGCCGTTCCCGCAGCCGGTCTGCCCAAGGGGCACTCCGCGCCGACCGCCGAAGTCATCCGCCACGTCCTGTCGGCGGCGGACGAACCGCTGTCCGCACACGAGGTTGCTGTCCGGGCCGGGTTGAGCCGCTCCACCGCCCAGCGCTACCTCAAGTATCTGGAGAGCGCGGGCCGCATCAGCCTCAGTCTCAAATACGGCGACACCGGCCGGCCCGAGCACCGCTACGCGTGGGCGAGGGCGAGCTGAGTTCCGTGCGACGCCGGAGACATCCGGCACGGCACGGATCAGGTCGGGACAGCGACGCCTCGTGATCAGGCACACCCGTCACGCGGGCAGCCGCGGCACGCTTTCGACGAGGCGACGTGTGTACGGGTGCGCGGGAGCGCCCAGCACCTGTCCGGTTTCGCCGTGCTCGACGATGTGGCCGCGCTCCAGGACGGCGGTGCGTTCGCACAGGGACGCCACCACCGACAGGTCGTGGGAGACCATGACGAGGGTCAGGCCCTGCTTCTGCTTCAACTCGTTGAGCAGGTCGACGACTTTGACCCGGGTCGTGACGTCGAGTGCGCTGACGGGTTCGTCGGCGAGCAGCACCCGCGGGTCGCACACGGTCGCACGGGCAATGGCGATGCGCTGGCGCTGGCCGCCGGAGAACTCGTGCGGATAGCGCTCGGCGGCGTCGGCCGGGAGACCGACCCGCTCCAGGGCGTCGGCCACCTTGGGCCCGGCCGTGCTCCGGCTGTCGATGCCGAGGGAACGCAGTGGTTCGGACACGATGCTGCCGACACGCCGACGCGGGTCCAGCGACGAGTACGGGTCCTGGAAGACGCACTGCACGCTGCGCCTGAAACGCCGCATCTGCTCGCGGTCGCGCGGCTTCAGCTCGTCGCCGTCGAATCGGACGGTCCCGGAGGTGGCCCGGGCCAGCCCGAGCAGCAGCCGCAGCAGCGTCGTCTTGCCCGCGCCGGATTCGCCGACGAGGGCGAGGCTGTGCCCGGCCTCGACGGCGAAGGAGACGTCCTCGACGACGGGCGCCGGGTGTCCCCGGTAGGCGAAGGAGGCCGCGTTCAGCTCCAGTACGGGCGTCATCGTGCGCTCCTCAGGTCAAGAGCCGATTCCAGCTGCCGCGCGCTCGCCACCAGCGCCTTGGTGTACTCCTCGCGCGGGGCCCGCACGATCTCGCGGACGTCGCCCTGTTCCACGGCGCGGCCGTCCTTCATCACCAGGACGCGATCGGTGACCTTCGAGACGACCGCGAGGTCGTGACTGACGAAGAGGACGGCCATGCCCCGTTCCCGTACGAGGCTGTCGAGCAGGTCGAGCATGTCGGACTGCACGGTGACGTCGAGCGCGGTGGTCGGCTCGTCCGCGATGAGCAGCTTCGGGTCGCAGGCCAGGGCCATGGCGAGTGCGACGCGCTGCCGCTGTCCGCCGGAGATCTCGTGCGGGAAGGCGCGGGCGATGCGGCCGGGTTCGGGCAGCCGCACTTGCTCGAGGGCTTCCGCGACGGCCCGCTTCAGCCCGGCACCCCTCAGCCCTCGCCTTCTGCCCAGCGGTTCGGCGATCTGCCTGCCGACACGCATCAGGGGGTCGAGTGCGGTGAGCGGCTCCTGGAAGACGATGGCGGCGTCCCGGCCGCGTACACCCGTGAGTTGCTTCTCGCTCGCGCCCACGATCTGGGTGCCGGCGAGTTCGGCGCTGCCGGTGGCCGTCATGCCGTCGGGCAGCAGACCGAGCACGGCGAGAGTGGTCAGCGATTTCCCGGAGCCCGACTCCCCGATGAGGCCGAGTCGTTCGCCGGGTGCGATGGTCAGCGAGAGGCCGTCGACGAGGATGCGCCCGTCGGCCGTACGGATCGCGAGGTCGCGTACGTCGAGGATGTTCATGCGCTCCTCCGTCGGGCCGCCGGGTCGAGCGTGTCGCGCAGTCCGTCGGCGATGAGGTTCACACCGATGACGAGCAGGACGAGCAGGATGCCGGGGGCCAATGCGCCGGCCGGGGCCGTGGTGAAGGTGGCCTGAGCCTCCTGGAGCATGCGGCCCCACGAGGCGTTGGGCGGCGGCGCCCCCAGGCCCAGGTAGGACAGGCCGGCCTCGGCCAGTACCGCGAGTCCGAACTGGAGGGCCAGGTTCACCACGAGCGTCGGCCAGATGTTGGGCAGCACATGCCCGGCCACGATCCGCGGCCACGACGTGCCGGACGTGCGCGCGGCCGTGATGTAGTCCTGTGCCAGGACCCGCTTGACCAGAACCCGCACGAGCCGCCCGACGACCGCGCTCTGCGCGAGGCCGATCGCCAGCACGGCGGACCCCAGTGTGGCCGAGTGCGCGGCGACGATGAGCATCGCAAGCAGCAGCGTCGGGAAGGCGATCAGGATGTCGAGGAACGCGGAGAGCGTGTCGTCGAGCCAGCCTTGGGCGAACGCGGCCAGCACGCCCAGCGTGACGCCGACGGCGGCCGCGATGAGGACCGAACCCAGGCCCGCTTCGAAGGCGACCCGGGAGCCGGTCATCAGCTGGGTGAACAGATCACGGCCGAGTTTGTCGGTGCCCAGCAGATGGCCCGCACCGGGGCCCGTGAGCCGCCCGCCGGACGTGTCGTCGGCGGCGTACGGGGCCCAGAAGAGCGAGACCAGCGCAAGCAGCGCGATCAGGCCGGCCAGCACGCATCCGAAAGTCAGCGTGTACGAGCGCTTCGTCGACTGCTTCATCGGACACCCCCGGAGAGCCTGCCGCGGAGCCGAGGATCGATGATCCGCTGTACGAAGTCGGCGGCGAAGCCGATGACCAGGACCACGAGCGTGGAGACGAACAGCACGCCCTGGATCACCGGGTAGTCGTGCTGTGCGATGCCGGTCGCCAGCAGCGAGCCGAGGCCGGGAAGCGCGTACACGGACTCCACGACGACCGCGCCGAGCAGCGTGGACGCCAGCTCGATACCGAGGATCGAGATCACCGGCACCGAGGCGTTGCGCAGCCCGTGCCGCCACATGGCCCGCCCGAACGACGAGCCCAGGGCTCGCGCGGTACGCAGGTAGTCGCTGTCCAGTACGTCGAGCGTGGCCGACCTGACGTAGCGGATCAGTGACGCGCTCATCACGAGCGCGATGGTGATGACGGGCAGTGCGAGCGAGCGGACCGCCTCGGCCGGCTGCGACCAGCCGTCCGGCGGGAAGCCGCCTGCGGGGAGCCAGCCGGCGTTCAGCGCGAAGACGGCTATCAGGATCATTCCGAGCCAGAACACGGGAACGGCGATGCCCAGTTGGGAGACTCCGCTGAGCAGCGCGCCGTACCAGGTCCTGCGCCGGTGCGCGGCGACGAAACCGACCGGGACGGCGATGAGGACCGCCAGGACGAAGGCCGAGAGCGTGAGCGGGATCGTGACGTTCAGCCGCGAGGCGACCTCGGGCGCGACCGGCAGCGAGCTGACGAACGACGTACCGAGGTCACCGCCTGCCAGCTGCCCGATCCAGTGGACGAACTGCTCGGGCAGCGGCTTGTCGGAGCCGATGGAGTGCCGGGCCGCCGCGATCTGCTCGGGGCTGGCGCCCACCGAGGTGAGCGCGTTGGCGGGGTCGCCCGGCAGCATCCGCAGCAGCACGAACAGGACCACGCTCGCGAGCGCCAGCGACACCAGCAGGAAGGCGAGGCGGCGCAGGAGATACTGCGCCATCAGCCCTTCTCGATGTCGTACGCGAAGAACTGCGAGTTGAGGCCGTTGACCGGGTATCCGGACAGCTTGCTGCCGGCCACGACGATCTGCGGGTACAGGTACAGCCAGTCGCTGGCCGCGTCCTCCGCGGTCCGGCGGTTGACCTTCTTCAGCAGTTCGGTCTGCTCAGCCGTGCCGGAAGCCTGCTCGGCCTCTTCGACCCACTTCGTGACCTGCTTGTTGTCGTAGCCCCAGTAGAAGTCGGGGTTGCCGTACCAGACCAGGTCGCGGTCGTTGACGTGTTCCTGGAGCGTGGCCGTGAAGTCGTGGTTCTTGTAGACCTTCGTGTACCACTCGTCCGGCGTGATCGTGTTGATCTTGACGGTGATGCCGACCTTGGCGAGCTCCGACTTGATGAACGTCGCCGCCGTCGGGTGCGGGTCGTAGTTCGGGGTGTCGAGGGTGAAGGTGAAGCCGTCCTTGTATCCGGCCTCGGTGAGCAGCTTCTTGGCTCGGGCGGTGTCGTAGGCGTTGACCTTGGTGAGGTCCTCGTACCACGGGTCGGTGGGCGGCACCATGGAGCCGATGAGCTTGCCGTAGCCGCCCCAGACCGACTCCAGCAGCTTCTTGTCGTCGATGGCGGAGGAGACGGCCTGGCGGACCTTGACGTCCGTGAAGGGCTTGGCCTTGTCGTTGAAGGCGAGCAGCAGCTTGGTCGTCGAGTTGCCGTCGTTGACCTTGTAGTTCTGGTTGCTCTTGAACTGGTCGAGGGCGTCGGGCGACTGCTCGCTCGTGACGACGTCCACGGCGTTGGTCAGGAGCGCGTTGTTGAGAGCGGTCGCGTCCTTGTAGTAGTGGAAGACGACCTGCTTGTTCTTGGCCGCGTCACCCCAGTACCCGGTGAACCGGTCGAGGCCGAGTGCGGAACCGCGGGTCCACTTGTTCAGCCGGTACGGGCCGGTGCCGTCCTCGCTCGTCTTGAGGCTCTTCGCGTCGGAGTTGATGATCCACACGTAGGAGAGGTTGTAGACGAACGAGATCGACTTCTTCGACAGCTGGACCTTCACCGTGCGTGCGTCCGGTGTCCCGACGGACTTGATGACCTCGAGATTGCTCTTGCGCGCGGACTGCGAGTCCTTGGCTATCACCTTCTCCAGGCTGTACTTGACGTCCTGGCTGGTGAGCTTCTTGCCGCTGTGGAACTTCACACCGTCGCGCAGGGTGAAGGTGTACGTCAGTCCGTCGCCGCTGAGCTTGTAGTCCTGGGCGAGCAGGTTCTCGACCTTGCCGTCGTCGGTGAGCTTGAACAGCCCCTCGTACACGTTGCCGTTGAGCGCCTCGGTGACGCCCTGGCCGCCGCCCGCGGTGTTGTCGAGATTCTGCGGCTCGTAGAGCGAACCGATGTTGACCGTGGCGTTCTTGTCGTACGCCCCTCCGGCGGCGCCGCCCCCGTTGGAGCCCCCGCCGCAGGCGGTGAGGGTCAGAGCGAGGGCAGCGGCGGTGGCGCCGCCGTACAGAGAGGTCTTCTTGATGCTCATGAGGAGTACGCGCTTTCGTGCTGCGAGGCGGGAGTGCGGGGGTTGATCAGTGCTGCGCGGGGAAGCCGTCGCGGAAGACGGGGCGCTTCTCGCCGGCCTCGACGGGCAGGTGGAAACGGTTCTGCCGCGGCGGCATCGGACAGTTGTACTGGTCGGAGAATCCGCACGGCGGCACGAAGGCGCGGTTGAAGTCGAGGAGGACACGGCCCTCGCCGGTGTGGGTGACGAAGAGGAAGCGCCCGGCGCCGTAGGTGATGTCGCCGTTGGTGGGGTCACCGAAGACGAGAAGCAGAGTGCCGTCGTCGTCGAATGCGCTCAGCACGTACTCCTGTCCGTCCAGGGTGAGTGAGATGTCACCCGGCACGGCGAGGTCACGGGTACCGCCGTTGTCGCGGATGTGCTCGAAACCGACCCGCCGGGCGCCCGGCACCGGGGTGTACGAGGCCTCCAGCACCCAGGCAGGGTCGTACGCGAAGACATCGGTGCGATCGAAGTTCTGGATCGCGGGCGACTGCGCGTCCCAGAAGCGCAGACCGTGCTCCGGCTCGCCGGTGACGAGGTCGGTGCGCTGGACCGTGGTGACAGTCACGCTCTCCGGCTGTCCGGCACGGGCAGCGTCGAGGTCGGGGCGCTCACCTGCCGGGGCCCAGCGGGTCTCCACGAGCGCGAGGTTCCCGGAGGGCGAAGTGACAGAGCGCCGCCGTTCGGCGCGCCATGCCTCCCAGTCCGCGGCGGGGTCGGTCGGCTGGTCCGGGACGTCGGCGTGGGACACGGCTTTACTCATTCGCGTAGACGATCGTCGGCTGTCACACGTCGAATATCACGCTGCGTGAAGTTCAGCCCAAAGGACCTTCTTTATCTTTCATAAGGCAAGCTAATGTCAAATTCGGGCCACTGGCCGAGATGCATCTGCCTGTTCGGGCAGGTCAGAGCCCAGAATGCGCGCTGTGCCGGCCCTGGCGGGAGCATCCCGAGTTGCTCGGCATGCGACACGCGGTGCGCCGGAGCACGCTGGTCCTGAAGCTGCCTGTCCGCCCGACCGGCAGCCGGCCAGGAAAGGGGTGGCAGCCATGTTCGCGAGGCTGAGCACCTATCAGGGTTCACCGGTTCCGGCAGAGGGAGACCTGACCGCGAACTGGGAAGCGACTCTCCAGCAGATCCAGGAGGCTTCGGGCTTCCGGGGCGTGTTCTACCTCGTCGACCGGGCCTCCGGGAAGGCTGCCTCGCTGACTCTGTGGGAGGACGAGGAGGCCATGCAGGCCAGCGAGGACAGTGCCGCCCGGCTCCGCGAGGAGATCGCCCACAGGGAAGGCCAGCGCGTTGCCTCGGTCGAGCATTTCGAGGTGGGCTTCGGTCATGTGGAGCCGTCGTAGTCAGCACACCAGGCGCTGATGGCGACGCAGAGTCGCCGGACCGACATCGCAGGCGCCCTGCCCTGGCCCGATCGCGGGCGACTCGGGATCCTCTACCTCGCCGACGCAGCCGGCAAGCGGGGTTGAGCCATTCGTGTTGTGATCGAAGACAGGGAAACACGCCGGTCGAGGACGGGAGGACATCATGTCCGAGAAGCTGCTGGCCCGAGACATCATGACCGGTGGCGTGCAGTGCGTCGGTGCACACGAGTCGCTGCTCGATGTGGCGAAGACGATGCGCGATCTGGGCGTCGGTTGCCTTCCCATCTGCGGCGACAACAACAGGCTCACCGGCTTGATCACCGACCGGGACATCGTCGTCAAGTGCTGCGCCGAGGGCATCGACCCCGCAACCGTGCAGGCCGGATCCCTCAACGCCAAGATCCACTGGATCGATGCCGAAGCGGACGCCGCCGATGTCCTGACGACCATGGAGCAACATCAGATCAAGCGACTGCCGGTGATCGACGTGAAGGGCGGCCACCGCCTGGTCGGCATGATCACGGAGGCCGATCTCGCGAAGAACCTGAGCGACGAACAGATCGCTGAATTCGTGAGCTGCGTGTATGCGACTGCTCAGGCGTAACAGATCCTTCAACTGCCGTCGCAGTACAGGCTTCTCATGACGCGGTCGGTGCGTATGCTCTCCGCATGATCCAGGCGGTACTGCTAGACCTCGACGCAACGTTGCTCGACTACGGCATGCCCGCCTGGAAGGCGACTGTGCGGGCCGTGTGCGACGCCCTGGTCCGGTCGGCCCCCGACCTCGATGCCGACTCACTCCACAGCGCATACACACGCCGCTATCTCGACCACATGCGCGCGGGCGGGGACGGTGCGCAGCACCCGCCCGGCCGGATACCGGATGCCGATTCCATCTGGAGAGAGTGCTGGCGGCAGGCACTCGACGAGTGCGGGCACGCCGAATTCGCCGGTCCTGCGACCGACGAATACAGGCGGCAGCGTTGTCGGCGCTACGTCCTGTTCGCCGACGTGGCGAACACACTGAGTGCGCTTCGCAGCGACTCGTACCGGCTGGGGCTTGTCACCAACGGTCCTGGCGATGCGCAGCGGGACAAGATCACGGCGACGGGTCTGGACAGGTTCCTGGACCTCACTGTGATCTCGGGCGAGGTAGCCGTGTCCAAGCCCGACCGGAGGATTTTCGAGATCACCCTCGAACGCATGGGGCTCGGGCCCGCCGATGTCTGCCACGTGGGCGACAGTCTGGTGACCGACGTCGGCGGAGCGCTCAACGCGGGTCTGGGTGCCTCGGTATGGCTGAACCGGTCGCACATGGTGCGCGACCCCCTGCTGCGTCCCCCGTCACACGAGATCACTTCTCTTCACGAACTTCCTGCCCTGATACGAAAGGGTTCCGCCTAAGGGCTGTCCCGTCATCCCTGGTGGATCAGCGCGCGGCGTCAGATGCGGTGCATCGCAAGGCGGAGGGGCATCCTCATACCGGGCGCATTCGGGCGTTCCGACTACACGACGAGGTGCCGTAGAGCTGTCGTCGTGCGCCCGCCGGGGACGACGGGACAGCCCTTGGGTCCGAGTGGCACCCGTCGTACGGTGGCAGCTTCCTCCGGGCGGCCATCGCGCGGAGGAAGCAGGGATTCGGCAGGGTCAGGCGTGCGCCGTGCGACGGGTGGAGCGCAGACGGGACTTGATGCCCACGAGCACGGCCGACAGCACCGCCCAGAGGGCGAGGGTGAGCAGTGGCACTCCCGCGTGGGCACCGTCGAAGTAACTCAGGTCACTCACCGCCCGTACCGCCGCGCCGGGCGGCAACAGGGCGGAGACGGCACGGGCGGCGGCCGGCAGCAGGTCGGAGCTGATGGTGGCGCCGCTGGTGGAGTTGCCGACCGTGAGCAGAAGCAATGTCGCCACCGGGACGCCGATGGGACCGAGGTAGGTGCCCAGCAGCTTCGTGGTGAACGCTGCCGCGGCCGCCAGCAGCGCCAGTGTGGCCGCCAGCGGGAGGAACGGGGCAGGGACCGCGTTCAGGACAGGGCCCGCGATGATCGCGGCAACGATGCCGGTCGCCACCGAGACGCCCGTGATCAGCCAGAACCGGTGCCGCAGGTGGAGCACGTTCGCCATGCCCAGCGCGTTCTGGGCCAGGACGAATCCGGCGAGGGTGACGCCGAAGGACACATAGAACCCGGCGAGACCCCGCCCGTCGAAGGGAGCGAGCGGCACCACGTCGGTCGTCGTGACCTGCTGGCCGGATCCCGCGGCGTACGCGGACACCACGCTCTTGACCGCGCCCGTGGTGGACAGGCCGTTCGCCCCGGCCACCTCCAGGTTCAGCTGTCCGGCGCCGCCTGAGCTCAGCGCAGCCACCACGTCGTGCTGTTCCACGGCCTGGCGGGCTGCGGCCGCGCTCACCGTGGGGCGCACGTCGACGCTGTCACCGAGCGACAGCTCCATCTTGTGCGCGAGGGTGCTACCCACGACCGCCACCGGCAGCTGATGCGGCTTCGGGTCGCGTTGCAGCCCGACGTAACAACTGATGAAGGCCGAGACGAGGACCAGGGCGATCACCGCGGGCTGCAGCAGCGTGCGCAGCGGCGGCCGGTTGCTCGGGCCCGGGTGACGCGGCACGGACGCCTCGCCGGGTACGGCGCCGGGCGATGCGGTCGCTCCCTCGCTGCGGACGGAGGCGGGACCGACGGTGGGTGTCATGTGAGGTAACTCCGGTGTTCTGAAAGTTGATGGGGCCGCGGGGGCGGTGGTGTGTCAGGCGGCGGCCGGCTTCGTGGCCAGGCTCTGCTCGACCTGGCGGCTGACGTCGTCGGCGACGAACTCGGGGAGTCCGCACTGCAGACCGTCCAGGGCCTGCGTGGCCTTCGAGGCCGGGTCGGTCCTCTGGTCGGCGGCGACGTGGCCGGCCATGTTCATGAGGCCGGCGCGCAGGGTGGCTACGGCGATGCCGCGCGGATCGAGCTCCTGGCCGACCGAGCCGGTCAGCGCCCAGGAGGCGGCCTTGGCCGCGGAACGGGCCCCGTACCCGGGCGGGCGGCCGCCGGTGACGGAGTCCTTCGGTCCCATGTTTCTCCCTGTGCCGGCCGCGACGGCCACCCTTCGTGAGCGCAGCGAACCAAATAGATTTCACTGACAATCTAAACAGGGTCGTACGGTAGATTGCAACCGACATCCATGCGGAGGAGGTGGCCCGATGGGCCGCGTGTCACAGGCACAGGCGCAGGAGAACCGGAAGCGCGTGGTCGCCAACGCCTCCAGGCTGTTCCGGGAGCAGGGCACCGGCGTCAGCGTCGTGGACCTGATGAAGTCGGCCGGGATGACCCAGGGCGGCTTCTACAAGCAGTTCGCCTCCAAGGACGCCCTGGTCGGCGAGGCCACCGTGCACGCCTTCGCCCAGCTGGAGGCACGCCGCGCGGCGGAGCTCGACGCGCACGACGGGCGACGTGACGCCGCCCGTCAGGGCCTGATCGACCACTACCTGTCAACCCGGCACCGCGACAACGCAGGCGACGGCTGTCCCACCGCCGCGCTCGCCGCCGACATGGCCCGGGACGCGGGTGACGCCGCCCACGACGTCTACATCGAGGGAGTACGCGACTTCGCCCAGTGGCTCGCCACCGACGACGAAGACGGCCTGGCCCGCCTGGCCACCCTGGTCGGCGCTCTCCTGCTGGCCCGCGCCACCAACGGCTCCCCGCTGTCCGACGAAATCCTCCACGCCGCCCACGCGGCCCTGTCGGACGACAGCTGACCCACTCGGGCCTCGTCACCCAGCGACACGCTTGCCAGGACCCTTTGCACGGGCGCGACAGTTCGAAAATGCGCGAGAGGACGCTTGCGCCCCCATGCTGGATGGGTGTGCACATGGCCCGTACGGAGAGGAGTGCCCGAGATGATCCGCCGCAAGTATTCGGTCCTCGGCGCAGCGCTGCTGACCGCCGGGGCCCTGGCGACGACGACGCACGAGGCCGCCGCCGCTGAGAAGACATGCCCCTACACGTCCTCCATCGATCGTCCCGCGCTCACATACGTGAACACCGGTCCTTCCGTGAAGCAGGCGCAGTGTCTCAGCAACGTATGGGGCGGCGTTCCGAAACTCGCGGTCGACGGGGTATTCGGCACCGCCACGTCGAAGAAGATCATCTGGATTCAGGGATGCCACGGCCTGGGCCGAACCGGAGTCGTCGACCAGGACACCTGGCGGGTGCTCTACCACCCCGCGCTGGACTGCTACGACCCATATCCGAAGTGACCTGCCCAGGTCTGGCCACGGCGGCCGACGCGGAAATCACGCGCCGAGTGGAGGCATGCGGCCGGCTTGGCCCGCACAAATGACCAGCCGATGGCCTCGCGCGGCTGGAAGGTCGCGCGGCAGCCACCGGCTGGCGCATGCACACGGCTGTTACACCATGGGGTCGATGTCCCCGCCGCTCGCCTGCTTGCTCTGCTGCTTGAGCTCGCGCGCCTTGTCCTTCAGCCGCTGACGCTCCTGCGGGTCGGAGATACGCTCCGCGGCCTGTTCCATCTCCTGCGCCTTCTGGAGAAGTTGCTGGGCACGGGCACCGGACTCGCCTGCAACGCTCATGATCACTCCTTGGTGTCATCTGGGAAGAGCGGGCCACACCAGCGAAGCAGCGCGCCTGTGCGCGCGCATCTCGAAGGCTCACCCACCGTTATCCGCGCAGGCCGCGGCGCGCACATGAGGGTTCGGACGCATCCGCGGGACCGACGGACAAGCGGCTGCCCACGGAAGCCGGTTGAGCAGTACGAACGGCCATGCCTGTGCGCCCGGCGCCGGCCGCTGTCGCCTGCGGCCGTACAGCAGCATCAGATTCGGCAGTGCTGGGCGTGCTGTGCTGTGCTGTGCTGTGGGGTGCGCTTGCGGCTTACTTGTCGACCTTGTCCATGCGCCACGCAACCATCCCTGTGGCCCCCGGCATCGCCTCGGTGTCGATCTTTATCTTGGCCGCTGAGGCCGTGAGGCGTCGGCGAAGTGGTACGCCGTCGCAGACCACGGTCCGGCGGACGGGATTCTTCAGGGTTATGGACAGGATGATCTTTCCCTTCCCCGCGCAGGCGACGGCCAACGTGTACGAGCGCCCACGTGTCAGTTCCGGCACGGTGTGGAACCCGTCGCTGACACGCTCAAGACCCGCCTCGACGAACAGCGGATCATCGCCGACCTCCTCCGTGCCGAGGGCTTCCTCGACCTGCTTACCGAGTCTCTCCTCGGCGTGGGCGGACGTTTCGGAGGGTTGCTTCCGTTGCTGCCCTGAACTGCTCTCCGGTGCGCTGGGCCCGTTCGGCTCGCCGGATTCACTCGTGCACCCGGCGGCGAGGGCAACGGACAACAGGGAAGCGCAGAGGACGAGGCACCGCCGCAAGGGGCGAGGAGGTCGCTGGGTCATGAATTGGCTGCCCAATATCGCCAACCGCTCACCGTGGTAGGAAGCTTCACAGTGCCTGAGCCTAGCTTCACCTCGCCTCGGCGCCGCAAATGGGGCAGTACTTGGCTCAGTTCACCAGTTCTTGGCGCGGACCCGCAGTCAGCCAATGGAATACGTCTCCACTACCGGCGCGGACGGTCGAACCAGTCTCTGGTGTCCTGTCTGGTCGAGAGGAGTATCACGAGAGCGCCGGCTGTGACGCCGATCCCCCACGCGCCGTCGTGAAGCTTCGCGCTGATCGCGGTGCTGGTGATGATCAATGATCCGGCGATGACCAACGTTCCGACGACAACTGCGCCGATGCGGACGCGGTGGCCGCCGGTGGTGAACTTGGCGGCAATGACGATCGCGGCTGCGGCGAGCGACCCGAACGGGAGGACCGCAAGGAGCAGTAGGCCGATTATCAACTGCCCCATGGCACCGGTCTGCAGGGTGGCAGCGGCCGTCATGAGCCACAGGGCGGCGACGATGTTCCCTGCGCCCACGACGAGGAGCAGGGCGCGGGCGGACTTGACGGTGCCGGGCATCTGGACCATGCGGGTTCCTTTGAACGGGCTCACCTGGGTGGCGGCGCACACTGCGCTGCCGGCCACCCGTCGTCGCCCGTGCACCGGCGCACGGGCGGTCGTGGCGATGGCCGCGGAGGCACAGGATAGGAGCAGGTCGGCGGTGGACGGCCGAGTCATGCGAAGTCGTTACCAGTGGGCGGATCCAGACCTTCGGCACGCGTCGCTCAGCGGGGATCACGACTGTCCTGAGGGGAGGGGCGATCGTCAACTGTCATCGCAATGGAGCAGCGGGATCTTGGGTCTCGGCTGCGAGGAGGGCCACGAATCGCAGCGTCCAGGTGCGCAGGTGCGCGTCGCCGAGATGGTTCATACATGCAGGATCGCATCAACTCCCGTCAGGCCGTGTTCGATGGCACGGAAGGGCGGCGGATCCGGCGGCGTCCGTGAGAACGTCAGGGCAGGGTCAGGATGCGGGGGCCCTGGTCGGTGATGGCGACGGTGTGCTCGATGTGGGCGGCCCTGCTGCCGTCGGTGGTGCGCAGAGTCCAGCCATCGATATCGGTGCGGTAGGTGTTCTGCCCGCCGGCCATGAGCATGGGTTCGATGGCGAGGACCAGGCCGTGCCGGAGGGGGAAACCGCGGCCGGGGCGACCACGGTTGGGGACATGGGGGTCTTCGTGCATGCGGCGGCCGATGCCGTGGCCGCCGAAGTCGGCGGGCATGCCGCAGCCCGCCTTGCGGGCGACGGTGTCGATGGCGTGGGAGATGTCGCCGATGCGACTGCCCACCTGGGCGGCGGCAATGCCGGCGTCGAGGGCTTGCTGGGTGGCGTCGATCAGATCGAGGTCGCCGGGGCGTGGCGTTCCGACGGTGAAGGTGATGGCCGCGTCGCCCGTCCAGCCGTCGAGCTGGGCGCCGCAGTCGATGCTCACCAGGTCGCCGTCGCGCAGCCGGTAGCCGGTGGGGATGCCGTGCGACACGGCGTCGTTGACGGACGTGCAGATCACGGCCGGGAAAGCGACCGGGGCGAAGGACGGCCGGTATCCGAGGAATGGGGAGCCGGCTCCGGCCTCGGCCAGAACTGACCGGGCCGCTTCGTCCAGTTCTTGCAGGGACTCCCCCACGCCGGCTGCTTCTCGAGCGGCGGCCAGGGCGCGGGCCACCACACGTCCGGCTTCCCGCATCGCGTCCAATGCGGCATCGGTCTTGATCTCCACCATGTGTCAGTCTCCCCGCAGCACATCAACCCAATACTTATACCGGTATTAGTATCACGGTCGCGGTGCGGACTCCTCCGACACCACGGGAACGGAAACGCGGCAAGCGGTTCGGCGCGCTGCCGCGTCGAGCGCGCGGCAGCCGCAGCATGGCGGAGGCTTCTGATGGAGCTCACGGCTGGGCCGGTCCGTCACTGTTCAGCGACGGCGCTCCACGTCCGGGCAGTCGACTTCCGCGGAAGCACCGTACGGGTCGATGACGGTCCTCGCGCCGGTGACGCTGCCGGGCCCCTTCGATCAGGAAGGGGAAGAGGTGCCGGTAACCGTGGGGGACGTCGGCGAGCCGGCCGGCATCGATCGTGTGGGCTCGTCCTGCTCAGCCCTGACGCCCGGGATCAGCCCTGGCCCTGGCCGGGGGATGTGATCCAGATAGGTCACGGTCAGGAACTTGATCTGGCGTGCGCTCACCGACACCAGTTGGTGATCGGTGAGCGGTCGGGAAGGCACCCCGGGATGAGGCCGGTATTCCAGGGGAGCGACCAGGGCCAATTCGCGATCACCCGTCTCCTCGGCCTGGTGTGCGAAATGCTTGAGCACCCCGGCCAGGTACGATCCGTCGACGAGTTCGCAGCCGACGTACGTGCACTTCGCCCCGGTGAGTGCCGGGTATCGGCCGAACAGCAGCCACCACGACGACTCGACCGACAGTGGGCCGGGACCACGCGGCAGCAGCCGGGCGGCGGCCAGCGCGGCACCTGCCGCGGCGACGAGCAGCGCGCAGGACCACAGTGTCAATCGCCCGTAGTCGTCGCGCACATAGCCCCAGCCTTCGCGTACGAGGCGGCCGGTGTCGGGGGTGAGGCCGGGTGCCGCCGTACGGATCACCGCGAATACCGCGAGGGCGATCCCGTCGAGAGCGAGGCTGGCCAGTACGACGCGGGTGGTCTCGCGGAATGCGGACGAGGTGCGCTCGGGCAGGTGCAGGTCGCGGGCTGCCGCATAGATGAATCCCGGGACCAGGCAGACGACGAAGAGAACCAGTCCGAGAAGGGAACTGGGCATGGCGCCTCAGCTCTCCGCGTCGTCCGTACGGTGCTCCCCCTGCCGCCCGGCACTGTCTGCCGAAGTGCTGTCGGCAGGGCCGGCCGGTGCGTCAGGGATGTCGGAGGCCGGTGCAGGCAGGCCCACACCGGTGACCACGGCCTGGCCGCCGTGCTTGGGGCCGTTGAGGAGTTCCTCGCGCGGGCTGGGGAGCGGCCGCCGTCCGCGCGGCTTCGGTGGCGGGGTGGAAGTGGCGGCGCCGGTGCCTGCGTCATCGCTCACCATCAGCGCCTCCTTGCGCATCATCCGAACGTGCGTACTGATCCTCTTTGTTGGCTCGTGAGCCGCTGTGCAGACCGAGGGCCTTCACGGGCCGGTATGGATGAAGGGTGTCCAGATCGCCAGTTCCATACCGGGCTGGGCACGCAGCTCCCGCACAGCGTAGTGGAGTGCGAGCGCGCACTCCTCTGATGCCAACTCCCCTTTTATAGCAAGGGAGTTGTACAGATGGTCGGCGATGAAACCAGCATAGCGGCCGAGCACCGTCCACATGGTGGCTACCACGTGCCGGTATCCGGCGAACTGGAGCGCGGCGGAGATGTGGATCGCCTCGTCGGGCTGACCGTAGCCGGTGAGCGCCGTACTGCAGCTGGACAGGAAGGCGAACTCCGCGTCGTCCAGGCTCAGTCGGCCCAGATCGGCGACGGTCAGCGTCCCGTCGTGCAGTCGCAGCCCGCTGTTCGATGGGTCGAGAGGGTTCAGTTCGCCGTGGCAGGTGATGTGGGCCCAGCTGTGGTCGCCCAGCGCCCGGCGCACGGCATCGCGAGTGGCCTGGGGGCCGGTGATGACGCGGGTCCGGTCGGGGAAGAAGGCGTTCACGGCCTCCACGTCCTCTTCCGCGTCCGGAAGCGGTTGCCCCCCAGGTGTCTCCGGCATCGCCACAAGCAGCATGCGGCGCCGTCCGGGCCGGGGAGACGGACGAGTACGCGCCTTGATCAGGGTGCGCAGTGTCGGTGTGTAGGACGATACGACCCGGTCCAGTACGCAGGCACCCGGTCGGGGCCGTGGGTCCCCCGGCCGAGGTCCTGGGTGGTAGCGACCCGCGGCGTGGAACGGCAGGAAGGTCAGCGGGCCGGTGGGGCACCACCACACCCGCGGCCAGGCGTCGTCGGTCGGTTCGCCGGTGTGGCCGAGCGCGTCCAGGACGGGTTCGGCGGCGGCGTCCCACAGCCAGTTCAGCACGTCCCGCATCATCAGGCCGAGCAGGTCGAGTTGTCCGTCCGCATCGCGCTTCATGTCAAGAGCCGGCAGCAGATCCACGTACTCGTACGATTCGAGAGCGCTCATGTACGTGGTCACGCGTTGCTGCACGACGTCCGGGTTGACCTGCGGCAGAGGGATCACCGTCAGCCCGTCCGGGCTCAGCGCCAGGGCATCGCTGCGGCGTTCGGCGATATTGATCAGGACGACCGTGCCGTTCGTGGCAGCGGTGCGCAGGTGGGCGAAGCCGGGCGGGAGCAGGAAGTCTCCGCATCCGGTGACATGTTGTCGTACCTGCTCGCACAGCGTGTCCCATTCACGGGCCAGGTCCATGCGCAGGTCCGTGTGGTCAGCTGGGACGTTCAAGTGGTCCGGTCCGGCGTCCAGGGCAAGCAGACGGGTGCGCACCTGGTCCAGCCGCTCGGCGAGTTCGGGCGCCGTCCGGCGTACCGCGTCCAGGTCGGGATCGGTGTCGAGGGACTGGCTCCACAGGATGGCTCGGCCGTGCTCCAGGAGTTCGACGGCCCGTTCCGGACGGTCGGCGTCCAGGGCCGCGGCGGCAGCCTCCTGGGTGAGGGGGCCGATGTGGGTCAGGTGCCGCTCGCGGTCACGGCGGCCGAGGCCGTGCCAGGCGACCAGCGGGACACAGGTCATCGCCTGCTCGTAGACGGCCAGGGCGGCGGCCGGTCCGGGCGCCTGATCAGCCAGCTCGCGCAGTGCTGTCATCCGCAACAGGGGGGAAGCCGTCGCCGCCTCAGCGGCCTCCCGCAGCGCTTCGGAGGCGGATGTCCGGTCGGCTGCCGCGGCCGGGCCGGGGTACGCCTCGGCCCCCTTGAGCAGCAGCCGTGCCCGCAGGTACAGCAGCTGGGCTCGCTCCGGCCGCCCCGTAGGGCACTCCTCCAGGGCGTCGACGACGCTGGTGAGCGCCGCTCGGTGGTCAGCCCACCGTGAGGTCGCCGAGAAGCGGGCGGCCAGCGCGTCCGCCAGGTTCGCCAGCAGGCCCGGCCGAAAGCGGTGGCCGACGGGAACGGCGTCAACCGCTTCACGCAACAGGCCGATCGATGTGTCGATGTCGTACGTCAGCATGTCGGTCTCGTCGGCGGACATGCTGAACGAGCCGTCGAGATCGAGCGGTGACGCCAGCTCGTGGAAATGGCTGCTGTGGGCCAGCGCCAGATTCGACAGATAGGCGGGGCGCAGCGTGTGGCGGGGCGGTATCACCCGCACGGCCTGTCCGCCTGTCTCGATCGCTTCGTCCAGGTCCGTCAGGTCGCCGAAGTGGTCGAAACGCAACCGCAGGGCTATCCCGGCCAGGTGCAGCGCGGTGTGCCGTTCGTGTTCCGGAGCGACCTGTGCGGCGCCTCGGCTCAGCGTGACGGCTTCGTCGAGATCGGCGCGCCCGCCGCGGCGCAGGAAGCGGTCGAGGCGCGCGGTCGCGAACCCGGTGAGAGCGAAGTGATCGGCGTCGGCCGCAGCGGCCTCACGGTACGCGGCGATCGAGGCGTCGAGGTCACCGACGTCCCCGGAGATGGCCGCGCGGGCCCGCAGCGCGTTGCCCAGCTCGGCGTGGGTACGAGCGCGCAGCGGTGAGTCGGCGGGAAGGAGGTCGAGGGCTTCGTCGAGGGCCTCGACGGCGTGGTCCATGTCCGATGGTGAACCGAATGCTTCCCCGCGAAGTGTCAGCGCGTAGCCGAGGACGAGCAGCTGGGAGGCGCATCCGGCGACGCTCCGGCCGTCCTCGGCCGACCACTCCACGCCGTCGTGTGCCATCTCGACGGCGAGGTCGAGGTCATTCGGATCCGGCTCCAGGCGGTACCTCTCGCACAGGGCCTGCGCCAGCGTCGGGCCGATGGCGGACTCCCATTGCACGGACCGGGAGGCATCGGCGTCGGCCGCGGCTTCGAGGAGAATTTCGTCGGCGGTGGCGATCGCGGCATCCAACTCGTCGCGGTCCCCGGTGTGATGGTAGGCCGCGTGGTGCACCTCTGACCGGCGGACCAGAAGGCGCATACGCGCCTCTGTCCTGTCCTCACGCTCCAGACACTCACGTACTGTCCGGGCGGCCTCCTCGAGGTACCGGCCTTCCCCGTCGACGCGATACAGGTCGAGCAGCGCGGCCGCGAGCAGCTGAGCGACTTCGGCCCCCATCCCTGCGGCCCCGGGCGCGGACAGCGACGTGCCGTAGGCGGCCCGCAGGCTGAGCACGCAGTCGTCGAGGTCCTGTCGACGATGGTGTCCGAGGTACAGCGCTCGGCAGGCGCCGGCGAGCATGTGGTGCGTTCGTGCCGCCTCGGGACTGTCTTGAGGGTAGACGGTGAGCAGGCTCCGCAGAACAGCTGCCGCCTCCTCGTAGTGACCGGCCAGGAGCAGCGCGGCGCCGAGATTCTGGGTCGGCACGAGCCACTCGGGGTCGTCCGGACCGAGGGGGGCCAGCCCTAGGTGGGCCTGGCGCAGCTCGGCCAAGGCCGCCTCCAGGTCCTCGGGCCGGCCCTGCAGTTGGTGGCGTCGCAAGTAGGCCCGGCCCAGGTAACCGTGCATCACGGCCGCCATCGCCGGGTCGTCGGGGGCATGCAGCACCGCGTTGCTCAGATCGGCGACAGCTCTGTCCAGGTCCTCCGCCCGGCCGAGCACCTCGTAGAGCGCGCACAGCTGATGGCCGCGCAGGCACCGGTAGACAACGCGGTCGGCGTGCGCGCCGGCCTCGATGGCCAGTACCTCGGCCTCGGTCAGGACCGCGATCGCCCAATACATCGCGTCCGGATCCCGCCTGTGCGAGGCATCGCGCGCGAGCGCCGCTGCCAAGGCTGTGTCCAGCTCCCGGGCAGCGCCACGGGCCGCATACTGCTGCTCCATCAGCGGGGGCAGCACCACATCAGGATCCAGGTCGCGCACCCGGAAGAACAGCCGTACAGCGGTGCCTGTCGCCTCCTCGTGCGCGTGCTCGGTGACCTCCAGACGCAGATACCAGTAGAACCAGGCCAGTACGGCGGCCGCCTCCAGGTCGAGTTGAGGTGCCTGGGCCAGTAGTTCCTCGGCGGCGCTCACTGCCGTCGGGTCGGTCACCGCGTCGCGTACGCCCTGCTCGTACTGGATGATTCGGCGCCGCAGTGTGGTGAGCCGATTCAGTTCCTGCATTCGGTTCTCCCGTGTCCCGGAACTTCTCTCAGACGCTAGCACCGGACATGTCAGGTTCCCGGCCGTCGCCGGCATTGCCCACCGCCGCCTCGGCGCGCGCACGGTCTGTGCAGCGATCGCCTGCGAGATGCCGCCGGATGCGGGGGCCGCCTGAGTCGGACTCGGCCGGCCGAGCTGACCGACCGGACGAATGTCCGGCTCACATGCGCAGCAGAAACAGCCCACCGGCAGCAGCACCACCATTGACATGACGTTCCGTCAGCCCGAGCGGTCCTGCCTCACCTTTACGGGCCACTGGGGTGGTCCGTGGCGACACGGCACCCGTGGGCGGCTCGGGTCCGAGGGACCGGCTCCGGATCCGCGTTTAATCGCGTCCGAGAACCGGAACGCCGGGCACGGAGAGCGCTGACGGGCGCGGATCCCCGGGCCACGCCCCACAGCGCTTGAGGGAGACTGCCATGAGCGGCACAGCGGCTTTGCCGACACCGTCCGGTCCCTACCTGGACGGAGGGCTGCTGCCCGCCGACTTCTACGCGTACGAGGAACTGCTGTCGGACAGTGAGCGGGAGAAGGTCGAGTCCCTTCGCGCGTTCCTCCGCACGCAGGTCGCCCCGATCGTCGACGACTGCTGGGCCCGGGCCGAATTCCCTTTCCAGCTGGTCGAGGGCTTCGGGAAGCTCGGCTTGATGGACTGGGCCGACCCGGACTCCCCGGAATCCAGGCCGAGCAACCTCCTCGCGGGCTTCATCGCGCTGGAGCTGGCACATGTCGACGCGTCCGTGGCGACGTTCGCCGGCGTGCACACGGGTCTGGCCATGGGCACCATCCTCACCTGCGGTTCCGACGAACAGAAGCGGCGATGGCTGCCGGCGATGAGCCGCTTCGAGAAGATCGGCGCCTTCGGCTTGACCGAGCCGCACGGCGGCTCCGACGTGGCCGGCGGCCTGCGGACGACCGCACGCCGCGACGGCGACGTATGGATCCTCGACGGCGCGAAGCGGTGGATCGGAAACGCGACGTTCGCCGACCTGGTCGTCATCTGGGCCCGCGATGTCGAGACACAGCACGTGCTGGGCTTCGTCGTGGAGAAGGACACCCCCGGGTTCACCGCGACGAAGATCGAGAACAAGATGGCGCTGCGGATCGTGCAGAACGCCGACATCGTGCTCGACGGCTGCCGCGTCCCGGAGGCCAACCGGCTGCAGAACGCGAACTCGTTCAAGGACACCGCCAAGATCCTGCGCCAGACCCGCAGCGGCGTTGCGTGGCAGGCGGTAGGAGTGATGTTCGGCGCCTACGAGATCGCCCTGCAGTACGCGAAGGAGCGCGAGCAGTTCGGGCGCCCGATCGGGGGCTTCCAGCTCGTGCAGGACCTGCTGGTGAAGATGCTCGGCAATGCCACGGCCTCGTGCGGGATGATGGTGCGCCTGGCCCAGTTGCAGGACGCCGGGGTGTACAGGGACGAGCAGTCCGCCCTGGCGAAGGCCTACTGCACCGTGCGGATGCGCGAGAACGTTGGGTGGGCACGGGAGCTGCTGGCCGGCAACGGCATCATCCTCGACTACAAGATCGGCCGCTTCGTCGCCGACGCGGAGGCCATCTACTCGTACGAGGGCACGCGGGAGATCCAGACCCTGATCGTCGGCCGTGCCGTGACCGGCGGCCTGAGCGCCTTCGTGAGGTGATGAAGATGACCACCGAATCCGTCTTCACCGGCCTGAAGGTCCTCGACGCGTCGAGCTTCATCGCAGGACCGGCCGCGGCCACCGTGCTCTCCGACTTCGGAGCGGACGTCATCAAGATCGAGCCGCCGGGGACGGGCGATCCGCAGCGGCGGCTGAGCTCCGTGCCGCCCAGTCCCCGGGCGCAGGCCAACTACAGCTGGCACCTCGCCAACCGCAACAAGCGCGGCATGGTGATCGACCTGAAGTCGCCGTCGGCCACCACGGTCCTCAAGCGCCTCGTCGAGTGGGCCGACGTGGTGATCACCAACTTCCCGCACGGCACACGCGAAAAGCTGCACCTTGGCTACGAAGAGGTCGCGGGCTGGAACCCACGGGTCGTCTACGCCGACATCACCGGCTTCGGGGACACCGGCCCTGACGCCGGGCAGCCGGGCTTCGACCTGACCGCGGCCTGGTCGCGCAGCGGCCTGCTGGCCTCCACCCGGGACGCGGGAGCCCCGCCGACCGTGCCGGTCTGGGGCAGCGGCGACTACATGTCGGCGATCGCGATCTACGCGGCGATCGTGACCGCCCTGTACCGCCGTGAGCGCACGGGACAAGGAGCCAGTGTCGGGACGTCGCTGCTCGCCGCGGGCGTCTGGGCCACGGGAACGCTCGTCGCCGGCGCGCTCGCCGGCGGCACGCCGTTCGAGCTGCACGACCGGAAGACCCCGGCGAACCCGCTGATCAACCCCTACCGGACCGCGGACGACGAGTGGTTCATGCTGGTCGCCTCTCCCCCGCACTGGCCGGGACTGGCGCGGGCCATCGGGCACCCCGAGCTGCTCGAGGATCCCCGTTTCGCGAACATCGAGGGCTTCGTCAAGAACTCCGCCGCGCTGAGCGAACTGCTCGACGCCGAGTTCCGCACGCAGCCCTTCGCCCACTGGAAGGACGCCCTGGGCCGGGAACGCGTCACCTACAGCCTCATTCAGACGCCGGAGCAGGCCGCGCAGGACCCTCAGTTGCGCGCGAACGACATCGTGGTGCCGCTCGAAGGAGTCAGCGGGCTGGAGGAAACCATCAGCAGTCCGGTCAACCTCCGAGGGGTGCCGAAGGTGGCGGCGAAGCGAGCGCCCGACCTGGGCGAGCACAACGACGAGATCCTCGCCGAGCTGGGATTCGGCCCTGCCGAGATCGCCGAGCTGCGCGCCCAGGGAACGATCCCCGGCACCACGGAAGGCGAGGCGTCGCCATGAACACGACGTCCGAAGCGTCCGACACGGTGCTCCACGAGCGCCGCGGCGGCGTGCTGACCATCACCCTCAACCGCCCGGCGCAGAAGAACGCCGTGGACCACGAGGTCGCGGTACGCCTCGCGTCGGCCTTGGATCTGCTCGACGCGGACCCGGAGCTGTCGGTCGGCGTACTCACGGGCGCGGGCGGGGTGTTCAGCGCGGGCATGGACCTGAAGGCCTTCGCCAAGGGCGAGTTGCCCCTGCTGCCGGGCCGGGGACTGGGCGGGCTCACCCGCGCGGTGGTGCGCAAGCCGTTGATCGCCGCGGTCGAGGGCTGGGCGCTCGGCGGCGGCTTCGAGATGGTGCTCGCCTGCGACCTGATCGTCGCCGCCGAGGACGCCCGGTTCGGGTTTCCCGAGGTCAAGCGTGGTCTCGTGGCGGCAGAGGGCGGACTGGTCAGGCTGCCGCGCCGCCTTCCGTACCACGTAGCCGCGCGCGTACTGCTCACGGGCGAGCCGCTGACCGCAGCCGAAGGCAAGGAGTACGGCCTCGTCAATGAGCTGACCCCACCCGGCGCCGCGCTGGACGCGGCCCGCGAGTTGGCGGAGCGCGTCGCGCGGAACGCACCGCTGGCGCTGGCGGCCGTCAAGGAGGTTCTGCGTGAAACGCAGGGCTTGAACGAGAGTGACGCCTTCACCCGCCAGGACGAGCTCACGAGCGGGCTGTTCTCCAGCGAGGACGCGCAGGAGGGCGCACAGGCGTTCGCCGAGAAGCGCGCCCCTGTCTGGCACGGCCGCTGAAGCCGGCCAGGTCGGCCGCCCACCTCCCTCGCAGCACGCGTACGACTCCCAGGAGCAGTGACCAACATGAATGCGCACAGACCCGTCCACCGCGTGGCAATCGTCGGTACCGGCACCATCGGTGCGAGCTGGGCGACGCACTATCTCGTCCGGGGCTTCGACGTGACGGCGACCGACCCCGCCCCCACCGCGGAGGCGGCCCTGCGTTCGTACGTGGAGGCGGCATGGGACTCTGCGGCCTCGATCGGGCTCGCGCCTGGTGCCTCGCCCGATCGCCTGAGCTTCACCACGGACCTGCATCAGGCCGTCGCGGACGCCGATTTCGTACAGGAGAACGCGCCGGAGCGCCCGGAGCTCAAGGTCCCGCTGTTCGCCGACATCGACGACGCCACGCCGCCGGGCGCGATCATCGCGTCGAGTTCGTCGGGCATCACGATGAGCGTCATCCAGGCCGAGTGCCGGCGTCCGGAGCGGACCGTCATCGGCCATCCCTTCAACCCCCCGCACATCGTCCCGCTCGTCGAGGTCGTCGGAGGCACGAAGACCGCCCCGGAGACGATCCGGGACGCCATGTCGTTCTACGCCGCGATCGGCAAGAAGCCGATCCACCTCAAGAAGGAACTTCCCGGGCACGTCGCCAACCGTATCCAGGCCGCGCTGTACCGCGAGGTCGTCCACCTGGTCCAGGAGGGGGTACTCGACGTGGCGGACTCCGACGACGCGGTGTCCTGGGGACCGGGGCTCAGATGGGGCGTCATGGGCCCCCATCTGCTGTGGCATCTCGGCGGAGGAGAAGGCGGCATCGAGCACTTCATGGACACCCTCATGCCTCGGATGGTGGCGTCCTGGCAGGAACTGGGCACGCCCGAGTTCACGCCCGAGCTCAAGGAGAAGATCGTGGGCGGCGTCCGGGAGGAGGCGGGCGGCCGCTCGGTCGATGAACTGGCCGCCCGGCGCGACGCGATGCTCTCGGCCCTGCTGGCCGTGCGCGCCCAGTACGACCCGTCCGGCCCGCCGAGCGCCGCAGCCGATCAACCGGCGCAGGAGGGACCGTGACGGGGTCCCGGGAGAAACTGTTCGTGCTCGAGGCCAGCAGTGGCGGTCGGCTGTTCTCCGTGAACCCCGACGGTTCCGACAAGCAGGTTGTCGTCACCGGGTGCAGGATCCCCGACGGGGTCGCCGTCGATGTCGCGGCCGGGCACATCTACTGGACGAACATGGGCCTTCCACCGGAGAACGACGGCTCGATCGAACGCGTGGACCTGGACGGAGGCAACCGGACGACGATCGTCCCCAGCGGCGTCACGCACACGCCCAAGCAACTCCACCTGGAGGCCGCGGGCCGGAAGCTGTACTGGGGTGACCGCGAGGGCATGCGCGTGATGCGCTGCGACCTCGACGGCTCGAACGTCGAAACCCTCGTGCAGACGGGCCAGGGAGAGGACGACCGTCGCGACGAGACCAGATGGTGCGTGGGAGTCGCCGTCGACCCTGTGGGCGGACACCTCTACTGGACACAGAAAGGCCCCAGTGACGCCGGGCTCGGAAAGATCCTACGAGCCGGAATCGATCTGCCCGCCGGGCAGAGAGCGGCCGAACGCGGCGACATCGAGGTGCTGTTCGAGGGTCTGCCGGAGCCGATCGACCTGGAGCTCGACCTCGCGGAGCACATGCTGTACTGGACGGATCGCGGCGATCCGCCGCGGGGCAACAGCTTGAACCGCTCGCCGATGGAGCCCCCGGACGGGCAGCGGACGCCCGAGATCCTGTTGACCCACCTGATGGAAGGCATCGGCCTCGCCCTCGATCCGGACGGCGGCCGCGTGTACGTGACCGACCTGGGCGGGAGCGTCTACGCGGCCGGTATCGACGGATCGAACCGGCGCGAGATCCTCGTCGCGCAGGGCAACCTCACCGGCATCGCCCGTGCCGTGTTGCCGACCGGAACGCGGGTCTGACTTGATCTTTGCCCCCTGGGGCAAAGGCCGGGTGGGCTGAGCCGGGGTGTTTCCTTCGCTGTCGAGCGGCCGATCAGTCCGGCGGCGAGCGGCTTGCGCTGTGCCCGCTCGCGCGCGGGCCTCGACCCGCACCACCCCGGCTGACGCCTGTCCGACTCCACCGCGGATGACGCCGTCATGCAGTCCCAGTCATGTCACGGACCAGGTCGAGGGCGCGGCCGAGGGTGGCCAGCCGGGCGTCCAGCGTCTCGCCGGCCGGGTAGAAGCGGACGGTGTCGACCCCGGCGTCGCGCCATACCCGGAGCCGCTCGCGCACCATGTCCTCGGTGCCGATCAGCGTGGTGCCCAGCACCATCTCATCGGTGACCAGCCCGGCCGCCCCCTGCCGGTCCCCGGCCTGCCAGCGCTGCCGGACCTCAGCCGCCACCTCGGCCCATCCCTGACGGCTGTAGGCGTCGTTGTAGAAGTTCTTGTCGCCGGAACCCATCCCGCCCAGGCTGAAGGCCAGTTCCTTCTTGCGGCCCGCCACGATCGCGCGCAACGCGTCCTCGTCCTCGGCGAAGGCCACCTCGGCGCCCTGGCAGATGTCGAGGTCGGCGCGCGAGCGCCCGGCAGCGGCCAGACCTGCGTCCAGATGGTCGAAGTAAGCCCCTTTCGCCCCCTCCGGTACGAAGCTGGTACCCAGCCAGCCGTCGGCGATCTCACCGGTCAGTTGCAGCATCTTCGGCGAGAGGGTTGCCAGGTAGATCGGGATGTCGTGCTCGGCGCGCATCGACAGGCGCATGGGCTTCGCGTCCCCGCCCGGCAGCGGGATCTGGAACTCCCGCCCGTCGTGGGAGAGCTTCTCGCCGGCCATCGCCTTCCGCACGATCTCGACGGTCTCCCGCATCCGCGACAGCGGGCGGGTGAACGGGACACCGTGCAGGCCCTCGATCACCTGCGGACCTGACGGCCCCAGCCCCAGCACGAACCGCCCCTGGGAGATCTGGGACAAGGTGATCGCTGCTCGGGCGATGGCCATCGGCGTGCGGGTGCCGAGCTGGATGATCCCGGAGCCGAGCAGCAGGCGATCCGTCCGCGCGGCCAGGTACCCCAGGGGTGACGGCGCTTCCGAGCCCCACGCCTCGGCCACCCAGCAGATGTCCAGGCCGAGCTTCTCGGCCTCGGTCACGAAGTCCACCGTCTCCGACCAGTTGCCCCCGGACGCCTCGATCGTGGTCGACGTGCGCATCACGCACCCGTCTTTCCGGGGTTTTCGGCCAGCTTCTTGATCGCGTCGACAGTGACGCCCATGTTGTCCTCGAATTCCCGCATCCGCACGAAGACGATCTTCTGTTCCTTGTCCGGCATCCGGTCGATCGCGAAGGACAGGCCGGACCTGGCCGGTCCCATCTGCATCCACTGGCGCAGCCGCGTGCCGCCGTCCCGCGGTTCAAGGCTGAACCGCCAGATCGCCGTGGGGTGTTCGGGGTCCTCGACCGCCCAGGCGAACACCCGCGGCGGCTCGAACTCCACGATGTGGGAGGTGGTCGCCCACTCTCCCAGCGCCTTGTGCTTGCTCCGGCCCACGAAACGGGCCCCCGGAGCGGGACCGGTCGCCCCGTCCAGCCACTCCACCGACTGCAGTTCCGAGCTCATGCGCGGCATCAGTGCGATGTCGGACACCAGCTCCCACACCCGCTCCTGCGGGGCGGCGATCCAGGCCTGCACCTCGACCGTGGGTGTGTCCGCATAGCGCGCGCCCGTCCACTCCATGGCCCGACAACTCCCTTGTCAATACCGAAGATCCCTGCCGCAAACAGGGCCTGACCACCAAAGTTGCGTAGATAGACTTACCTGTCAAGGCTTGGCGCGGTCTCTGCCGAAACGCTGTGTCAGTCCGCGAACCGCTCCTGCACGTCCGGCCGTTCCGCCAGGTGAGGCGGATAGCCCGGACCCAGCCGAGGGTGGGTGTTCTCGGCGGTCATCGGCTCGCCACAGGCGGCACAGACCACTTCGGCGTGACTTTCCTGTCCGCAGACGTCGTGGAAATGCGTCACCGGCGGGCCCTGCTCGCCTGCCAGCCAGCGGTCCCCCCACCGACTCATCGCCAGCAGCACGGTGTAGAAGTCGCGGCCCTTCTCGGTGAGTACATAGTCGTAGCGCACCGGGTCGGTCTGGTAGGGCTGTTTGACGAGCAGCCCCTCGTCCACCAGCCGCCGCAACCTGTCGTTGAGCGTGTTGCGCGCGATTCCCAGCGACTCCTGGAACGCGTCGAATCGCCGGATCCCGTAGAACGCCTCCCGCAGCACCAGCGGTGTCCACCAGTCCCCCAGGAGATCCATGGTGCGAGCGACCGAGCAGGGCCAGTGGGCAAAGGATGTCCGCCTCATGGTGCCAGCATACGGTTGGTCTCGAAATGCAACCCAGCAGGCGGGAGCAGCCGCAGCCGCGTCCACTCAGACCCCTCCGGCAAGATCACGGACTAGATCTTGATCCAGTACCGCCGCACGGGGCCGTGTTCGGTGTCGCGGACGCCCTCGAGGACGCCGCCCTGGTGCTCGATCGTCTTCACCGAGGCAAGGTTGTCGACTTCGCAGACGATCAGCACCTGTTCCAGGCCGAGCGTCCGCCCTTCGTCGAGTATCCGGCCCAGCGCCCAGGTGGCCAGCCCGCGCCGACGCGAAGACGGCCGGACGCCGTAGCCGATGTGGCCGAACTGCAGCACGTAGTCGTCGAGCCCGTGCCGCAACGCGATCCCGCCGTGCACCCGGTCGCCCTCGACGATCCATCGATATGTACAACCCCGGCCGGTCTCGACGGCTTTCGGACCCGACTCGTCAGCCAGCAGCGCCACCCAGGCCGCGAACCCGTCCGGCGAGTCGACCTCGTCGGACGACCCCAGCCCGAATCCGTCCTCGTGGAGGCCAGGACCCCACTCGTCATGTGCTTCCCGCCAGGCGGCGTACAGGCGGGTGGTGGGCGCGATCAGTTCGGGCACACGGTAAAGATACCGATCCGGACCATCAAGATCTGCGGATGGAGCACTGAACGTATTCCATGAGCAACTCCGCCAGGCGGTCCTCGAGTTACACGGCAGGCCAGGACGCGGCGGACGGCTGCCATGTGGATGGCAGCGGTAACGCCGGCCTTCGTGCTCGGGTTGGCCTCCGCGATCGGCAAAGCTCGTAAAGGCCAGTGGTGGACGATCGGCGCGGTCTTTCTTCCCGTCCTCGGCATGGTGGGGATACTGCTTGGCGGAGTGGCGCGGCAGAGCACGTCGTTCTTCCGGCTGGGATGCCTGTTCGTAGTGGCCGGCTTCGGCGCGGAGGCCATGGCCTACTGGAGAACTCGAACTCCCGGGAGTGAGAAGGTGGTTCAGTGACAGGGTGCCACGCCGAGGCAGGTTGAGCCCCCTACACCCTCACCGCTCAACCCAAGTCCGACATGTCGAGTACGAAGCGGTAGCGGACATCGTTGCGTCCGAGGCGGTCCAGGGCCTCGTTCACCTGCGCCGAGGGAAGCAGTTCGATCTCGGCGGTGATGCCCTTCTCGGCGCAGAAGTCCAGCATCGCGGCAGTGGCGGGCCGGCCGCCGCTGCCTGCCGAGCTGAGCTTCTTGCGTCCCACAAGCAGGTCCATGGTCTCCACGGTGACGGGCCCGAGATGCCCGAGGTGGCTGAGGGTGCCGTCCATGGCGACCAGGCGCAGGTACGGGCCGGGATCGTGCGGGGCGGAGATGGTGTCGATGACGACGTCGAACCGGTCACGGGCGGCGGCCATCTGTTCCGGGTCCGTGGAGACGATGAGAGCGTGGGCGCCGAGCCGGCGCGCGTCGTCGGCCTTGTCGGGTGAGCGGCTGATGACCGAGGTGTCGGCGCCGAGCGCTACGGCGATCTTGACCGCGAGATGACCCAGGCCACCCAGTCCCGCCACGGCGACGCGGCTGTGCGGTCCTACACCCAGGGTGTGCAGGGGTTCCCAGACGGTGATCCCGGCGCAGAGCAGTGGAGCGGCAGCGGCCGGATCCAGACCGGCGGGAAGGGGGTAGGCAAATCGGTCGCGGACGACGTATTCGCGGGAGT
This sequence comes from Streptomyces sp. NBC_01717, assembly GCF_036248255.1. Taxonomy (NCBI): domain Bacteria; kingdom Bacillati; phylum Actinomycetota; class Actinomycetes; order Kitasatosporales; family Streptomycetaceae; genus Streptomyces; species Streptomyces sp. NBC_01717. Next base: position 8,310,709 of record NZ_CP109178.1, on the reverse strand, counting down.
AGCCGCCCAGGGTGGTCGATCCGTCCTGCCGGTCGACGCCGCCGTAGGTCAGGGTCGGGAAGGCGTGACAGAAGTTCTCCTGACCGGCCCGGCACATCGGGCACCGGCCGCATGAATCGATGATGTTGCCGACCGCCACGGGGTCGCCGACGGAGAAGCGGGTGACCGCGGGTCCGATCTCGGTCACCACGCCGGTGAACTCGTGCCCCGGCACCAGCGGACGGGCCTCGTCGCCGTCGTGGCTGCGGAGGGCGTGCAGATCGGTGTGGCAGACGCCGCAGTAGTCCACCCGGACCGCGAGGTCCTCCGGACGCAGATCACGCCGCTTCAGCGGCGTTCGCCGCAGTGCCGCCGTCGTACCGTCCGCCTGCCAGCCAAGTGTCGTTCGCACAGCACATCTCCTCAAACAGACTGTTCTGTCTATTTCAAGGTAGACGCAACCGGGACCTCAAGGCAAACCAACTGTTCTGTTTGATAGCCTGGCCGGCATGGCAGACCAGCCCCTGACCTCGCGTGGTGCGGCGACCTACCAGCGCATCCTCGATGTGGCCACCCAGGAATTCGCCCAGCACGGGATCGCCGGAGCACGCATCGAGCGGATCGTGGCCGCGGCCCGCACCAACAAGGCGCAGCTGTATACCTACTTCGGCAGCAAGGAAGGGCTCTTCGACGCCATCTTCTTCGGTTCGCTGGAGCGGATCACGAACGTTGTCCCGATCGACGCCACCGACCTTGCGGACTGGGCGGTACGCCTCTACGACGAGTACCTCCGCCGCCCCGACCTCATCCGGCTGGCCACCTGGGCGCGCCTGGAGCGCCGCCCGGCCGGTCACCTGGTGGAAGACCGCGACCGCCTCGACGACCACAAGCTGCGCGCCATCGCCGAAGCCCAAGCCGCCGGTCTGGTGCGCCAGGGAGACCCGTTCGACGTGATGGCCATGGTCATTGCCATGTCCATGGCCTGGTCACCGGTCAGCAACGTCTACGCGGCAACCGCTCAGGAACCCCCCGAAGTACACGAGCCGCGTCGCATCCTCCTCCGCGAATGCGTCCGGCGTGCCATGGCGGCTGACTGACAGAGAATCAGACGACGTCGGCCCGGGCTGCTTTCCACGGTGCACTCCGCCGACGTCCTCACCCTCACCCCCGCCTCCAGTCACTGCGGGACAAGGACGCCGGCGATGGCGGGGCCCATACGGAGGGGCCCGGTGAACACACCGGGCCCCTTGCGACGTACGCCTTGGCCTTCGTCAGCTCAGCTCAGCTGAACGGTGTCGCCGGCCGAAGCGACCTGCATCGTCGTGGTCGTGCCGTCGAAGTACCAGCGCCAACTGCCGGCCGAAGCCGCGGTCACGGTGGTGCTGAGCTTTCCGCCACTGCCGGTCTTCACGGTCTTGACCGTCGTGTACGAAGTGGCGCCGGCCTTCTTGAACTGGAGCTTCACGGGCTGCCCTGTGAACCCGTAGTACTTCAGGTCCTCCCAGTGCGCCCGCGTGAGCCTGCCGGTGACGGTGATCTTGCCGCCCTTCTTCACCGGCTCGGGCGAGGCGTTGGTGACGAGGGTCGCGGCACGCTTGACCTTGTACGAGGCGATGCCGTCGGAAATCCAGTAGTCACCGTCGTTGGCCTTGACCGTCGCGTTCACCGTCCACACCCCGGCCATCACGTTGGCGTCGTCTGTCGAGTACCCGGGCATCCAGCCCGGGACGATCTTCATCATCGCGGTGCAGACCGACGTCGTGGCGCTCTGCTTCACGCACGTCACGGAACCGTCCTGCTCCACGACCCCACTGCCGCTGCTGGAGCTGAACGTGCTGACCCTTGTCACCCCCTTCACCCCTGAGTTGTCCTTGATCGTCATGACGATCGGGTACCTGATGGTCTTCGACGTCCCCACGATGACGTTGGTCCCGTGATCGACGACCGTCTTGGTCACCCGGATGTCGCCCCGCCCCTCGGCGTGCGCGCCCGTCGCGGTGACGAGCGTCAGCGCCGCCGCCCCCGCCGCCACAGCTACGCCTCTTGTCCTGCGCATACGTGCATGTCCCTCTCCCCGGCCCCGATGTGGTGCGCGGAGCGTATATCAGGGCCCCGGGAGCGCCTGCGGTGAGATGCCTCGTAAGATCCCCGCCCCATGTCGTGGTCCTGGTGAGCCGGTAACTCGGCCTGGGCGACTGCCGTCGTCGTGCAGGATGCGCGCGACGCCAACCGCCTGCCCGACCACAGACGGTTCGCCGGGACAGAAAGCGGCCGGAGGGCGCTGCAACATATCTGGCGGGGGACCGTCTTCCGACAATTCGTGTGCCTGCTGCTTCTTCAGGGCGTGCACCCAATAGGGCAGTAGCGGCGACGACCCACAGGTGGAGCGTCACTCAACGCTCTGCGAGCCCTGGGCCGGGCGGACCGCTCGGCAGATACTCTCGATCGATGGGATACGCGGGCGCCCCGCGGCAGGAGGTGTGCGAGCGAATGCAGACACCGGGCCACGTCCGGCTCGGGCGGCCCCTTGAGTGGTTGCGTACCCACGATCCGGAGTTGGCTGCGACCCGCCGGGCCGCACGCACTGCACTGGTGATGCCGGCACTGTTCGCATTCTGCAGCCAAGTGCTCCACTCGCCGACGATGGCAACTTTCGCAGCCTTCGGCTCGTTCTCGATGCTGCTGCTGGTGGAGTTCACCGGCCCGATGGTGCAGCGGCTGCGCGCGCACTTGGGCCTCGCGATGGCCTGGGCGGCGCTCATCTGCCTGGGCACGCTCGTGGCCGACGAGACCTGGCTCGCGGTCATCATCACCGTCGTGGTCGGCTTCCTGGTGCTCTTCTCCGGCGTGGTCAGTTCTGTCCTCGCGGAGGCGACGACCGCTCTGCTGTTGGCCTTCGTCCTGCCGGTGACCTCGCCCGCACCGCTGTCCCAGCTGGCCGACCGACTCGCCGGAGCGGGCCTTGCGGCGGCCGGCGCCCTGCTCGCGGTCTCCCTCTTGTGGCCCCGGCCCGCCGCCGACCCGCTCGCTGCGCACGCCGCCCGTGTCTGCCGGACCGCCGCAGCACAACTACGTGCCGACACCCACCGGCTGACCGAAGAGCCTGACGCACCGAGCACCCGGCAGTGCAAGGACACCGCCGATCAGGCTGTTGCAGCGGCATCCGACCTCCGTACTGCCTTCGACGCCACCCCCTATCGGCCGACCGGACTGTCCACCAGTTCCCGCGCCCTGGTCCGTCTGGTCGACGAACTCACCTGGCTGAGCACCATCGTGGCCGACAGCAGCCCCCCGCACAGCGGCCGCCTGACCTGCGATCCCGAGGCATACGCCGTCCGGCAGGGTGCCGCCGCGGTCCTGGACCAGGCGGCCGGCCTGCTCGACGCACCGTACGGCGCACCCGACGCGCTCCGAACCGCCTCGGTCGACCTGCACGAGGCCATGACCGCCATGGAACGCAGGGCGACCACCCGGCTGCCCATGCACCTGCCCGGGCCTGGCACGGAGTGGGAGCCCCGCGCCTTCATCGAAACCCTGGACGTGTCGTTCCGAGCCCAGGAACTGGGTTTCGCAACCCTCCAGATCGCAAGCAACGTGGACCTGGCAGCGGCGGCCCAACGACGCAGTTGGCGGGATCGGCTGCTCGGCCGCGAGCCCGGCGCCCTGGCTCGACCGCTGGCGTCGGCCCGCGAGCGGGCAGCCGCCCATCTCCGGCCGAACTCGGTCTGGCTGCACAACAGCCTCCGGGGAGCGGTCGGCCTGGGCATCGCGGTTGCCCTCGCTGACCTGACGAGCGTTCAGCACTCGTTCTGGGTACTCCTGGGGACGCTCTCCGTGCTGCGCTCGAACGCGCTCAACACCGGGCAGAACGCGGTCCGCGCCTTGGGCGGCACGATCGCGGGTTCGCTCATCGGGGCCGGATTGCTGCATCTCATCGGCCACCACGGCACCCTGCTCTGGTTCCTGCTGCCGCTCGCCGTGCTGATCGCCGGCATCGCCCCCTCAGCCATTTCCTTCGCCGCCGGCCAGGCGGCTTTCACCATCACCCTGGTGATCCTGTTCAACATCGACCAGAACCCGGACTGGCACATCGCGCTGCTACGGATCCAGGACATCGGCATCGGCTGCGCGGTAAGTGTCCTGGTAGGCCTGTTCTTCTGGCCGCACGGCGCCGCCGCCGCCGTCAACCAGGCCCTCGCCGAGGCGTACACGGACAGCGCCCGGTATCTGGCCGGAGCGGTGGATTACGCGGTCAGCCACTGCAGCTCCGCGCCTGCGCGGGCCGACGCCCCACTGCAGGAGAGACGCCAGGCGGCGGCCGCCGCCCGAAGACTCGACGACGCCTTCCGCAGCTACCTCGCCGAACGCGGCCCGAAACGTGTGCCGCTGGCGGACATGACCGCCCTGGTCACCGGCATCGTCGGACTGCGCCTCGCCGCCGACGCCGTGCTTGGACTATGGCGCGGCAGCGAACAGCACACCGAAGCGGACCGGGCCGAAGCCGGCCTCGTACTACTGGACGTCGCCGGCCGAGTGTCCGGCTGGTACCGCGACCTGGCGATCAGCCTCGGTCGGCACACCTCGCCCCCGGATCCGCTGCCGCGCAATCCTGCCGCCGAGGCCCGCCTGGTCCACTCCCTCCGCCACGACCTGCGTGACGAAAACGGGCTGGCCACAGGCACAGCCGTCCGCATCATCTGGACCGCCGACCACCTCAACGCCGCCCGCCGCCTCCAGCCGGCACTGGCAGCTGCGGCGAGGCCGGGCAGTCCGTCCTGACTCAGGACAGTCTCACTCCAAACGACCTTCTGAGCAGGCCGCCCGTTCACCGCAGTCGCACGGTGCCCGACCGGACAACCGCTCCCTCTCACATCCTCGATCAGGCATCCAGGGATGAGCGGGACACATCTCTGGCATTGTCCCGGTAGTCACCGTGAGGTGTGCACCGCTCCGGTGCAGGGACCGCAAGAGGGAGGGCCGGATGAGTGGCATCGGTCGCGGACAGGTGTTGGTGGTGGACGACGATCCGGCGATCCGGCGTTCGCTGGAGCGGGGACTGCGGTTGGCCGGTTTCGCGGTAGCCCTGGCCGGTGGAGGGCGGCCTGCTCTGGCTCATGTGCGCCGGGAACCGACCGATGTGGTCGTCCTCGACATCTCCATGCCCGATCTCGACGGAATCCAGGTGTGCCGGGCCTTGCGCGAGGACGGCAACGACCTGCCCGTGCTGATGCTGTCGGCGCTGGACGAGACGGCGGACCGCATCGCCGGGCTGCAGGCGGGCGGCGACGACTACCTGATCAAGCCGTTCTCGCTGCAGGAGTTGGTGCTGCGGCTGGATGCTCTGCTGCGCCGGCGGCCGCCGAGGAACACGGACGCGGTCCGCGTCGGCAGTCTGGTGCTGGAACCGGCTTCCCGTGAGGCACGGTGGGACAGCGAGATGCTGGCGCTGACCCGGCGGGAGTTCGAGCTGTTGGAGGTCCTCGCGCGCAATGCGGGGATCGTACTCACCCGGGACCAGCTGCTGGAGCGTGTCTGGGGATACGACGTCGAGGTGCGTACCGATGCCGTCGACACCTTCGTCAGCTATCTGCGGCGCAAGCTCGAGAGCGGCGGCCGGGTACGGATCATCCATACCGTGCGAGGAGTCGGTTTCGTCCTGCGCCCGGACAACGGGGGCGGAAACACGTGAAGCTGGCCACGCGCATTGCGCTCGCCGTCGGTGCCACCGTGCCGGTGTTGGTGCTGGCGGCAGGATGGCTGCTGCTCCTGCTGGTCGCCCATGACCTGCATGCTGAGCAGGACGCTCATCTACGAGAGCGCGCCGACGTAGCCGCCGTGAACGCCCGCCAGCTGTTGCGGGTCACCGCCGCCGACCGTCCCGCAGCGGTCGAGCAAGCCCGCGAGCGGCAGTTGTACGCCTCCGGCCTGGACGTCGGCATCCGGCTGACGGGACCGCACGGCACCGTCTCGGGCGGCCCGCAGCCCGACGGCTCCGTACCCCTGCCGACCCGTGCGCGGACGCCGGTCACCGTCGAGGACGGGGCCAGGAGCTGGCGCGTGCTGTCGGTCCGCGTGCAGAGCTCTCGCCCCGGCGTCCAGGGCACACTGTGGCTGTTCTCCCCCGACACCGCGAGCAAGGACCAACTGGCCCTCGTACGCCGACGCGTGGTGACCGTGGCGCTGCTGGCAGCCGTGACGTCCGGTCTGATGGCGTTGGCTGTCGCCTCACGGGCCGGCCGCCCGCTGCGCCGACTGCAACAGCGCACCAGCGGCCTCGACCCGAGGGTGGACGCGGCCAGGCTCGACCACACACGGACCGGGGTCATCGAGGTCGACGATCTGGCCCGGACTCTTCAGACCGTGCTGGCCCGCTACGACGAACAGGCCGCGCGGACCACGGAGGCCCTGACCACCGCGCGGTCGTTCGCCGCCGCCGCGGCCCATGAATTGCGCACCCCTCTGATGAGCATGCAGACGAACCTGGAGATCCTCGCGCAGCATCCCGACCTCGCATCGGCGGACCAGGACGAGGTCCTGGGAGATCTCCAGGCCGAGCACGCTCGGCTGCTGGGCCTGCTGGTGATGCTCAGGGAACTCGGACGGGGCGACCTGGTCGAGGCCGAGGCCTTCGGTCCGGTGGACCTCACCGAAGTGATCGACGCCTCCGCGGCCGATGCCAGGCGCAGGCACCCCACGGCGGAGATCACTGTGCCGGTCATGCCGCGTCTCATTGTGCACGCCTGGGAGCCCGGGGTGCGAACCATCATCGACAACCTCCTGGCCAATGCCCTGATTCACGGACGGAGCAGGGACGGACGCGCACGAGTGGAACTGGGCCTTCGAGCGGGCGGACACCCCCCGGGATCGACCGCCGTGCTGACGATCGACGACCGTGGCCCCGGCATCCTTCCTTCGCAGCGTGACGCCGTGTTCCATCGCTTCGAGCGCGGACCTGACAGCCCCGGCTCCGGACTCGGCCTGACCCTGGTCGCGCAACAGACCGCCCTTCACACAGGCCACGTCCGGATTCAGGACTGCCCTGGCGACCGGGGCACGCGGATCGAGGTCCGGCTCCCCGTGCGAGACAGCAGGCAGACCGCGATCCCCTTGCCGGCCGAGCGGGACTGGCTGATCACAACCGCCGAGCGCCCACAAGGTTTCCACAAGGATGGCTCCTAACTTCTCCGCATGCGCAGGCACGTGGGCCCTGCGCCCGCTTCCGGAGGAGACACCGTCATGAGGACCGCCAAGACCGCTGCCCTGGCTCTCACCGCTGTCAGCGCACTGCTCGCCGCCGCAGGCACGGCCTCGGCCGGCGGGGGAACGCCTGCGCCGAACGCCACGCCGACCGGAGACGGAGCGCAGGTACTGTGCAAGCGGGTACCGAAGATCGAGAAGCGTCTCGAACGGGCCCTGAACCGCCTCGGCGCGGACGCGACACGGCGCGGCTCCATCGCCCGGCTGGCGAAGCGGGTGGAAAACGCAAAGACAGCCGGTCACACCGAGATCGAGACCTACCTCAACGACAAGCTCACCTTCCGCCGCTCCCTCGTTCCCACCCTCGAGAAGCGCCGGAAGGACCTGACCGCGGTCAAGACCTGGTGCAAGGCCGACAACAACGGGAGCAAGAACTGATGGCCCGCAGCACCGCCACCGCTGTCGCGGCCGCCCTCCTGCTTCTCACTGCCGTCACCGGCTGCAGTCAGGGCGGTGACGAGAAGGGCAGCGGAAGCGCCGACCGTCCCGTGACCACCGGCCCCGCAGAGGTCACCCACATGAAACAACTCGTGGATGCCGCCGAATCGGCCGCCGCCGTAGCGGAATCCGCGGCGGCAGAAGACAGCAAGGACTGACCGGCCGAGGACGCGGTCCATCGCCCTCTGCCGTGGCCGGCGCTACGTATCGCTCCGGGTCGACCTGGAAGTCGGCAGACAGGAGGACGTGGGGCCGGACGGCGACAAGCGGATCGGAGTCCGCATCGCCCGCAATGGCATCGAGTCCAGCCAACGGCTCGGCCGTCGCAGATGGGTCATCGAACGGACCAAAGGCCCGCTACGCCGCTGACCCGACTCGCGGGACATGCTGACGGTGCCCGCAAAAGCCGAAGGCCCCAGGGCACCGTCACTCATCCGCGGGTGAAGCGGTCGTGCTCCCCACGTCGTCGCTCACACGTGGCTACGGTGTGCCTGAGCAGATCGCGTAGGCAGTGAGAGGGACCCCTGAGTCACTCGTGACCTGCCACCCAGTGGGTGCGGCACCCTCCGTGGCGGGGATTGGCCCATCATAGTTGACGACCGTATCGACTGAGGTGTCCCAGCCGCCGCCGACGGCGATGTCGCCGGGAGCACAGGAAGCGGTCGACAGATTAGGGGTGGCGGTGTCGGCGACCGTGACGTAAAAGGTGCCAGCGGCCGCCGGGTCACCCTGCGGGCCTTGCACACCAACCCCCGTGTCACCCTGCGGACCCTGGACACCCGTGCCACCCTGCAGACCGGTATCACCCTGAGGTCCTTGCACCCCGACGCCGGTATCGCCCTGGGTACCCTGCGGACCCTGGACACCCGTGCCACCCTGCAGACCGGAATCACCCTGAGTGCCCTGCGGACCCTGGACACCCGTACCGCCCTGCAGACCGGTATCACCCGGAGTGCCCTGCGGACCCTGGACACCCGTGCCACCCTGCAGACCGGAATCACCCTGAGGTCCTTGCACCCCGACGCCGGTATCGCCCTGGGTACCCTGCAGACCGGTATCACCCTGAGTGCCCTGCGGACCCTGGACACCCGTACCACCCTGCAGACCGGAATCACCTTGAGTGCCCTGCGGGCCTTGCACACCAACCCCCGTGTCACCCTGCGGACCCTGGACACCCGTACCACCCTGCAGACCGGTATCACCCTGAGGTCCTTGCACCCCGACGCCGGTATCACCCTGGGTACCCTGCAGACCGGTATCACCCTGAGTGCCCTGCGGACCCTGGACACCCGCACCACCCTGCAGACCGGAATCACCCTGAGGTCCTTGCACCCCGACGCCGGTATCACCCTGGGTACCCTGCGGACCCTGCACACCCGCACCACCCTGCAGACCGGAATCACCCTGAGTGCCCTGCGGACCCTGCACACCCGCACCACCCTGCAGACCGGAATCACCCTGAGGTCCTTGCACCCCGACGCCGGTATCACCCTGAGTGCCCTGCGGACCCTGGACACCCGCACCACCCTGCAGACCGGAATCACCCTGAGGTCCTTGCACCCCGACGCCGGTATCACCCTGGGTACCCTGCGGACCCTGCACACCCGTACCACCCTGCAGACCGGAATCACCCTGAGGTCCTTGCACCCCGACGCCGGTATCGCCCTGGGTACCCTGCAGACCGGTATCACCCTGAGTGCCCTGCGGACCCTGGACACCCGTACCACCCTGCAGACCGGAATCACCCTGAGTGCCCTGCGGGCCTTGCACACCAACCCCCGTGTCACCCTGCGGACCCTGGACACCCGTACCACCCTGCAGACCGGTATCACCCTGAGGTCCTTGCACCCCGACGCCGGTATCACCCTGGGTACCCTGCAGACCGGTATCACCCTGAGTGCCCTGCGGACCCTGCACACCCGCACCACCCTGCAGACCGGAATCACCCTGAGTGCCCTGCGGACCCTGCACACCCGCACCACCCTGCAGACCGGAATCACCCTGAGGGCCTTGCACCCCGACGCCGGTATCACCCTGGGTACCCTGCGGACCCTGCACACCCGCACCACCCTGCAGACCGGAATCACCCTGAGTGCCCTGCGGACCCTGCACACCCGCACCACCCTGCAGACCGGTATCACCCTGAGTGCCCTGCGGACCCTGCACACCCGTACCGCCCTGGGTACCCTGCGGACCCTGCGGACCCCTCTCTCCTCGGTCTCCCTTCGGCCCACGGTGCTTGTCCTTGTCCTTGTCCTTGCCACGGTCCCGGTCCCGGTCCCGGTCAGCGGAAATGGCTCCGTTCGGGCCAGGTAGTCCGAAGCTGTGCTCGGTACCAGATCTGTGGATCGCGTCGGCCATGGCCGCCGTGCTCGGAACAACGTTGAGCACTACGGCAAGTGTGCTCGCCGATACCAACGTGGTTGTTTTCAGCCGGGAATTACGGATGGTTTTGCGACTCACCAGAGGACCTTCCTTGCGGAACTTGAAGTAAACACACCGCAATTGCGCGCATATCGTGGGTGTGCTCAACTTGCATGCGTGTCACATCGCCCATAGGCACGGGTAGAGCTATTCTTCAACGCCGCCGAACTGATGATCGCGAGCCGCTCGTGTCGTAGTCGAAGATCACCCGAGCGGCAGTGGAATCGTGTACGTAGCTGTCGTGATCTACCTGGTCAGATCAGACAGCAGCACGACCGAGGCTGGAACAGCTACTGCGGCCAGACCTCGGCCTGGCCAGGCCAGGCCAGTTCATCCCCGTCGAACACCACCTCGCCGAACACCGCCGGTGCCACGAATCACCCAGCCTCAGCCGCCCCCGTCCGTCGTCGTCGGGCCCCGTACGGCAACTCTTCCTGTGCGCGGAGGCGGGAGGTGTTGTGTTCCGCTCTCCAGGCAGGCAGTTCGGCCTGGTCCGCTGCCTGCAGACGCGTCGCACGGTACCGCCGCCGGCGATGCGGAGGCTGCGGGACAATTGATCCCGCCCCACCGAGAACGCCCTCCTCAATGGTGTTCCGTCTATTGCCGCCAAGCAGCCAGGTCCATTCAGAGGTCGTCAGTCGTGGTGTTCCGGCCGCATTCGCCCTCGCCGGGCACCTCAGATCGAGGAGTCCGCGTTCGACAACAAAGTCGCCTGACCGCGGCCGAACTTGACGCGCTGCGGCCCTGAGTTGTCTGGATAGCCTCGTTCACCGAGCTCAGCCTGCGTCCTTTCGGTATGCCGGTGACCACGTTGCGCCGTTAAGCTGCAGATCCGGTCCGAAGGGGCGCCTGTGAGCTCATCCGCTGGAGGGCCGGGTGCTGCTCGTGGCGGGCTACTGGCGAACGAACTTGACGACGCGCCAACTCGCTCCGCTCTTCAGTAGCTCGCAGTCCGCGGTCGAACGCATCATCGACCACCTCGGCCCATCTCTCGCGCTCCAGCCGCGCAAACGGTTCCGCAAGGATACCGTGCTCATCGTGGAGGCCCCTGGCACCCACCCGCGACCACACCATCGCCGAGCGGTCCAAGAACTATCGGTACTCCACAAACCACCAGGTCGTCATCGCCGCCGACACCCGGCTCGTCGTGGTGGTCGACCGACCCCTGCCGGGCAACCGCAACGACTGCAAGGCGTGGAAGGAGTCCGGCGCGAAGGCTGCCGTCGGCAAGACCACAAGGATCGCCGACGGCGGCTATCCGGGCACCGGGCGCGTGATGCCTTACCGCCGCCGCAAAGGCGTAGAACTGCCCAGCTGGAAACAGGCCCACAACAAGTCCCACAAGCAGATCCGCGCCCGCGTACATCTTCTCCGGCGGACGACTGGCGCTCGGCCTCGGTGCCGGCTGGAACGAGCAGGAAGTCTTCCGGCGCCTACGGCATCGAGCTGGGTGGCAGCGCAGCGACCCGTTCGAAGAGGCCTGCGAGGTGCTCATCGGACTGCTGTCGCCGCAGGAGACCATCACTTTCAAAGGCAGTTGCTACGAACTGACCGACGCGCGATGCAACCCCAAGCCTGTGCAGCAGCCGCACCCGCCGATCTGCATCGGCGGCAGTGGGGAGAAACGCAGACTCCGCACCGCGGCCCGATTCGCCCAGCACTGGAACTTCGACAGTGGCACACCAGAACGGTTCGGCGGGGCGCGGGACGTGCTGCATCAGCACCGTACGGACGTCGGTCGTGACCCGGCGGAGATCCTGCTGTCCGGCCAAGTGCAGTTCACCGGCGACCTGGCAGCGACCGGCCGCAACAGCCGCGGCTCGCCACGCGGCAGGCGCGGAGCTCGCGATCGTCTACTTGCGTCCGCCGTACACACCGGCCGTGCTGGAGCCGCTGACCCGCGCGTTGTCGGAGCTGTGCTGAGTCGGCCCGGTTTCCTTGTTCGTCGGCGACGGAACGTCTGCCGAAGAGGGCGCACAGTCGAGTGACGCCACGCGGTAACTGAACGGTACGCGACACGAGAGCGGTCGGTCCCACGACCTGACCGTGGCCACGACGAACTCGGTACGGCTTCGGGCGGGGTCGACCCAGCGGACCAGGCGACCCCCTTCAGCTCCCGGCCCGATCGAGAATCCCTCGTGCGGCGACGACCCGTGCCCGACCCGCTCGAGAGGCGTCCTCGAGCTGTGCCCGGTTCTCGGCGAGCTGTCCCTGTTGATATTCGGACTCCACCGCGAACCAGATGCCGGTGAGATTCACCGCTTCCTTGCAGTCAATGTCCGCCAATGCCACATCGCGCTCCAGCCGGGTCTTTCCGGTACCAAAACGGGTATCTCCTGCCGCGTCCAGCGGATCGTTGTAGTCGTAACCACTGCGCTGCATGCAGGCCGACCATCCGGAAATCACTTTCCGCACCCGGGGGTCGCGTTGTGACACATAGAAACTCTCGTCCATGAGGCTGAGGGCAAGATTTTGGTCGCGACTGGGAGCCGCTCTTTTCGCAAGCGTTTCGCGGGCTTCTCCGCTGCACCCCTGGTCCGGCACCTTGCGGCCGTTCACGGTGGCCGGTCCGCGGCCGGAAAGAATTGCCGTCCGGAGATATTCGGGGATCTTCGTATGTGGTTCGGCGCTCCGTTTCGCGGGCTTGTCGCCCATTCCGTACCCGCTCACCGCGGCCAGTTTCCGGTCGGTTATCCCGTACCGGCGCTCCACACTGGTGCCGGGCTCCGCGCCGCCGTCCCGCCGCTCGGGTGCCAAGGTGAGGCCGTAGCGCGCCGCGCACTGCGCGACGAGGCGGCTCTCGGCCGCGTTGATGGCGCGGCCGTCGGCCAGGCCGACGGTGTAACGGGCCAACGGCACCTCCATGCGAGCGGCTTCCACGGCCGTGGGGATACGGAGGGACTGCGCCGCGGGGTTTTCGAGATGCTTCCCGGACTGCCCCGCACCGGCCGAGCAACCTGCAAGGACGCAGGCCACGAGGAGGGCAGCGGCAGCGGACGGGAGGCGCGCGGGCTTTCTGCGCCCGGGTGCGAACATGGCTGTCTCCAGGCTCCAGGGGTGGGTGCGTGCACCCCGGCCGGCCGACGTGGCTTGCGAGCCCCGCCGGCCGGCCGGGCCGGGGATCAGTACGAGGCGGACTCGATCTGGTTCCGGAAGTTCGTCATCTGCGAGTTGGCCTCACCGGAGTCGTACCAGCCGGACGTACCGGTCTTGTTCGTCCCGAAGTAGACGTACCACCGCAGGGAGTCCAGATTCTTGGCCGAGGCGGAGTTGTTGCCGACCCGCTGGCTGGAGTTGCCGATGAAGTAGTTGTCGTTGAGGTTGAGGTCCGAGTAGTACATGTCCCAGATGCCGTTCGCATAGTTCGGGTTGTACCAGAGGCAGAACTCGCCCGACTCGCACACGCCATTGTGCTCCGTGGCGCCCGCGGGGACCGCAAGACCGGCAATGGACATTCCAGCCACAGCCGCGGCAGCAAAGAACTTGGCCAGCTTCATTTTCTCCCCTTCTCGATCGATACCGAAACACGCAATCCAACCGAATCACTTAATTGTGAAGCCGGTTGAACCACACCTTCACAGAGATTGCCACCGCTGTTCACGGGCAGCTACCTTGTTCGAGCTCTGTTGAAACGGGCACCTCACGTGAAGGAGTACTGTGCTCCGCATTCACTTCTCCGGACCCGATCTCGGCCGGACCCGCCTGACCGCCGAGCCCGATCCCCTGTGGGAGACAGCGGCCTCACTCCACCGCCTGCAGACCAAGCGCGGCCGTGGGACCTACGCCGCATGGCTGCGCTTCGCCTGCGAAAAGCTGAACGATCCCGCACTGGCGCGCACGGTGCGGCATTTGCTGCTGCCACTGTTTCCGCGCGCCGCCTACTTTCCGGATTTCCTCACCCCCGCCGCCGCGAGCGAGGGGCTTTCTCCCGGTCTCGAAGCCATCCGCGCCACCCCGTCCGCCCGGGTCGCGGCCGAAGTCGAGCAACTGACCAGAGTGGTGACCTCGACTCCGCGCGGACTGACTCGGCTGGCCGCCGCTGAGCACAGGAGCGAGCTGACCGCAGGGCTGAGGGCGTACTACGACGCACTCATCGCGCCGCACGAGGCGACCATTCGCACCCGCATCGAGGCCGAGCGGGTCTTCCGCACCCGTTCCCTGCTGGGAAGAGGAGTCGAGGACATGCTGTCCGGCCTGGGTCCGGGCCTTCGCTGGCGCAGCCCCGTCCTCGAGGCGGACCACCCCACCGTCGACGCGGACCTGCATCTGGGCGGCAGAGGACTGCGGTTGGTGCCCTCGTACTTCTGCTGGGGTTCAGCCGTGGTGCTGGCCGACCCCGAGTTACCGCCCGTGCTGGTCTACCCCATGCGCCACGAGCGAGCGGCCGCAACGGCAGACATCGCCGACGCCGACGCGGTCCCGCTGACCACGCTGCTGGGCCGCACTCGTGCACTTGTACTGCGTGCCTCCGCCACCGGGGCCACCGGCAGTGAACTGGCCCGTTCTCTCGGCATATCCCCTGGCACCGTCACCTTCCACACCAAGGCGCTGCGCGACTCGCAGCTGATCGCCAGCGTCCGCTACGCGACCAGCGTGCTGCACACACTCACGCCGCTCGGCTTGGCCCTGCTCGCCGCCAACGCCACGCGGACCAGGGCCAATAGCGGCGGTCGTCGACCCTCGCGGCCTGCCGCAGGAATGGATCTCGATCACGAATAACCATGTGCGGTGGAGCAGCGGCGACCGGCCCACCGGGCAGCGGAGGCTGCTGCTCCGCAGCGCGCTCACCGCGGCGAGCACTCACATCTGGACAGCATCAGCACGGAACGCCGGGGCGCGTGCCGTTCAACTGACGCACAGGTCATACCTGTCGCACATGCACGCCCGCGGCAGCCAATGCGTCGACCTCGTCCTCGGGCGCGGTCTCGTCGGTGACAACGGCGTGCAGTGCGGTGGCGGGCGCGACGAAGGCAAGGGCGGTACGGGACAACTTCGCGCCGTCCGTGACCGCGATGACCCGGCGGGCCGATGCGATCGCGGCCCGCTTGGTGGCGGCGTCGTCCAAGTCGTACGCGGTCAGGCCGTTCGCCGCGTTCAGTCCGCAGCAGCCGATGACCGCGGTGTCGAAACGCAGGGCGGCCAGCGATGCCTCGGCGAGCGGGCCGGTGAGTGCGAGCTCGCCCCGCCGGGGGCGGCCGCCCGGCACCAGAAGCGTGAGGTCCGGCGCTCCGGTCAGCGCGTTCACCGCGTGCAGGGAGAGCGGCATGACCGTCAGGCGCCGGTGCTCCAGCGCCCGGGCCACCTCCAGGCAGGTGGTACCGCTGTCGAGGACCACGGACTCCCCGTCGGCGATCAGCCCGGCGACCTCGGAGGCAATGCGCCGCTTGGCCTCCAGTCCCTCCGTCGCCCGCAGCCCGAAGGGCGGTTCGTCGCCGCGCAGCAGCAGGCTCCTCGCTCCTCCGCGGTACCGCTCCAGGATGCCCTGCCCGGCCAGGGTCTCCAGGTCGCGGCGAATGGTCATCTCCGACGCGCCGGTCAGGGCAGCCAGCTCCGCGACGCCGGCACTGCCCGCGTCGCGTACCGCCTCGGTGATCCGTCTCAGTCGATCCGTACTTGCCACATCAGCGATAGAACACCATTGATGTTCAAAATGCAATCTTTCAAACATCAAAGATGTTCGTTATGTTCATCGGCATGGAGAGATCGCTGCGGACCGGCCGACTGGTCACTACCGCCTACTTCGCCCTGAACGGCTTCGTCCTGGGGATGTGGGTCGTCCACATCCCTGCCGTCGAGCGCCACGTGGGCATCAGCCACGCCGTGCTCGGCTGGCTGCTGCTGCTCCTCGGCGCGGGAGCCTTCGCGGGGATGCGGATCACGGGCCCGCTCACCGACAGGTGGGGCGCCCGCACCGTCGTACCGCTGAGCGCGGCGCTGTGCAGCGCAGCCGTGGTCCTGCCGGGCCTGGCCACGGACGCGTGGACGCTGGGAGCGGCACTTGCGCTGCTCGGACTCGGCAACGGCTGTCTGGACGTCAGCATGAACGCGCACGCCATCCAGGTCGAGCGGGGTTACGGACGCCCCGTCATGTCCGCCTTCCATGCCACGTTCTCCATCGGCGGCGTCCTTGCCGCGCTGCTCGGCGCGCGCACGCTCAGCTGGGGCTGGAGCCCGGCGGTGACCCTCGGCTCAGTGGCCGTGCTCGGTCTCGCCGTCGCCGCGCTCGCCGCCCGCGGGCTCCTGCCTGCCGCACACGCCCCCTCCCCTGCCGCGAAGGCTCCCGCCGGTGTGACGACGAAGCCGGCGCACCGGACATCCCGCCGCATCTGGGCGCTGGCCGCGCTCGCGCTGATGCTCATGCTCTGCGAAGGCGTCGCCAACGACTGGAGCACTCTGCATCTGCGGGATGTCCTGAACGCTTCCGCCGCCGTCGCAGCTCTCGCCTACGGTGCGTTCTCGACCGCCATGACGATCGGTCGACTGCTGGCCGACCGAGTGGCCATGCGCTTCGGGCCGGTGGCCATCCTCCGCTACGGGGCGGCCCTGGCCGCGGTCGGTCTGACGACGGCCACCTTCTCCACGTGGATCCCGCTGGCCCTGGCCGGCTGGGCCGTGTTCGGGGCCGGGCTGTCCGGCTGCATCCCCCAGCTCTTCAGCGCCGCCGGCCACGCCGATCCGAGCGCCGCCGGAACGAACGTCTCGCGCGTCGCCGGCCTGGGCTACCTCGGCATGCTCGCCGGCCCCGCCGTCATCGGACCGCTGACGCACTTCATGCCGCTCAACCTGACTTTCCTGCTGCCTCTCGGGTTCTGCGTCGTGGCCGCGTGCTCGGCCCACATACTCCGCTCGCCGCACGCCGCTCCCAGTCGTCTGGAGGCCGAGGCAGCATGACCGGAACCAACCCCGCGAGCCCGGTGCGCAGCACACCCGGTGCCGCGGTGTATCCATCGCCCTGACGACGTAGCGCGCAGCCCGAGCCACGTGCCGGTGGAGCCGCCTCCCCTGTCCGCGCCCGGCAAACTCGTCGCGTCACGGCACTAGGAACTGATAGGCCCTCTCGCTACCCTCCGCGCATGATTTCCACGGTGGTCTGGGGCACGGGCAACGTCGGCCGCGCCGCAATCCGCGCTGTCGAGGCCCATCCGGCGCTCGAGCTCACGGCCGTGCTCGTCCACAACCCGGACAAGGTGGGACGTGACGCGGGCGAGCTCGGTGGACTCGGTCGTCCGCTGGGGGTCGTGGCGAACGACGACGTCGGTGCCGTGCTGGCCACCGGCCCCCGGGCCGTGGTGTACGCCGCGTCCGGCGACATCCGCCCCGACGACGCCCTCGCCGACATCAGCAGGGCGATCCGGGCGGGGGCCGTGGTCGTCACCCCGGCGCTGTACGCCCTGTACGACCAGTTGGGCGCCCCGCCTGAGCTGCGGGATCCGGTGCTGGCCGCCATCGCGGACGGTGGCGGTTCACTGTTCGTCTCCGGTGTCGACCCCGGCTGGGGCAATGACGTACTCCCGTTGCTGATCAGCGGACTCGGCACCTCCGTGGACGTGATCCGCTGCCAGGAGATCTTCGACTACTCCACCTACGAGCAGGAGGAATCGGTCCGGTACCTGGTCGGCATGGGCCAGCCGATGGAGTACGAGCCACTGATGCTCGCACCGACCGTCCCGACCATGGTGTGGGGTGGGCAGATACGGCTGATGGCCAGAGCCCTGGGAGCCGAACTCGACGACATCCGGGAGACGTTGGAACGGCGCCCGCTGGACGCCACGGTGAGCACCAGGACGATGGGCTCGTTCGAGGGCGGCACCCAGGGCGCGGTGCGGTTCGAAGTGCAGGGCATCGTCGGAGGCGAACCCCGCATCGTCATCGAGCACATCACGCGCATTCACCCCTCCTGCGCACCGGACTGGCCGACACCGCCCGACGGCGACGGTGCGCATCGAGTGATCATCGAGGGTCGCCCGCGCATCGAGGTCACGGTCGAAGCCACCGACGAGGGCGAGAACAGATCCGCGGGCGGGAACGCCACCGCGGTGGGCCGGCTCGTGAACGCCATCGACTGGCTCGTGAACGCGGAACCAGGACTCTACGACGCGCTCGACGTCCCGCTGCGCCCCGCAGTCGGCAGGCTCGGAAGGAGAGAACCATGAACATCGACATCCCCGACGGCAAGGACGCGATCGAGTACGTGTGGGGCGAGATGGTGCCCGGGATCGGGATCGCCGCATCGAACTTCTCGCTGGCGGTGTACGCCCATACGACCCTGGGACTACGCGAGTTCGAAGCCGCGCGTTTGCGGATCGCCCAGATCAACGGGTGCGTCTTCTGTCTCGACTGGCGGACCGAACGGGACGGCGTGAAGGTCGAGGAGGATTTCGCCGACGCGGTGACCCAGTGGCGTACCACCGACGTCTTCGACGACCGGACCCGGTTGGCCGCCGAATACGCCGAGCGGTACGCCCTCGATCACCACAACCTCGACGAAACGTTCTGGTCCCGGATGAGCGCGCACTACAGCCAGCTCGAGATCGTGGAGCTGAGCATGAGCATCGGATCATGGCTGGCGTTCGGCCGGCTCAACCATGTGCTGGGCCTCGACACCGTGTGCGCGCTGCCCGGCCGTTGATCGTCACAGGTCGGTGGCGATGATCTTCTCGATGTTCCGTTCGGCGAGCGCGGTGATGGTGACGAACGGATTGACGCTGGTGTTGCCGGGGATCAGCGAGCCGTCGATGACATACAGGCCGGAGTAGCCGTGCAGGCGGCCGTAGTTGTCGGTGGCCCGGTTCAGCACCGCGCCGCCGAGCGGGTGGTACGTCAGGTGGTCGCCCCAGATCTTGTAGGTACCGAAGAGATCGGTCCGGTAGATCGTCCCCTCCTTCTGGTTGATCCTGTCGAAGATCGTCCTGGCGGCGTCGATGGACGGCTGCTTCCAGGCGGTCTGCCAGTTCAGGTCGACCTTGCCCGTCGCAGCGTTCCAGGCGAACTCGGCCCGGTTCGGGTTCTTGGTGATGGACAGGTAGAACGAGGCGAACGTCTCGATCCCGGTAGGCAGCGGGGCGACCTCGGCGAACGCACCACCGGCGGCCCAGTTGTCGATACCGCCCGTGGGGATGGAAGCCTGGAGGCTGCCGGTCGGGTCCCACAGGTGGTTGGCCCGGCCGCACATGACGTTGCCGTTGTCGCCCCACCCTTTGCCGATCTCGTTGTTCAGGCCGGGGAGCGCGCCGGTGGCCTTCAGCTTGACCAGCAGCTTGCTGGTGCCCACGCTGCCGGCCGCGAAGAACACCCGGTCCGCGGTCACCGTCTTGGTGGCCGTGGTGGCACCGCCGGTGTCGAGCTGGTCGATGACGACCGTGTAGCCGCCGCCTGTCACCGGTGCGACCGAAGTGACCTTGTGCAGCGGCGAGATGGCGACCCTGCCGGTGGCCCTGATCCGGTCGATGTACGTCTTCTGCAGCGATTTCTTGCCGTAGTTGTTGCCGTACAGGATCTCGCCGGCCAGCGCCGACCTGGGAACGGTTCCGGCCTCCTCCTGCTTCATGTAGTCCCAGTCGTACACCGTGGGCACGAAGACGAACGGGAAGCCGGCACGCTGGGCGTGCTTACGCCCGACCCGGGCGTACTGGTAGCACGCGGCGGTCTCGAACCAGGCTGGATCGATGATGCCGACCCCGAGGCCGGCATTGGCGCGCGGGTAGTAGATCCCGTACATCTCGTCGGCGTCCACCGACGGGAGTACGGCTCCGAAGTTCTCGCGCTTGGGGGTGACGGCCATGCCACCGTTGACCAGCGAGCCGCCGCCGACGCCGCGGCCCTGGTAGACCGTGATCCCGTCGAACTCCTCGGCGTCGAGGATTCCGGTGCTGCGGGTGACGTCCTTGTCGATGGGGAAACCGAGGAAGTTGCTGAGGGGCTGCTTGGTCCTGGTGCGGAGCCAGTACGACCGGCTGTCCGGGGATGTCGTGTTGGAGAAGATCTTGCCGTCCGGGCCCGCGGTGTCCCAGGCCATCCCCATTTCGATCATGTGCACGTCGACGCCTGACTGGGCGAGACGCAGAGCGGCGACGGATCCGCCGTATCCGGTGCCGATCACGAGGGCCGGGACATGGGCCCCGGAGTCGATCGGAGCGGCTGCGGAACCGAGCCCGGCCTGGGCCGGGGTGCTGTGACCCGCGAGGGCCACGGCTCCTAAAATAGAACCAGTTCCTGTGATGAATCTTCGACGCGATACGCCCTTGGGGCCTACATCACGCATGGTAGAGTCACTCATGTGACACGCCTCACTCTCGACAGAGTGAAACTGGTTCTACTGCCGTTTGCGTGTCAAGTCACTACATACCTGTGGGTAACTTGCGCCCACTCACGGCACGCCCCGGACACACCACGCCGTGCGTCAGCGCACAGCGGGCCGGTCCCGGCTCGGTGCCGCTCGACCGCCGCCGAGCGCCAAGCAGCGACTCAGGCAGCAGGGCCCGGTGACGGGTCGCGAACATCAGGCGAGGAAGCTGGAATCCACGGCCGATGCGGTAGCCCCATGAGGTGTTCGGACGGATTCGATCGTGACTCCTCACGCTCCGACAACAACTCCCCATATTCCGGAAGCAGATCGACCGGAATTGGCCGTAGCCTGCCCGCCATGAGCGAGAACAACGAGCCGTTGCTCGAGGAACCACCGGTCGCGGGCAACGAGATCGACACCCTGGTGGGTTCCCTGGAACGCCAGCGCAGGACGCTGGCGTGGAAGTGCGCGGGTCTGGACGCGGCCGGCCTGCGGACGACGGCCGCCGCCTCGAAGATCAGCCTGGGCGGGCTGCTCAAGCACCTGGCCCTCGTGGAGGACGACGTCTTGTCCCAGAAGCTGCTCGGGCGGGAGCCGGCTCCCCCGTGGGACACGGTGGACTGGGACGCCGATCCCGACTGGGAGTGGTCCTCGGCCGCCGGGGACACCCCCGAGCAACTCATGGCGCTCTGGCAGGACACTGCGGCCCGCTCCCGCGCCAACGTCCGGCAGGCGCTGGCCGAGGGTGGCGTCGGACACCTCGCGGCGTTCACCAACTCCCGCGGGCAGTCACCCAGTCTCCGGCGTCTGCTGATCGACCTCATCGAGGAGTACGCACGCCATGTCGGACACGCCGACCTCATCCGCGAATCCATCGACGGGCTCGTCGGGGAGGACCCGCCACGATGAGACCGACACTCTCGGACAGGCCGGTTCCGGTAGCGGCGGGGCGGTGATGATGCCAGGCATGGCCCAGCCGATCCCGGATGATCAGCTCGCGATCGTCCCCGCCGAAGAAGCATCGTGGGACGACCTGCAGACGATCTTCGGCACCACGGACTATCCGTCCATGTGCCAGTGCCAGCGCTTCAAGATCACGGGCTCCCAGTGGGGTTCGGTCCCCCTGGCCGAACGGGCCGAGCGCCTGCGTGAGCAGACCGGTTGCGGAAATGCCGGTGCGCCTTCGACAAGCGGTCTCGTCGCCTATCTGGACGACGAGCCGGTCGGATGGTGCGCGATCGAGCCCCGGACGTCCTACCCCCGCCTGCTCCGCGCCCGCGTCCCCTGGACCGGACGGCAGGAGGACAGGACCGACGACAGCGTCTGGGCCGTGACCTGTTTCGTCACCCGCAAGGGCTTCCGTCTGCGCGGCATCACGTACGCACTCGCGCGCGCCACGATCGGCTTCGCGCGCGACCGCGGGGCCCGCGCGGTCGAGGGCTACCCGATGATCACGCGGCCAGGGGTGGAAATCACCTGGGGCGAACTCCACGTCGGCAGCCGTGACGTCTTCGCCGACGCAGGGTTCGTCGAGGTGAGCAGGCCCACACCCAGGCGGGCCGTCATGCGGATCGACTTCTGATCGTCGCCCCGCGCCCCTGCTGATCGCGGCGGTCGACATGTGAATCCATCGAGCAGAGACAGGAACGGGTGGCGAGGCCCCCTCGGACCCTCGCCACCCGTCACTCCTGAACCGGTATCAACGCAACCGGGCGTCAGTACGCCCCGAACACGTTGTCGATCGAACCGTACTTGGCGGCGGCGTAGTTGCACGCAGCCGTGATGTTGGCGACCGGGTCGTAGGGGTCCATCGACGTGCCGGACACGTGGTAGGCCTTGAACGTGGGGTCGATGACCTGCAGGAGCCCCTTGGACGGCGTGCCCTTGGCGGCGTTCGAGTCCCAGTTGTTGATGGCCTTGGGGTTGCCCGAGGACTCGCGCATGATGTTGCGGTGGATGCCGTCGTAGCTGCCGGGGATGCCGTGCTGCGCCATGACAGCCAGCGACTCCTTGATCCAGCCGTCGAGGTCGTTCGTGTACGTCGTGGGCTTCGCGGCGGCGGGAGTGGCACTGCTCGCGGCGGGCTTGGACTCGACAGCCGGGGTCTCAGCCTTGGCACCGAGGGTCAGCTTCATGCCCGGGCTGATCAGGGCGGGGTTGGCTCCGATGACCTCGCGATTGTCCTGGTACAGCTGCTGCCAGCCACCACTCACGGAATGTCCAGTGGCGATCTTGTAAAGAGTGTCACCGGCTATCACGGAATAGACGGAGGGCGTGGCCTTCACAGCGGAAATTCCCTTGGCCGGGGCCACAGCGGGCGCCACAGTCTTTGTGACGGTGGCGACGGACTGTGCCGGCGCTGCCGAAGCAGTGGTCGCACCGATCACAGGAAGTGCGAGAGCGGCTCCGCCCGCGGTCACGGCGATGAAACCGCGACTCAGCGAACTGGACTTACGACGACGGTGGTTACCCGTTGCGGGCATGATGCATTCCTCTCCGTCGCCTACGAGGTGAGCTGTCGGGTTCAGGCTGGAGTTGCCTGGCCGTATGGGAATACGGCTTCACCCCTAGCCGTTCCGGATACCGGATCGGCTGCTTACCTGGGTCCCCCGCTCCTGCCGTACGTGGGTGGTCGGATTCCCGGACGGCGGCAGGATTCGGCGTTCCATCCGGATTGACGGTGACCGTAAGCGAGAAACTCCGACCTGAACAAGCCCCCACTTTTCGATCACAATTCATTTACAAGATCGAGTCGGGGAATTATCCGCAATCCACACCCGCCCGCGAAGCCAACTTTCTTTGCGGGGAAGGGAACCGAGCGGTACGCCGTTGCGTCCGCGGGCCGGGAAAGTGACTCTCACCACTCGGCCCGAAATGGGCGATTTGCCCGGCAGGCAGGACCTCGACCTGTGCGGATCATGCATTCACTGGCAAAGCGAGCAATTCCTATTCATTGCCAGAATTCCGACATTTAAGACATCTATGGGCGGGCGACCGTCCATCGACTCGTCGGGACGGGCGTCCCCCCGCGGGAGGCGACAGCTGATGCGGCAGCGCGTCACGCGCTCCACCGGCTGCGGCACACGAGCGGCCGCGCACCGGCCGGGGCGCGCAGGCTCACGCGAACGACGGTCCCGATGGGCGCAGGAGGTGCCGTACGCCCCATCGGCATGGCTGTCACGGTGCGCAAACGCCCTACCCGCCCGCCGGGGCCGTCCGGCAGCACGAGAGAAGTGATGGCCATGGGGAGCCCGGGGTGCTGATCATCGTGTCGCTGCGTCGCTCTCGCCGCGCGACCATCGCCCGGTCACCGGCTTGCCGCACACCAGCCGTCCGGACGAGGCGCATCGTGATCACCATCGCTGAGCCGGCGGTCGAGGAGCTCCGGCCGGATGAACCCGACGCGGCCTTCGAAGGCTGCCGGATCGACCTTCTTCAGCTTCTCGGCAATGCGGGAGCACACCGCAAGATCCTTCTCTTCGCCCCTTCGGACGAGTACTCCTCGGGCCCGCCCGGTTCGCGGAGGAATTCGGAATCGGTCGCACGACAGGCCGGAGCAATGCAGCGAGGCCTCTGCTCGGCGATGCGGGACAGCCTTCGACGGCAGTCAGTGCCTCGGCTGATCATGCGAATCCGTCCTCATCCTGCGCGTCGAAACCGGCAGTGCGCACGCCTGCTCCGGATGCAATACGGTAACGCCCCACTTTCCGCCTTGCGTTGGCGTTGATCCAGCGACCGCTGGAAGAAGGGGAAGTGCCACGGAGTCGAGAGGCAAGCATTCCACCCTTCGATTCCTTCCACCACAACCCTGTCCAACTCCATCCATTCATCAGAGGAGACGCCGTGTTGAAGCAAACCCTGCAAGTCGGCATGCGCTCGCGTGCACCCCTTGGCGCCTGGTGTGTTCCCACGTTGCGCGGCCCTCGTAATCGATTCGATCCGGCAAGAATTACGTCGCGTATCAGGTGCGTCGTGACGGAGTCGGGGCAAGGTCTATTCCGAACCGATTGAATCAGCCGATGTCACCTGAATCCCGATCAGCTGCCCTCCAGATCCACCATGTTCACCACATGAACGGGAAGTTGTACCGGTTGCGGACACAGGGCCTCGGCGTGAAGCCGGTTCGACCGCTTTCTGATCATGGAATGTCCAGGATGTGCAGCGGCCGGGTGGCGTCGCGGGTGTTCCTTCTGAGGGCGGCGGCGATGCCGTGGCGGCCGGTAAGGAGAAGGGCTCCGATGACGAGGTTGCGCCAGGTAGCCATGGCGCGGGGCCCGTTGCCCGTCCGGAGCTGTGAGGCGTCCTCGGCGAAGGTGGTGTCTCTGACGTGGTGCAGTGCCGTGAACCCACTCATTCGCTTTCACGCCGAGGCCCTGGAGCCGGGCTTTCCGCCACGCCGTCAGGGGCGGCTCGATCAGGGTCCATCGGGCGTCGGACAGAAGCGAGCGAAACGGACTGCAGGGCCTGCACGGCAGGAGGCGACGAAGTTCGCGTACTCCCCGAACCTGAGCAAGAAGGACAATGAGCAAAGCCGCCTTCTGGAACTTACCTGCGCAAACGCCCTCTCAGGTCGGTGTCGCTTCTTCAGTTGACCTGTCCATGAACGCTGGGGACTCCTGCATACTCATGCTCCCAGCGATCTTGCTCGGGACAAATTGGGGAGGGGCACAATGCCGCCGACGAACGTACACAACAGGCGAAGACCCCGATGGCGAAGTGGGCAACGGGCCGCCGCCGCCATGTTGGTGCTGACCCTCACCGGTGGCTTCGCAGCAGCGGCCAACTACGAAGCACAGGCGGACACCGAGCCAGTGTCAGCGTCGGCCGTGCCGCCGGCGCCCGACCTCGGGCCGGCCGAGGCCGCCAATGAGTCCGAGGCCCGGATTCTGTTTACCGACATCAAGCTGGCCGAGGACGCACTGCCCGGCCTGGTGAAGAAGTATTGACCCGCGCACTGCGCTGCGCCGGGGTCACACTCGCAGCCCTGGCCACGCTCACTGCTTGCGGTGGGCGTCCGGAACCGTGCCCAGCGCTCGACCTCATCCCGACGGTTGGCGTGTCCTGGCGGGCCGAATCCCTGCCCTACGACACGGCCACCACGTACCGGTTGTGCGCCGCAAAACACTGCACGACGGGTGCACTGCGGGTGTACGGCGACCAGGTGCACGTCTCGGTGGATCTCCCGAAGAGCTTCAACGACCGGACACCACGTGTGACACTTCGGCTGTCGGACGATTCGGGCACGCCAATCCTGAACGCCTCACACACAATCACTCTGAAACAGGCCGAAGACGGCTGCGACCAAGCCCTGACCGGGGCGTTGCAACTCACCACAGACGGTAAGTTGAAGGACGTGCGCTGAACCATGCCGGGCGGGGGCGAAGTCCCCGCCCGGCAACCAGCGACACCCCCCCTGATTTCGCTCAGCCGAGAAGCCTGTGACGCTGCTCGTCCAAGACCATCGTTGGGCACGGGCCAGGAAGAAGGACCTCCGCTGAAGGTCGTCCAGGGCAGGCGGACAGGAGTACAGCTCCGGCCCACCGCCACGCCTTGGCACCCCGGCCCGGCCGCCCTCGGATCCGAACGACGTAGGCCTTCCGCCGAGGATCCGGATGCCTGATGATCTCTTTCCATGCGCATGCCAACGATTCACCGAAGATTCCGCCATCGGGCCTTGCTCTGGGCCGTCGCCGCGAGCCTGACTCTCACCGCCACCTCAGGAGCCCCGGCCGGGGCAGACACCCCGGCGCCCGGCCTGTCGCAAACCCTTGACCACATCCTCAGCGACACCCGGCTGAACGGCGCCCAGGTCGGAGTCGTCGTCAGCGACGCCGAAACCGGGCAGACGCTCTATCAACACAACGGCGACGGGCGTCTGGTCCCCGCATCCAGTACGAAGCTTCTGACGTCGACCGCGGCCATGGCGCTGCTCGGCCCCGACTACCGGTTCAGTACCGATGTACTCGCGGACGGCTCCCGACACGGGTCCGTGATCCAGGGCGACCTGTATCTTCGCGGCACCGGCGACCCCACGATGCTGGCCGAGGACTACGACCGGCTGGCCGCCACGGTCGCCGCATCCGGGATCCGCCGGATCACCGGCCGACTGGTCGCTGACGACACCCGGTTCGACAGCAACCGGCTGGGCGCGTCCTGGGCGGCCGACGACGAGTCCGCCTACTACTCGTCGCAGATCTCTCCACTGACGGTGGCCCCGGACACCGACTACGACGCGGGCACCGTGCTCCTCTCGGTGACCCCGGGCTCCGCGCCCGGCGCAGCGCCCGCGGTGAAAGCCACCCCGTCCAACGACTACGTCCGCATCGACAACCGTGCCACCACGGTCGCCGCCGGTGAGAGTCGTACAATCACCGTCGATCGCATGCATGGCAGCAACACCATCGTGGTCAGCGGCAAGATCCCCGTCGAGAGCGCACCCGCCACGTCGTGGACCAGCGTCTGGGAGCCCACAGGCTATGCGACCGCCGTCTTCGCGGACGCGCTGGCCGCACACGGAGTGAAGGTGACCCGGGGGACGGTGCTGGGCAAGGCCGTTCCGCAGGGTGCCACGACTTTGGCGTCCCATCCGTCGATGCCGCTGAAGGACCTGCTGACCCCGTTTCTGAAGCTGTCCAACAACAACCATGCCGAGGTGCTGGTCAAGACCATCGGTTACGAGGTGAAGGGCAGCGGCACCTGGTCGGCCGGGCTGTCGGCGATCGCTGACCACCTGCGTACCCTCGGATTGGACCCCGCTGACCTGCGTCAGATGGACGGCTCCGGCCTGTCGAGGATGGACGTGGTGTCCACCGAGCAGTTCACCGAACTGCTGGTCGCCGCACGCCATCAACCGTGGTTCCAGGAGTGGTACGACGCCCTGCCGATCGCCTGCGTGTCCGACCGGATGGCCGGCGGGACGCTGCGCTCCCGCATGTGCGGGACCTCGGCTGCGGGCAATCTGCACGGCAAGACCGGCTCGCTGACCGGCGTCTCGGGGCTCTCCGGCTATGTCACGGACGCCGACGGCCGCAAGCTCGTCTTCAGCTTCGTCAGCAACAACTACGTCGCGAGCTCGGTCAAGAACATCGAGGATGCGGTCGGAGCGGCGCTCGCGGGTTACAGCGTGAAGGGCGCACAGCAGCCGCAAGGTACGGCCCGGTCCGATCGTCCCTCGACCGATACGCCCACTGCCAGGGATGCGCAGTCCGGGCGCACCGACCTCGAATGCTCCTGGACGAAGCCTGTGAGCTGCTGAGCGACGGTCGGAGTACTCCAGGACAGCGCACGGCTCCGCGAGGCGCCGGTCTGGTCCGGCCGGAGGTCGACCGTGAGGGGCGGGGGCGCACCCCGCCCCTCACCTGGCGCCGTTGCCGGCCGCCCGCGCGGCTCAGCACGCGCGAGGTGATCAGGGGTGCTGATGTCGGGTTCAGGTCGGAAGGGGCCGCCGCCTACGGCAACCCGCGCGACCAAGGGCTGTCCCGTAATCCCTGGTGGATCGGCGCTTGGCGTCGGATGCGGTGCATCGCAAGGCGGAGGGGCGTCCTCATACCGGTCGTATTCGGGCGTTCTGACAACGCGGCGAGGTGCCGTGGCCGTCGTCGCGCGCCCGCCGGGGATTACGGGACAGCCCTTAGGCAGACGCTCGCCGAAGGCCGGCCGGATCAGTGGGCAGGCCCTGGCGGCCCGGCAGGGAATACATCACAATGATCCAACATTCAATAAAATGATATGGCGCGGACCGCACGGGAGAATCGCATGGGACTTTCGACCTCGGGCGAAACCATGCCTGAGCTGGGGCTCCTCGACACCGCCGGCATCCTGCGCCGGCCAGGGGTGAGCCCGGAGCGGACCAGCTCAGGACTGGGCTGGGAGCACGCCTACGTCTCCACCCAGCGGGAACAGCCGTATCACGCGACATTCGAGGCTGCACCCACCCACCTGCTGATCCTGCACCTGGGCGGCCCGGTGACCGTCCGGCGCCGCATCAGCCGGTCGATGCGGGCCCAGCGGATCCCGGCCGGGGGGATCTTCCTCCACCCCGCGGGCCGCGCGCTGGACGTCGAGCTCCAAGGGGGACTCGACACCGTCCACCTGTATCTCAGCGACTCGGTCCTGCAGGAAGCACACGGTGAGGGCGGGACGGTGGAACTCGCCGAGGAGCTGGGCAGCTCCGATCCGCTGATCGAGCAACTCGTCCTGGCTCTGGACGGCGTCGTGCGGCTCCGGGAGCCCTCCGCCCGTACCTACGTGGATCACCTTTTGGGGACACTCGCTGCTCAGCTCGCCCGGACACACGCGGCCGGCCGGTCCGTGGACCGCGACAGCGCGTCATCAGGACTGACGAGCGGACAGCTCATGTCCGCACGTGAGTTGATGGAGACACGGCTCTCCGAGCCGCTGCCCGTAGCCGAGTTGGCCTCGGTCACCGGTCTGAGCGCGAGCCAGTTCAGCAGGCAGTTCAGAGCCAGCACCGGTAAGTCACCCCACCAGTTCCTGCTCCAACTGCGGCTGGACCACGCACGTCGGCTGCTGCGCACCACAACGCTGCCCATAGCCGACCTGGCCGCCCACTGCGGCTTCTCCCATCAGGAGCACCTGACCCGCGTGATGCGCGCCAAGCTGGGCACGACCCCTGCTGCCTTCCGCCGGGCTTGCTGACCTTCGATTCCAAGTCCCGCGCCGCCGCATTCACTCCGGCCCGCCCCCACCGTACGCGCCCTGCTCCGCCTCCCGATGTGGCGCAAACCCGTCCGCGGCCCCTCTCACGACCATGGCGCCGCGCCGATCCGGCAGAAGATACGCGCGAAACGTGCAGGAAACGGGATGTCCACAGCCCCGACACTCGGTGGCAGACGTCCAAGGACCCCCACGGCACATGCGAAGGCGGAAAGCGATGAGGAACTTCGTCCACACCTCCCACCCCTCGCGGGTCATCTTCGGCACCGGAACGGTCGGTCAGGTCCGCGACGAAGTCGAGCGGCTCGGCTGCTCCCGCGTCCTGCTCCTGGCCGGCCCGGCGGTGGCCAAGGCCGCCGCCCGCGTGCGTGATGTCCTCGGAGACCTCACCGTGGCGGAGTTCGACGGTGCCGCGATGCACACCCCGGTGGAGGTGACCGAGCGAGCGCTCGACGTGCTCCGGGAACACTCCGCCGACTGTCTGGTGGCTGTCGGCGGCGGTTCCACGACAGGGCTGGCCAAAGCACTCGCGCTGCGCACCGATCTCCCGCAGCTGATCCTTCCCACCACATACGCGGGCTCCGAGGTCACCCCCGTGCTGGGTGAGACGCACGGCGGACGCAAGGTCACCCAGTCCTCGCCCGCGATTCTGCCCGAGACCGTCGTCTACGACGTCGAGTTCACCCGTGACCTGCCGGTGGGCATGTCGGTCACCAGCGGAGTCAACGCCCTCGCCCACGCAGTGGAGGCCTTGTACTCGCCGCAGGCGAACCCGGTGATCGACGGCATGGCGCTCGACGCGGTCGGCAGGATCGCCCGCGCCCTGCCGGCTCTCGTCGCCGAGCCGTCCGACACCGCGGCACGTGCCGACCTTCTCCATGCCGCATGGCTGGCCGGTACCTGCCTCGCCTCCGTCGGCATGGGACTCCACCACAAGCTGTGCCACACACTGGGCGGTACGTTCGGCCTGCCGCACGCCGAAACACACACGGTGATCCTGCCGCACGCCATGGCCTACAACGCCCCTGCGGCCAGGGACGTCATGAGCCGGATCGCCGAGGCACTGGGTGTGGCAGACGCCCCGAGCGGGGTGTTCGACCTGATCGCCTCCGTGGGAGGCCCCACCTCGCTGGACCGGCTGGGCATGGCGCAAGCGGATCTGCCGGAGGCCGCGCGGCTGGCCGTCGCCACGCCGTACCCGAACCCCCGGGAGCTGACGTACCAGGGCATCGAGAGCCTGCTGCAGGATGCCTGGCGGGGCCGCCGTCCGGCAGTTCCCGCGGTGCAGGCTCCCCCGGCACTCGGGGCGCCTGCGGACCTGGAGCGCCTTACCGAGCAGGTGGTGGCGAGCTTCGCCGACGCACCGGACCCGCGGGTCGGGCAGCTGCTCGGTGACCTCGTACGGCACCTGCACCACTTCGTGACAAGCAACGACGTCACCGAATCGGAGTGGCAGCACGCCATCGACTTCCTGACCCGCACCGGTCAGATCTGCACGAGCACCCGTCAGGAGTTCGTGCTGCTGTCCGACACGCTCGGGGTCTCCAGCATCGTCGACCTGCTCACCAATTCGCGCACCCCCGAGACCACACCGTCAGCGGTGCTCGGACCGTTCTACACGGACGGCCCGCCGGAGACCGCGCAGGGCGCCGACATCTCACGGGGTGTCGCCGGCACTCCCCTGTGGGCCGACATCCGCATCACCGACACGGACGACCACCCACTGCCGGACGCCGTCGTGGATGTGTGGCAGGCCAACAAGGACGGGTTCTACGACGTCCAGCTGCCCGAGCACGAAGGCCCGGTGCTGCGAGGACGCCTGCGCACGGACGCCGAGGGACGGCTGCGCTTCTGGACGATCCTGCCGGCCGAGTATCCGATCCCGGACGACGGTCCGGTGGGGCAGATGCTCCAGGCCGTCAGCCGTCATCCGTACCGCGCTCCCCACCTCCACTTCATGATCTCCGCACCCGGCCACCGGCGCCTGGTCACCCAGTTGTTCGTGAAGGGCGGCCCCTACCTGGACTCCGACACCGTGTTCGGCGTCAAGGAGGGCCTCGTCATCGACTTCGCGCCCCGCACCGGCCCCACCCCGGACGGCCGCGCCGTCGACGGTGAGTGGCGCAGCCTGCAGTTCACCTTCCGCATCGCCCACATCGCCGACGCACCGGCAAGCTGACGAGGAGCAGTCCCATGGAATCGACCCACTCCTACGACACCGACGTCCTTGTGGTCGGCAGCGGCCCCGCCGGCGGCTCCGCGGCCCTGCTTCTGGCCACTTACGGCATCCGCACCCTGCTGGTCACCAAGTACGGCTGGCTGGCCAACACCCCCCGCGCGCACATCACCAATCAGCGCACCATGGAGGTGCTGCGCGACCTCGGTGTCGACGCCGAAGCCACCGCGGCCGGAAGCCCCGCCGAGCTCATGGGCGACACCGTCCTGTGCACCGCCCTGGCCGGCGAGGAGATCGGCCGGATCCGCAGCTGGGGCACCGGACCGCACGCGGCGACCGAGTACGGTGCCGCCAGCCCCGTGCAGATGATCGACCTTCCGCAGACCTATCTGGAACCGATCCTGGTGAAGAACGCCGCGGAGCGGGGCGCCAAGGTCCGTTTCGACACGGAGTTCCTCAGCCTGGAACAGGATGCCGACGGAGTCACCGCCCGGCTCCGGGACCGGCTGCGCGGAGACGAGTTCACGGTGCGCGCCCGCTATCTGATCGGTGCGGACGGCGGCCGCAGCAGTGTGGCCGAGCAGATCGGGCTGCCGATCGCCGGGCAGAGCGGCAAGGCCGGCAGCATGAACATCACCTTCAAGGCCGATCTCTCCCGGCACGTGGCCCACCGCCCGAGCGTTCTGTACTGGGTGATGCGTCCCGGCGCCCATATGGGCGGCATCGGCATGGGCCTGGTGCGCATGGTGCGGCCATGGAACGAATGGCTGCTGGTGTGGGGATACGACATCGACCAGCCCCCGCCCGAGATGGACGAGGCGACCGCCCGGGACATCGTCCACGACCTCATCGGCGACCGGGACATCCCCGTCGAGATCACGTCGAGCTCGCTGTGGACGGTCAACCACAGCTACGCCACGACCTACTCGGCCGGGCGCGTCTTCTGCGCCGGGGACGCGGTGCACCGGCATCCGCCGTCCAACGGCCTCGGTTCCAACACCTCGATCCAGGACTCGTACAACCTGGCCTGGAAGCTCGCCATGGTCATCCGTGGTCAGGCCGGGCCCGGGCTGCTGGACTCGTACACCGCCGAGCGGGCGCCGGTCGGCAAGCAGATCGTCGACCGCGCCAACCTCAGCCGCGACCAGTTCGGCCCGATCTTCCAGGCGCTCGGACTCGACGAGTACAGCGAGGAGGACGACATCGCGGGCGGCCTCGCCGCATGCCGCAGCGAGACGGCCGACGGCACCAAACGGCGGCAGGCGCTGGAAGAGGCCATCCAGCTGAAGAACTACGAGTTCAACGCCCACGGCGTCGAGATGAACCAGCGTTACGTCTCCCCCGCGGTCGTCCCGGACGGCGACGCCGACGAGGTGTGGGCACGGGATCCGGAGCTGTTCCACCAGCCCTCGACCCGGCCCGGCGCGAAACTGCCGCACGCCTGGCTCGTCGACGGCGACGGCAACCGGCTGTCCACGCTGGACATCGTCGGCAAGGGCACCTTCACCGTGCTGACCGGGCTGTCCGGTGGCGTGTGGGAGGCCGCGGCGGCCGAATGCGGGGACACCCTGGGGATTTCGCTGACGTGCGTGCGCATCGGCTCCGAGGACAGCCGCGACGCCTACGGCGAGTGGCGCCGGGCATCGGGGACGGCCGAGGACGGTTGCCTGCTCGTCCGCCCGGACGGACACATCGCCTGGCGGTCCTCCCGGGCACCGCAGGCCGGCTCCTCGGCCTGCGCCGAGCTGCTCGGCGCATTGAGGGCCGTGCTCCAGTGCTGACGGCACGGCACATGCCCGACACAGGATCACACGAACCGAGGCTGACGCCGGTCCGGCGATCTGCCGGACCCGAACGGAGTGCAGTGCACATGGACAAGGTGGTCGCCACCGCCGAGGAGGCGCTGACCGGCGTCATGGACGGAGCATCGTTGGCCGTGGGCGGCTTCGGCCTCAGCGGTGTTCCCAACGTGCTGATCCAGGCGCTGTACGCGACCGGCGCGAGCGGGCTCAGCGTGGTGTCGAACAACTGTGGCGTGGACGGCGGCGGCCTGGGCGTCCTCCTCGCCGCGGGTCGCATCGCCCGTGTCACCGGCTCATACGTCGGCGACAACAAGGAGTTCGCCCGCCAGTACCTCTCGGGGGAACTGCTGGTCGAGCTGACGCCGCAGGGCACGCTCGCCGAGCGCCTGCGAGCCGGCGGCTGCGGCATCCCCGCCTTCTTCACTCCCGCAGGGGTCGGCACCCAGGTCGCCGACGGCGGCCTGCCCTGGCGCTACGCACCGGACGGCACCGTGGCAGTCGCCTCACCGCCCAAGGAAATACGCGAGTTCGACGGCCGGCGTCACGTGCTCGAGCACGGCATCACCACCGACTTCGCGCTCGTCCGCGCCGCCAAGGGCGACCGCCACGGCAATCTCGTCTTCCACCGCTCGGCCCGCAACTTCAACCCGCTCGCCGCCATGGCCGGCCGCGTCACCGTCGCCGAAGTGGAGCAACTGGTCGAGCCCGGCGAGCTGGACCCGGACGAGATCCATCTCCCCGGCGTCTTCGTCCAGCGGGTGGTCGAACTGACCCCGGAGCAGGCCGAGGACAAGCAGATCGAACGGCGCACTGTTTCCGCGCCTCCGGTACGAGGGACGGTGCGGCGCTGATGGCTTGGACCAGGGACGGGATGGCCGCACGCGCGGCCGCCGAGATCCAGGACGGCGACTACGTGAACCTCGGCATCGGACTGCCCACGCTGGTGCCCGAGCACATCGCCGAAGGGGTGCACGTGGTGCTCCAGTCGGAGAACGGCATCCTCGGCGTCGGCCCGTACCCGGCCGACGCGGATGTGGACCCGGATCTCATCAACGCGGGCAAGGAGACGGTCACGGTGCTGCCGGGCGCGAGCTTCTTCGACTCGTCACTGTCCTTCGGGATGATCCGCGGCGGTCACATCGACGCCGCGATTCTGGGGGCCATGCAGGTCTCCGCCGCCGGCGACCTCGCCAACTGGATGATCCCGGGCAAGATGGTGAAGGGCATGGGCGGTGCGATGGATCTCATCCACGGCGCCCGGCGGGTGATCGTCGTGATGGACCACTGCGCCAAGGACGGCAGCCCGAAGATCGTCGAGGCCTGCACCCTGCCCCTGACCGGCAGGGCATGCGTCGACCGCATCATCACCGACCTCGGCGTCCTGGACGTCACCGAGGACGGTCTCGTCCTCGTCGAAACGGCTCCCGACGTCAGCACGGACGACGTCGTCAGCCGTACCGCCGCGCGCGTGCGAGTGCCCGACGCCATCGGCTGACCGCGGTCGGCCCATCCCCCTGATCGCCCGTCGGCCGAGGCTCCTGGACAGCGCCCCGGACCGGCGGGCCGGCATTACCCACCCCCCACATCACTCTCCACCACAAGGAGTCCCGATGAACGAGTACCTGCGGGACGTCTACGTCGTCGACGCCGTCCGTACCCCGATCGGCCGCTACGGCGGGGCGCTGTCCTCGGTACGCCCCGACGACCTCGCCGCCGGCGTGCTGCGTGGTCTGCTCGACCGTAGCCCCACCCTGGACCCGGGCCTCATCGGCGATGTGCTCTTCGGGAACTCCAACGGCGCCGGGGAGGAGAACCGCGATGTCGCCCGCATGGCGGTACTGCTGGCCGGCCTGCCCGTCACGGTCCCCGGAGCCACCGTCAACCGGCTGTGCGGCTCGGGGATGGAGGCCGTCATCCAGGCCGCCCGTGCGGTGGCGCTCGGCGATGTCTCCATCGCGGTGGCAGGCGGGGTGGAGTCCATGAGCCGCGCCCCGTGGGTGCTGCCCAAACCGGAACGAGCCTTCCCGGCAGGAAACCAGCAGCTGTACTCCACCACCCTGGGCTGGAGGATGATCAACCCGCGCATGCCCGAGGAGTGGACCATCCCGCTCGGCGAGAGCGCAGAGCTGATCGCCGACAAGTACGGAATCACCCGCGAGGCCCAGGACGTCTTCGCGCTCGCCAGTCATCGGAAGGCCTCACAGGCGTGGAAGGACGGTGCCTACGACGCCGAGGTGGTTCCCGTCGACGGGGTCGATCTCGCCCGCGACGAGGGAATCCGGGACGACACGTCTCTCGATGCGCTGGCCCGTCTCAAGCCCGTCTTCCGTGAGGGCGGTACGGTCACAGCCGGCAACGCCTCGCCCCTCAACGACGGCGCCGCAGCCCTGCTGCTGGCCGACGAGGCCGGGCTGGCCGAGATCGGCCGCGAGCCGCTGGCCAGGATCCGGGCAGGCGCCGTGACCGGCATCGAGCCGCAGTACTTCGGTCTGGGCCCGGTCGATGCCATTCGCAAGGCCCTGACGAGGGCCGGGCGCGGCTTCGGCGACCTGCACACCGTCGAGCTCAACGAAGCCTACGCCGCCCAGGCGTTGGGCTGCCTCGCGGCCCTGCCCGACCTCGACTCCGGCCTCCTCAACACGAGGGGCGGAGCCATCGCCCTCGGACATCCCCTCGGCGCCTCCGGCGCCCGCATCGCCGGAGCAGTCGCCCACCAGCTCGCCGAAGCGGGCTCGGGCACGGGGCTGGCCGCGCTGTGCATCGGTGTCGGGCAGGGACTGGCCCTGGTCCTGGAGCGCTGACTCGAGCCCTGGCGTCGGCGACCCGCGGCATAGTGATGGCCGGGGCGGTGGGCGCGGTGGGGACCCAGGTGAGGGAAGCGGTCGCCAAGGGCTGTCCCGTAATCCCTGGTGGATCGGCGCGCGGCTCAGATGCGGTGCATCGCAAGGCGGAGGGGCGTCCTCGTACCGGTCGTATTCGGGCGTTCCGACAACGCGGCGAGGTGCCGTAGCTGTCGTCGCGCGCCCGCCGGGGGTTACGGGACAGCCCTTGGGCCGTTACCCCCGGATGGCCGTACCTCACCGGATCCAGTCACATGAGATGGTTTCGGCCGCGTGTGCCACCGCGCCACCACCGAGAAGCGTGTGGGCGCCGCTCAGCCGCCTCGAAGCCGCGGCGTCTCGGGTGCCGTCACCACCCCGCCGCGCTCTCCCAATTGACTGTCACGCGCCCCGGCGCAGCTCCCTCCAGGGTCATGCACACGCCACTCGCATGCAGTAGGGCAAGACCGATCCGCAGCTCGTCGCCGTCGCACCGGCCGGGACCGTGGACAAGGAATGAACCGGGCAGTTCGAGTGGCAGCCCGACGGTGGTCAGCTGAGACTGAGGCAACGGTTATTGAACCGGACAACAGACCCGGCCTCATGACTTCCGGACTATTCGATCCGGCCATCGAAAGGCGCGCGTAGCAGGACGCCGACCGTCATGGCCGACGACTCTCGAAAGTTCCTCAAGGAGCTCGCATGGAGGA
The DNA here is from genome assembly GCF_036248255.1 of Streptomyces sp. NBC_01717. Taxonomy (NCBI): domain Bacteria; kingdom Bacillati; phylum Actinomycetota; class Actinomycetes; order Kitasatosporales; family Streptomycetaceae; genus Streptomyces; species Streptomyces sp. NBC_01717. Next base: position 8,274,143 of record NZ_CP109178.1, on the reverse strand, counting down.
GAAATCCCTCGAAGTCCTGACGCCCGAGCCGAATGAATCCGCGAACGACACGTGCGGGTACACCGACCCGGAGACCGGCATCGAGAGAGATCTCGCCAAGGTGCTCGCTGACGTCATGTGCGTCGAACGGGTGTCGGTCGACAGCCACTTCTTCGATGATCTCGGCGCCAACTCGTTGGTGATGGCCCACTTCTGCGCACGGGTCAGGAAGCGGCCGGACCTCCCGTCGGCGTCGATGAAGGACATCTACCGGAACCCGACGATCCGAAGCCTGGCGACGGGGCTCGCGGAAGCCGCGCCCGTCCCTGTCGAGTCGTCGGTCACGGCGTCGACCGAGGTGGTGACCCCGGTCGGCACGGTGCGGTACGCCCTCTGCGGAACGCTGCAGTTCCTGCTCTTCCTGGGATATTCATTCCTCGCCGGACTTGTTGCCGACCTGGGCTATGCATGGGTCGCCGCCGGCTCGGATGTGATCGACATCTACCTGCGATCGTTCGTCTTCGGCGGCGCCGGCTTCGTCGGCCTGTGCACCTTCCCCATCGCGGCCAAATGGCTCCTCGTCGGCCGGTGGAAATCGCGCGAGTTCCCGGTCTGGGGTCTGACGTATCTGCGGTTCTGGACCGTCAAGGTGCTGATCCACGCCAACCCGATGATCTTCTTTGTCGGCAATCCCTTGTACGTGCTGTACCTGCGGGCCCTGGGCGCGCGGATCGGCAAGGGGGTCACGATCCTCTCCCGCAACGTTCCGGTCTGCCCCGACCTGCTCACGATCGGCGCCGACACGGTGATCCGCAAGGACTCGTTCTTCCTCTGCTACCGGGCGCATGCCGGCCGCATCCAGACCGGCCGCGTCACCCTTGGCCGGGACGTGTTCATCGGCGAGAAGACCGTCCTCGACATCGACACATCGATGGGCGACGGGGCGCAGCTCGGCCACACGTCCACGCTGTACAGCGGCCAGGCGGTCCCGGGCGGTCAGCGCTGGCACGGATCCCCGGCACAGGTCACGCAGCACGACTACCTGAGGATCGGGCCGGCCAGGTGCAGCACGCTGCGCCGGGCGGGCTTCGGTCTCGTCACCGTGCTCCAGCTGTTCTTCCTCTACGTGCCGCTGGCTGTCGGGGGCGCGTACATGCTGGTGACCCTGGTTCCGGCGCTGCAAAACCGGCTGGGCCCGGGCAGTATGGGGTTCACATCGACGGATCTCTACGTAGACGCGCTGATCCTGTCCCTGGTGTTGTTCTTCGGCTTCGTCGTCGTGGGTCTGGCCGTACTGTTCACCGTTCCGCGCCTGCTTAACCTGGTCGTCGAGCCGGACAAGGTCTATCCGCTGTACGGCTTCCACTACTCGGCGCACCGGGCGATCGGGCGCATGACCAACATCAAGTTCTTCAAATGGCTGTTCGGTGACAGCTCCTACATCGTCCAATACTTGCGCGGCCTCGGGTACGACTTGTCCCGGGTCGAGCAGACCGGGTCGAACTTCGGCACGGAAGTGCAGCACGAGACCCCGTATCTGTGCTCTGTCGGCAGCGGGACGATGGTCGCCGACGGGCTCTCCATCGTGAACGCCGACTTCTCGAGCACGTCCTTCCGGGTGTCCCGGGCCTCGATCGGGCCATACAACTTTCTCGGGAACAACATCGCCTATCCCTCAGGGGCCAGAACGGGTGAGAACTGTCTCCTTGCGACGAAGGTGATGGTTCCGCTCGACGGCGAGGTGCGCGAGGGCGTGGGCCTGCTCGGCTCGCCTTGCTTCGAGATTCCCCGGTCGGTAGAGCGCGACTCCCGGTTCGACCACCTTCGGACCGGCGACGAGTTGCGCCGCAGCCTCGCCGCGAAGAACCGCTACAACATCCGCTCGATGGTGTTCTTCCTGCTCGTGCGGTGGCTGCACTTCTTCGTGCTCACGATGCTCGGCCTCGCGAACGCCGAACTGTACGACGCGTACGGACATGTGCTGATCGCTGTGTTCCTGGTGCTCAGTCTCGGGTTCACCGCTGTCTACTTCGTACTGGTGGAGCGTGGTATCGCGGCATTCCGTACGCTGCGACCGCAGTTGTGTTCCATCTACGACCCGTACTTCTGGTGGCACGAGCGTCTCTGGAAGGTGCCCGACACGTATCTCAATGTCTTCAACGGCACCCCTTTCAAAAACGTGATCTGGCGGATGCTGGGTGTTCGGATCGGCAGCAGGGTCTTCGACGACGGCTGCTATTTGACGGAGCGGACGCTCACCACCATCGGGAGCGACTGCACGCTCAATGCGGGAAGCAAGATCCAGTGCCACTCGCAGGAGGACGGCACCTTCAAGTCCGATCGCAGCACCATCGCCGCCGGCTGCACCCTCGGTGTGGGAGCCCACGTCCACTACGGCGTGACGATGGGCGACGGCGCGGCACTCGCCCCCGACTCCTTTCTCATGAAAGGCGAAGAAGTCCCACAGCACGCACGCTGGGGAGGAAACCCCGCCACGGAGATGCGAGATGCCTCCTATCAGCCCGAGGCACTGACGCGGAAGGGATAGCAGCGCCGCCCCTGTCGGCGCGAACGGCTCGGTGGCGACGGTGAATGGAGAGGGACGACCAGATGGGAAAGCAAGTGCAGGCCGACCGGGAATTCTGGCGCGCGGTGCTCCTCGCCGGTGGATTCACCGCCGTACCGCGGTGGACCCTCGATCCGGTGACGGGCGTCGGCGAACACGAAGCGGCGATCCCGGACGACGTCGTGGCAGCGTTGGGCCGGTTGGCCAAGGACCTGGCGGTGCCGCTCGACTCCGTGCTGCTGGCCGCGCACGCCAAGGTGCTTGCCGCACTGTCCGGCGAGCGCGAGGTCGCGACCGGTTACGTCACTGTGGAGGGCGGCCGGCCGCTGCCCTGCCGGCTGAAGACCGACCTCGGCCCGTGGCGGGCGCTGCTGATGGATGCCCATCGAGCCGTGTCGGATCTGCTGTTGCACAAGGACTTTCCGGTCGATGAGCTCAGGCGCGAGCTGGGCCTGGCCGAACCGCCGATCGAGACCGTCTTCGATCCGCACGGCTCGGGCGGCGAAATCGCCGGTAACACCGTGCTGTGGGTGGGAGTTTCGCAACGCGACGGCCGCCTCATGCTGCGACTGCGGTACCGGACCGAGGCGCTCGACACGGACTGCGCCGTCAGGATCGCCGGTTACCACCTCACCGCGCTCGCGCTCGTCGCCGCCGATCCGGACGCCGAGCACGCGCGGCAGAGCCTGCTCTCCGCCGAGGAACTCCACTTCCAGCTCGAAGAACTCGCCGGTCCACGCCGGGAGCTGCCGGACCACCGGTTCCACGAGCTGTTCGAGCAGCGGGTGGCCGCTCACCCGGATTCCGTCGCCGCGGTGCACGGGGAGCAGCAGCTGACGTATCGGGAACTCAACGCGCGCGCCAACCGGGTGGGACGAGCCCTGTTGGCGCGGGGGCTGCGCCGCGAGGGTGTCGTCGCGGTGGTGACCGAGCGCAACCTGGACTGGATGGCCGCCGTCCTCGCTGTCTTCAAGGCCGGCGGCGTGTACCTGCCCATCGAGCCGCACTTCCCGGCCGATCGCGTCGCGACCATGCTCTCCCGTGCCGCATGCGGACTCGTGCTGACCGAACCCGGCAGCACCTCCACGCTCGACCAGGCCCTCGGCTCTCTGTCCGGGATCCAGAAGCTCTTCGTCGGCGCTGCCTACGAGGAGGACCATGCCGACGACGATCTGAGCCTCCGCGTCGAGCCGGACCAGCTCGCCTACATCTATTTCACCTCCGGCTCCACGGGCGAGCCCAAGGGCGCGATGTGCGAGCACGCGGGCATGCTGAACCACCTCTACGCCAAGATCGACGACCTGGGGATCGGCGAGGGACAGGTGGTCGCCCAGACCGCACCCCAGTGCTTCGACATCTCGCTGTGGCAACTGGTCTCCGGGCTGCTGGTCGGCGGACGGACCCTGCTGGTGGAGCAGGAGGTGATCCTGGACGTCCAGCGGTTCGTCGACAAGATCATTGACGGCCGGGTCGCCGTCCTCCAGGTCGTACCCTCCTACCTGGACGTCGTCGTGTCCTGTCTGCAGCAGCGCCCCCGCGAGCTGCCGGACCTGCGGTGCGTGTCGGTCACCGGCGAGGCGCTGAAGAAGGAGCTCGCGCAGCGATGGTTCGCCTCCCAGCCCGGGATCAAGCTGGTCAACGCCTACGGGCTGACCGAGACCTCGGACGACACGAACCACGAGGTCATGGACCGCATGCCCGACGGGGACCGGATCCTGCTGGGTCCCGCGGTCAACAACGTGCACGTGTATGTCGTCGACGAGCACCTGACCCCGGTACCGCTCGGCGCCCCCGGTCTGATCGTCTTCTCCGGCGTCTGCGTCGGCCGCGGATACGTCAACGACCCGGAGCGCACCCGGCAGGCCTATCTGGCCGATCCGCACCGTGAGGGTGCCCGGCTCTACCGGGGCGGCGACTACGGCCGCTGGCAGCCCGGGGGCAAGCTGGAGTTCCTCGGCCGCCGGGACAACCAGGTGAAGATTCGTGGCTTCCGGATCGAGATCGGCGAGATCGAGAACACCCTGTTGCGGGTGCCCGGTGTTCGCGACGGTGCGGTGGTGGTCACCGAGCGGGCCGACCGGAGCAAGCACCTGGTGGCGTTCTACTCCGGTCGGCGGCAACTCGAGGCCGGCGTCCTGCTCGACCGGCTCGGTGAGTCGCTGCCCGAGTACATGGTGCCGTCGGCCTTCCACTGGCGGGAAAGTCTGCCGCTGACGGCCAACAGCAAGATCGACAGGGAGACTCTGCGGGCGCTCGCCGGAGAACTCGGTGCCGTCCAGGACGAGTACCGCGCGCCCACCACCCCGACCGAGCAGCAACTGGCGGCCGCATGGGCGAAGGTGCTCGGCATCCCGGAGAACCAGATCGGACGGCGGGACCACTTCTTCGACCGGGGCGGCACGTCGCTGTCGGCGGTGAAGCTGGCGATCACCCTGGACCGCGTGGTGTCCCTCAAGGACGTCACCCGGCACCCGGTCCTCGCCGATCTGGCCGGGCTGGTCGACGGCAGGTCCGAGCGGCGCTCCGGGCTGCTTCAGTCGCTGTCGGAATCGGACGGTACGCAGCCCGCTGCCCTGGTGTGCTTCCCCTACGCCGGCGGCAACGCGGTGAACTTCCAGCCGATGGCCAGGGCACTGTCGGCCGGCGGCCCGGCGGTCTTCGCCGTCGAGCTGCCCGGTCACGACGTGGCTGCCGAGAGCGAGCCGTTCGCGCCGATGGCACAGGTGGTCGAGCAGGTCGTCGACGAGATCATCCGGCACGGCCTGACGAAGGTCCTGCTGTGGGGCCATTCCTCGGGCACCGCGTCGGCCGTGGAGACGGCCAGGAAGCTGCAGGAGCGCGGGGTGGACGTCCAGCGGGTGTTCCTCGGCGCGCAGCTGCTCGGAAGCGCCGCCGACCGGCGCGCCACCATCACGGAGCTGACCGGGCGAAGCGACGCCGAGATCGCCGCGGGGCTGAGCGCGGACGGTGGATACACCGAGCTCGGTGAGTTGGATGCCCGGCACGCCGAGCACATCGGTGCCGCCTACCGGCACGACTGTGTGTCCGCACACCACTATTTCGCCGACGCCCTGGACAACCCACCGGCGCTCAAGCTGTCCGCGCCGGTCACCGTGGTCGTTGCCGCCGACGACCCGAGCGCGGCGGATTACCCGCGCCGGTACCGCGACTGGCAGCTCCTGGCCGAACAGGTCGACCTGCACGAGCTCGCCGACGGAGGCCACTACTTCCCGCGCACCCGCCCGACCGAGGCGGCGGAGGCCGTGCTGCGCGCCGCCGATCTGTTCGCTTCTTCCTGACTGGCAACTGAAAGGACATCGAGATGTCGTCCCTATCCACGGCGTCGCTGGTCGACGTGGAACGTGAACCCGGCAAACTCCCGCTGCTGCGGGCCGAGACCACCGGCGACGCGCTGAGCTGGGCGGCCGAGCACCGGGACGCGCTGCGCGCTGTCGTCGCCGAGCACGGTTCGGTCCTGGTCCGCGGCCTCGGGCTGCGCGACGCGGTCGGAACGGGCGCCGTCTTCTCGAAGCTGGCCGCGGGTCTGATGACCGAGAAGGAGGTCTTCGCGCCCCGGCGGACCTACTCCGACGGCGTGTACTCCTCATCGAAGTGGCCTCCGAACCAGCCGATGTGCATGCACCACGAACTGAGCTACACGCTTGAGTTCCCCGGCATGATGATGTTCGCCTGTCTCAGCGCGCCCGCCGACGGCGGAGCGACCGCGGTGGCCGACTCATCGACCGTGCTCGACGCGCTGCCCGCCGAGTTGACCGAGCGGTTCGAGCGGGAGGGCTGGCTGCTCACCCGCAGCTACAACGACGAGATCGGGGCCACCGTCGCCGAGGCGTTCGGCACCGATGACCGTGGCGCCGTCGAGAGCTACTGCCGCGCCAACGCGATCACGTTCGAGTGGCAGCCCGACGGTGGGCTGCGCACCAGGCAGCGCCGCAGCGCCGTGGTGCGTCACCCGGTCACCGGCCGGCGCTGCTGGTTCAACCAGATCGCGTTCCTCAACGAGTGGACGATGGCCCCCGAGGTCCGCGAGTACCTGGTGGACCTCTACGGCGCCGACGGGCTGCCGTTCAATACCCGCTTCGGCAATGGCGACCCGATCGCCGAGGACGTCGTGCAGCTGCTCAACAGCGTCTACGAGGCCAACACCGCACGCGAGGCGTGGCAGGCCGGCGACCTGATGCTCGTCGACAACATCCGCACCGCGCACAGCAGGGAGCCCTTCGAGGGACCGCGCGAAGTGCTCGTCGCCATGGCCGACCCGGTGCATCTGGCCGACTGCTCGCCGACCGTCGAGGTGACCACAGGATGACCGCCGTCGCTTCCACCGCAACGAAGACCGCACTGTCCGCGCCGATCACCGTGCCACCGTTCGCGGTGATCTCCGGTGCCCAGGTCCAGCGCGCGCTGCACGGACGCGAGAAACGAATCGTGGAGTTGGTCGAGGCGACCTACCGGGTGCACGGCGCCGGTGATTCGGTGAACCCGCCGTCGTACTTCCTGCGTTTCCCCGACCGCCCGTCCTCCCGGATCATCGCGCTGCCCGCCTCGATCGGCGGGGAGGTGCGGGTGGACGGCCTGAAGTGGATCTCCAGCTTCCCGGAGAACGTGACGGCGGGCATCCCGAGGGCCTCGGCCGTGCTGATCCTCAACGACCCTGACACCGGCTACCCGTTCGCCTGTCTGGAAAGCTCGATCATCAGCGCCACCAGGACTGCGGCATCGGCGGCGGCGGCGGCCGACTGGCTCAGCCGCGACCGGCCGCGCCCGACGCGAGTCGGGTTCTTCGGGGCGGGCTTGATCGCCCGCTACATCCACACCTTCCTGGCGGGCACCGGCTGGTCGTTCGACGAGATCGGCGTGCACGACCTGTCCGCCGACAGCGCGGCAGGCTTCCGGTGCTACCTGGAACAGTCGGGCACCAGCGGCCGGATCACCGTGCACGACAGCGCCGAGCAGCTGATCCGACACAGCGACCTGGTGGTATTCGCGACCGTCGCCGGCCAGCCGCATGTCAGCGACCTGTCATGGTTCGCACACAATCCACTGGTGCTGCACGTGTCGCTGCGCGATCTCGCGCCGGAGGTCCTGCTCGCTTCGACCAACATCGTCGATGACGTCGAGCACTGTCTGAAGGCCGACACCTCGCCGCATCTGGCGGAGCAGCTCACGGGCAACCGGGACTTCCTGCACGGCACGCTGGACGACGTGATGGCCGGGCGCGTGACGGTGCCGACGGACCGGCCGGTGGTGTTCTCGCCCTTCGGCCTCGGGGTGCTCGACCTCGCGGTGGGCAAGGACGTCTACGACGAAGTGGTCCGTAGGGGCGAGTTGCACGTCGTCGACGACTTCTTCCACGAACTGAGCCGGTACGGATGAGCCGGCCGAGATTCCAGGAGGCTTGTGCAGGGCCGGTCCCAGCAGAGATCCCCGGTCAAGTCGCAGGTCAGGACATACGGAACAGCGGCCGCTGACGCGGGGCCGCCCGGTCGGTTCGACACGGGCTCCCGGCCACAAGAAGCGAGAGGCCCGCCCGCGGTCGGATGGACGTTCCGAAACTGCTCTGCGCCAGATAGAGGAGACCACGGTGCCCGTCATATCCGTTCCCTACGCCTTCAACGAAGAGGAGCTCTATGTCGACCTTCGGTCGATCGTCGGGCACTCGCTCTACCTGAAGTGTGAGGGCTTCAACTTCGCCGGCTCGATCAAGTTGAAGGCCGCGACCGAGATGGTGGAGACCGCTGAGCGAGATGGAGTCCTGACGCCGAAGTCGATCCTGGTCGAGTCCTCGTCCGGAAACCTCGGCGTGGCACTGAGCATGATCGCGGCGAGCAAGGGCTACCGGTTCCTGTGCGTGACGGACGCCCGCGGCAACCTGTCGACCAGGTTGATGATGGAGGCGTTGGGCAGCCAGGTGCACGTGATCGCCGACCAGGAGGCCAACGGCGGCTTTCTCGGCGCGCGAATCGAGTACATCCGCGCGCTGTGCGCCTCCGACGACCGGTACGTGTGGCTCAGCCAGTACACCAATCCGAGCAACTGGAAGGCGCACTACCGCACGACAGCGCCGGAGATCGCCCGCCAGTTCCCGCGGCTGGACGTCCTGTTCGTCGGGGCCGGCACCACCGGAACCCTGATGGGCTGCGCGCGCTACTTCCGGGAATGGCACCGGCCGGTGCGGATCATCGCGGTGGACAGCGTCGGCAGTGTGTCCTTCGGCGGTTCGCCGGGCCGCCGGATGATTCCCGGCCTGGGGATGAGTATGCGACCGCCGCTGCTCGACGAGTCCTATGTGGACGAGGTGATACGTGTCGAGGAGGCGGACACCATCCGTACCTGTCATCGTCTGGCCAGGCGCGGATTCCTGTTGGGCGGCTCCACCGGCACGGTGGTCAGCGGCGCGACGGACTGGTTGGCCCGGCATGACGCGCGCGAACTCACCGCGGTGGCGATCGGCCCGGACCTCGGCGAGCGCTACCTGGACACCATTTACCACACCAACTGGCTGCAGGACATTTATGGCGAGGACGTGCTCAACTCCCGCGAGGTGCCCGCCGGTTCCTGGGCAGACGCGGACGCGCCGGTGGCACGGTGGCGCCGGCGGCTGGACCTGCAGCCCGGCGACCGCAACGGCGACCAGCACCATCAGCTCCAGGATCGTAAGACCTAGGTTCTTTCGGTGGGAACAAGCGGCTGCCCGAAGCCGCATGCGGACGGACCCTGATGGGAGAGCCGCAGTACAGCGCACCCGACGGCGCGACTGCAGAGGCGTCACGGAATGTTCCAGGGGACGGAAGCGGATCCGCGCCGCCGTAACCCTCGGCCTCGACGAACCTGAGCCGTTCGTTCATCGAGTACGGACGGGCCTGTTCGATCTCCGCATTCCGGGACTACGCCGCGTCAGGGCCCGGCGTCGAGGTCCACGTCGAGGTCCTCGGTCTCGGTCCAGAATCCGTCGTCCGCGTCCTGCAGCCGTGAGGCGGCGTGCTTCAAGTGGCGGCGCGCGGCGGCGCGCGCCTCCTCGGCGGCGCCGGCCTCGATGGCGGCCAGGATGGCGTGGTGCTCCTGCCGGACGGCTTCGATGAAGTCGCCCCGTCGCGCCTCGTTCGCGCGCGTGACGCGTATGCCGCTGCGCAGCACCTCGCCGAGGTACCGCACCGTCGAGACCATCACCGCGTTCCCTGTCGACTCCGCGATGGACCGGTGGAAGGCGAGATCCTCCTCCGCGCCGTCACCGCCGACCGCGACCGCCGCGTCGATCGCGGCCAGGGCCTGACGCATCCGGGCGAGGTCGGCCGGTGTGGCGCGGGTGGCTGCGAGATGGGCGGCCTCGCCTTCCAGGGCGCGGCGTACTTCAACGATCTGCCGGACCTTGGACCGGGTGTCGGCGGCCTCGAGATCGAGCGGTCGTGTGCGCCGGGGCAGGACGTAGACACCGAGACCTTGGCGCGGTTCGACCAGCCCCGCATTGCGGAGCCTCGACACGGCCTCGCGCACCACCGTGCGGCTGACTCCCAACTGCTTGACCAGCTCCACCTCGGTCGGCAGCTTGTCGCCCTCGGCCAGCCGCCCGGACTCGATCTCCTCCGCAAGGATCGCGGCGACCCGATCCGCGAGCCGGACGGGACCGCTCACCTTGGAAAACATATCGTCAGTCTATCGGTGCGGGCCGGGCCGGCCTGGCTGTGAGGAGTGCGTCGGCCACGACCGCGTCGGAGTGGTCTTCGAGGTAGTCCCGCACCACCGATTCGAAGCTCGGATCGGCCTCCAGCCCGAGCACGTCGGCGCGCGCGTTGTCGAAGACAGCGGGCCACGAGCCCACGATGGCCTCGACGTCACGATCGGGCGCGATCGTGACCAGGTCGGCGACGGCGTCGCCGGCCACCCGCCGCAACGTGGCCAGCATCTCGGCGACCGTGACCGTGAGCGCCGGAAGATTGACCGGCACGCCGCCGTTGAGGCGGCCCGGCCCCTCGCCGCGCTCGGCCTCGGCGACGCGGAGGATTCCCTCGACCGTGCGTCGTGGTGAGGCCAGGGCCACCCGCAGGTCGGGGCGCACCGGGCAGGTCGCCGGAAGGCCCGCGAGCGGCTCGCGGATGATGCAGGACAGGAAGCCGGAGGCCGCCGCGTTCGGCTTGCCCGGCCGCACCGACACGGTCATCAGGCGGGTGACGCGTCCGTCGACGAAACCGCGGCGGGTGTAGTCCGCGATCAGCTGTTCGCAGACGAGCTTCTGCGTGCCGTAGCTCGACCGTGGCGTCGGCAGGGTCGACTCGCTGACCACCGGGGGCAGGGGCAGCGCGGGGTCGGAACCGTAGACCGCGACACTGCTGGAGAACACGACCCGCGCTGTCGGCCCGCCGGCGACCGACTGTGCCCGGGCGGCTTCGAGCAGCGCGCGGGTCCCGTCCACGTTGGCGCTCATGCCGAGGTCGAAGTCGGCCTCGCACTCGGCCGAGACCGCGGAGGCGAGGTGGATCAGCACATCCACGGGCTCCGCGAACAGGTCGTCGAGGCGGTCGGTCAGGTCGCCCTGCACGATGTCCACGAGCGGGTCGGCCGCCGTCGGCGCATCGGCCTGAACGAAGCGGTCGGCGAGTACCAGCCGGTCGATCGGTACACCCCGGAACGTCCGCGTCTCGAGCAGTCTGTCGGCGACCTGCCGTCCCAGGAAGCCGAAGCCACCCGTGATGACGATCCTCATGCGTTTTCTCCTTGGTAGTCGTTCAGCCAGCCGAGACCCTCGCTCGTGCCGGCGCGGGGGCGGTACTCGCAGCCGATCCACCCGTCGAAGGCCAGGTCGTCCACGACGCCGAGGACATGGCGGAAGTCGACCTCGCCCCGGTCGGGCTCGTGGCGGTCAGGCACGCCCGCCACCTGCAGATGGCCGACCCGTCCGGTCGGCAGGTCGCGGCGGAGGGTCTCGCTGAGGTCGCCCTCGACGATCTGGCAGTGGTAGAGGTCGAGCTGCACCTTGAGATTGGTGGCTCCGACGTCCTGCACAAGGGCGTGGGCATCGGCCTGCCTGTTCAGGAAGTAGCCCGGCATGTCACGGCCGTTGATCGGCTCGACCAGGATGTCGACGCCCGCCGCGGCGGCCTGGTCCGCGGCCCGGGCGAGGTTGGCCAGGTAGGTGTCGCGGTGCTCGGCGAGCTCGGCCGGCTTCGCGTCCGGCGGCACCAGCCCCGCCATCATGTGGACCCGCGGGCAGCCGAGCGCCACGGCGTATTCGAGTGCCCGGTCGATCCCGGCGCGGACCTCCACCTCGCGTCCGGGCAGCGCCGCGATACCACGCTCTCCCGATTCCCACGCCCCGGGAGGTGCGTTGAAGAGCACCTGTCGCAGGCCGTGGTCGTCGAGCCGGCGACGCAGCTCGGTGGCGTCGTACTCGTAGGGGAAGAGGTACTCGACGGCCTCGAAACCGTCTGCCGCCGCGGCGGCGAAGCGGTCGAGGAAGTTGTGTTCCGTGTACATCATGGACAGGTTCGCGGCGAACCTAGGCATGCTTGCTCCAGTGTTCGGAACCGGCACCGGGCGCAGGACCCGTGCCGGGTCCGGTCATCGGTTGACGATCTGCTTCTTGGTGGTGAGGACCGCGCCGGCCCCGACGAAGAGGCTGAATGCCAGGACGTACATCGGGAACGAGGTGGAACCGGTGGAGTCCTTGAGCGCGCCGATCATGTAGGGGCTCACGAAGCCGGCGAGGTTGCCGACCGAGTTGATCACGGCGAGGCCGGCCGCGGCAGCGGTACCGCCCAGGAATGCGGTGGGGAGCGACCAGAACAGCGGCGCGCAGGTCAGCACTCCGGCGGCGGCGAAGGACAGCGCGACCAGGGACAGGGCGGTCGATCCGGACCACCCGGCCGCCAGCGAGAACCCGAGGGCGCCCATGAGGCTCGGGACGACCAGATGCCAGCGGCGCTCACGGCGCTTGTCCGCCGAACGTCCGAACAGGTTCATCGCGACGAGTGCGGCCAGGAAGGGCACGGCACTGAGTGCTCCGATCGCGAAGTTGCCCTCGATTCCGGTGGACTGGACGAACGTGGGCATCCAGAAGGTCAGGGCGTACTGGCCCATCACGAAGCAGAAGTAGATGAGGCACATCAGCCACACCTTGGGGTCGCGGAAGGCGTCCACGACCCGGCCGTGCACCGTCCGGTGCGCGACGTCGTCGGCGATCGCCCGTTCGACGACGGCCTTCTCCTCATCGGTGAGCCACTTCGCACTGCGCACGCCGTCGTCGAGGTAGAACAGCGTGGCCACACCGATGGCCAGCGCGGGTATCGCTTCGAGCGCGAACATCCACTGCCAGCCCTGCCAGCCGCTCACGCCGTGGAAGCGGTCCATGATCCAGCCCGACAGCGGGTTGCCGAAGATGCCGGCCACCGGGATGGCCGACATGAACATCGCGATCACCCGGCCACGACGGTGCGACGGGAACCAGTACGTGCAGTAGAGGATGACCCCCGGATAGAACCCCGCCTCCGCGGCACCGAGGAGAAACCTGAGCACGTAGAACATCGTCTCGTCGGTGACGAACACGAACGAGGCCGAGACCAGGCCCCAGGTGATCATGATCCGGGCGATCCAGGTGCGAGCACCGATGCGCTGCAGCATCAGGTTCGAGGGGACCTCGAAGAGGAAGTAGCCGATGAAGAACAGGCCGGCACCGAGGCCGTACGCCGCCTCGCTCAAACCGAGGTCGTCGGACATCTGCAGCTTCGCGAAGCCGACGTTGACCCGGTCCAGGTAGGAGAAGACGTAGCAGAGAATGAGGAAGGGGACGATACGCCGTACGACCTTGCGGAAGACGGCGTTCTCGCGGACGAGGTCGGGAACCTCGGCCGCCGTTACAGGCATGGGCATGGCGGAATCCTTCGTGCGGCTCAGGGGATTCTCTTGCAGGTCAGGAAGTGGTCACCACGCGGCGCCGAACGTCGTCCTCAGTCCGTCGATGGCGTGGGCGGGGAGCGGCTCCGGTCGACGGTCGGTCAGGAGCCAGAGACGTGCCGTCTCCTCGAGTTCTTCGAGGACGGCGAGGGCGGTGGCCGCGTCGGGCCCCCAGACGACGGGGCCCAGCCTGTCGAGCAGGACGGCCCTGATCGGGGTGCCGCTCGCCGCGCGATCGGCGATCCGGGCGGTCACCAGGTCGGCCACGCGCGGATCGCCGGGCCGGTGGTACGGGATGAGCGGAACGTGCCCGACCTTCATCACGTAGTAGGGCGCGAGGGGCGGAAGCACGTCGTCCCGGCTCCACACGCCGGCCAGGGTCAGCGCGACCAGGTGCGTGGAGTGGGTGTGGATGACGAACCGGGCCGTGGGGTCGGCTGCGCAGATGCGTCGGTGCAGCGTCAGTGTCTTGCTGGCGCGATCGCCCGCGATCTGTTCGCCACGGGCGTCGACCAGCCCGAGGCGGTGGGGTTCGAGGAAGCCGAGGGCGGCGTCGGTCGGCGTGATCAGATGACTGTCGCCGACCCTGGCGCTGATGTTGCCGGCGCTGGCGTGGACATAGCCCCGGGCGAACAGGCTTGTCCCTACCCGGACGATCTCCTCGCGGGCCTCGTCGACGGCAGTACTCATGGGCCGGGTCACGACGGCGCCTCCTCATCCAGCAGGTCGAACGCGGCGGTGAAGAAGTCGGGACCTCCGAAGTTGCCGGACTTCAGCGTGATGTGAAGCGTCTCCCCGTCGGGCAGGGCCGCCGCGCACCACGGCACACCGGGGTCGATCTGCGGTCCGATCCGGAGCCCGGTGATGCCGAGCGCCTGGACGACGGCTCCAGAGGTCTCGCCGCCCGCCACGACGAGCCGGCGGACACCGCGCTCCACGAGCCCCTGCGCGATGCGGGCGAGGGTTTGCTCCACCAGCTCACCCGCCTTGGCGGCGCCGAGCCTGCCCTGGACGGTTCGGACCGTGTCGGGTGCCTCGGTGGAGTAGACGAGGACGGGCCCGTCGGCCAGGTGGGACTCGGCGAAGGCCAGGCCCTCGCCGACCACGTCCTCACCGGCCGCGATGCGCAGCGGGTCCACGCTGAACGCGGGCCGGCCGCTGCGCACGAACGCGAGGACCTGACGGTTCGTGGCGGCGGAGACCGATCCGGAGAGGACGGCCATGTGACCGCCGGCCGGTGGCAGCTGCGCGGCGGCTGGGGACGGCACGAACCCCCAGTTCGCGGGCAGGCCGATCGCCAGCCCCGAGCCGGCGGTCACCAGGGGCAACCCCTGGACCGCAGCACCCAGACGCACGAGGTCCTCGTTGCAGACGGCGTCGGCGATGGCCAGCCCGAAGCCGTTCTCGCGCAGGGCGTCGATGCGGGCCCGGACAGCCTTGGCGCCGCCCGCCACGACCGTGTGATCGATGAGGCCGACCGCTCGCGTGGTTTGCGCGCCGAGGACGGAGACCAGGTTGGGGTCGGTCATCGGAGTCAGTGGGTGGTGGCGCATGCCGCTCTTGCTGAGCAGTACGTCACCGACGAAGAGATGCCCCTTGAAAACCGTGCGTTCGTTGTCGGGGAATGCCGGCGTCGCGATCGTGAAGTCGGTGCCCAGTGCGTCCATCAGGGCCTCGGTGACCGGACCGATGTTGCCGGCCGGCGTCGAGTCGAAGGTGGAGCAGTACTTGAAGTAGATCTGCTCGGCACCCGCGGACCGCAGCCAGGCGAGTGCCCGCAGCGACGCCTCGACGGCGTCGGCCGCCGGGACGGTGCGCGACTTGAGCGCGATGACCACGGCGTCCGCGTCCACCGTCACGTCGGCGCCGGCCGGCGGCACGTCGATCAGCTGGACCACGCGCATGCCCGCGCGTACCAGGTTGTTGGCCAGGTCCGTGGCGCCGGTGAAGTCGTCGGCGATGCAACCGAGTCGGATTGCCATGTCAGACCCCCGCCTGCTCGGGCAGGTCGATCCCCGGGAAGATCTTGATGACCGCACTGTCGTCCTCGGCTCCCAGACCCGACGCCGATGCCTGGAGAAACATCTGGTGGGCGGTGGCGGCGAGGGGAAGTGGGAACTTCTCGGGCCGGGCGGCGTCGAGCACGAGCCCCAGGTCCTTGACGAAGATGTCGACCGCGGAGAGGGGCGCGTAGTCACCGGCGAGCACGTGCGCCATGCGGTTCTCGAACATCCACGAGTTGCCGGCGCTGTGCGTGATGACTTCGTAGAGGGCCTCGGCCGGAACGCCGGACTTGATGCCCAGTGCCATCGCCTCGGCTGCCGCGGCGATGTGCACGCCCGCGAGCAGCTGGTTCACGATCTTGACCTTCGAGCCGAGTCCGGCGCGGTCTCCCAGGCGGTAGACCGTGCTGCTCATGGCCTCCAGTACCTGATCGGCGACCGCGTACGCCGCGGCGGAGCCAGACGTCATCATGGTGAGCTCGCCGGCCGCCGCGCGCGCGGCACCACCGGAGATGGGCGCGTCCAGATAGAGCACCCCCTTCTCGGCCAGGCGCCCCTCGAGCCCGGCGGACCAGCCGGGGTCGACCGTGGAACACATCACGAAGGCAGTGCCCGGGCGGAGCCGGTCGCCCGCCCTGTCCGCACCGAACAGCACCGATTCGACCTGCGCCGCGTTGACCACCACGCCGACCAGGACGTCGACGGCCGCCGCCAGGTCGCCGCACGAGGTGAATGCCGTCCCGCCGTCACGGGCGAACTCCGTGGCCACCTCCGGTCGCAGATCGTGCACGCCCACGTCGTAGCCCGCGTTCCGCAGACTGCGGGCCATGCCGAGACCCATGGCCCCGAGTCCCACCACGCCCACGCGTGGCCGTGCCGGCCTGTCCTGCTCGTTCATGCCCATCCCGTCTCGCTGCGCCGTCCCGGGGCACAGCCCGGCTCGTGATCCATTTGGTGATCGGGTCATATGATGACCTGAGGAGTGGATTTCACACCAGTGTGCTGCTCGTCACATTCGCAGTGGCTGCTTCGCACGCCGGCGACCGAGCCCCACGCGTCAGCCGGGGCCGTCGAAGCGAACCCGACAGCGCGGCCCACGCATCCGGGCCGACGGGCCGGCCGTCTCCGTGTGTGGCCGACTTCGCGTGTCGCCGCCGACGCTCTCGGCGACGTCGAGGCGTACGTCGATGCCTCGCGTGCATATCGGAATCGACATCCCACCCGATGAAGCCGAGTTCATGATGAGCCGTCTTCTCGAATGTGAATAAGAGGAGGTGTTCGACCACGAGGGTGCCGAGGACCCCTTGCCTCTGGTCTGCTGCAGCGGATACGCAAAGAAGGCAGAATTCCCGGCCCCTGTGCGGCCCGGTATGCCCGGTTCCATCATTCGCCGACGCTAGATTAGGGCCTCGGCCACGGGCGAGGGACCACTGACCGAGGCCGCTCGCAACGCCGGGCACACCATGCATGCCACCGAAGGTGAGCCCACTTCAGAGCAACTACGGTCGGGAGTGGTTGTGATGAGCGACGACTACAGATCTCTTCCGGACGGCGAACTCTGCAAGATATCGACCCTCGCGGACCGAAAACAGGACACCGGAACTGTTCAAATCATCCTCACGGTATTGGCTGAGCGTCATCCCAAGGACAAAGAAGCACTCATGAAGTAGGTCCAGAACCCGGACCTGACTACTGAAGTTCCGGATGAGCTTCAGGAAACCCTCAAAGGTTCCGGACGGCCGAACAGTTCGGCACTCACCGGGTGCCCCTCGTGCTCACGAATCTCGGAATCATCCCGCATCGGGGTGGCCGAGGTCGCACGGGAACCGGTGCAGTCGCGGCAGAGGGCGAGGACATGACGGCATCGCCCACGAGCCGGAGCCCGGCCACGGCTCCTCCGCCAACGCTGTCATCCGTCACCACCGCGCTCCGAAGAACGGGAAGTCGGCCATGACCACGGACACACCCATGCAGCTCGGCATGATCGGGCTCGGCCGGATGGGCGCCAATCTCGTGCGCCGACTGATGCGTGACGGCCATCGCTGTGTCGTCTACGACCTCGACCGGGAGACCGTACAGGAGCTGGAGAAGGAGGGGGCGACCGCGACCTCCTCCCTCCACGACCTGGTCGACAAGCTGGAGAAGCCCAGAAACGTCTGGCTGATGCTCCCCGCCGGAGTGGTGCAGTCGACACTGGACCAGTTGGCCGCCCTGCTCGACCCCGGTGACACCGTCATCGACGGCGGCAACTCGTACTACCGGGACGACATCACCCGGGCGAAGCAGCTCGCTCCGCGCGGGATCCACTACGTGGACTGCGGGACCTCAGGCGGTGTCTGGGGCCTGGAGCGGGGCTACTGCCTGATGATCGGCGGCGAGGAAGAGGCGGTAGCCAGGCTGGACCCCGTCTTCCGCGCCATCGCCCCGGGCACCGGGGACGCCGAGCCCACCCCCGGCAGGACCCGGACCGACGGAACCGCACCCCAGGGCTATCTGCACTGCGGCCCGAGCGGCGCAGGCCACTTCGTGAAGATGGTCCACAACGGGGTCGAGTACGGGATGATGGCCGCCATCGCCGAGGGGCTCGGCATCATCAAGCACGCGGACGCGGGCCTGCGTTCGCGCTCCGTCGACGCCGAGACCGCCCCGCTGCGCGAACCCGAGGCCTACCAGTACGAGATCGACGTGGCCGAGGTCGCCGAGGTGTGGCGCCGCGGCTCCGTCGTCGGCTCCTGGCTGGTCGACCTCGTGGCCGACGCGCTGTCCCGCTCGCCCGAACTCGACGATTTCGCCGGCCGGGTCTCCGACTCCGGAGAGGGCCGGTGGACAGTGGTCGCGGCAGTGGAGGAGAGCGTGCCCGCGCCCGTCATCAGCGCCGCGCTCACCGAGCGGTACGAATCGCGCGGGCTGGGCGAGTTCCGGGACAAGGTGCTGTCCGCGATGCGCGGCGAATTCGGCGGTCACGCCGAGAAGGCGCGGTGAACCATGACCAGCGGCCCCGAGTCCGAAAGCACTGGTCCGGTCCCCGACGACCACGTCGTCGTGCTGTTCGGTGCGACCGGTGACCTCGCCCGGCGCAAGCTCCTGCCAGGACTCTTCCATCTCGCCAAGGCCGGGCTGCTGCCGGCCCGCTACCGGATCGTCGGCTCGGCACCGTCCCAGGCTGCGTTCAGCGACGACGACTTCCGCAAACGGGCCCGGGAGGCGACCGCCGAATTCGGCAGATCGAAGCCGGAAGGCCCGGAGTGGCAGGAGTTCGAGGAAGCGCTGACATTCGGCGCGGCGGACCCCGACGACCCCGAGCCGCTCCTTTCGGCCGTACGGAAGGCCGAGCACGCCGTCGGAGGCAAACCCCGCCGGCTGTTCCACCTTGCTGTTCCGCCGACGGCCTTCGCCTCCGTGATCGAGATGCTGGGCGCGACCGGCCTCGCCGAGAACGCCCGCGTCATCGTGGAGAAGCCCTTCGGCACGGATCTCCCCTCGGCCCAGGCCCTCAATGCGACGATCCACTCCGTGTTCGACGAGTCCCGGATCTTCCGCATCGACCACTTCCTCGGCAAGGAGTCCGTGGACAACATCCTCGCCCTCCGGTTCGCCAACGGTCTCTTCGAGCCCGTCTGGAACCGCGACCACATCAGCCATGTACAGATCGACGTGCCTGAGAAGATCGGGATCGAGGGCCGGGCACAGTTCTTCGAAGGCACCGGCACCTTCCGTGACATGATCGTCACTCACCTCTTCCAGCTCATGGGTTTCATGGCGATGGAGCCCCCGGCCGAACTCACGGCGAAGTCGCTGCGGGACGAGAAGGAAAAGGTCTTCCAGTCCATGCGGCACTTGGACCCGACACAGGTCGTCCGTGGCCAGTACGAGGGGTATCGCGACGAGCCGGGCGTCGATCCCCGGTCGGACACCGAGACGTTCATCGCGCTGCGCGTCGAACTCGACAACTGGCGGTGGGCCGGTGTGCCCTTCTTCCTGCGTTCGGGCAAGTCGCTCGGAGAAGGAAGGCACGTCGTGACGCTCGGATTCCGGGAACCGGCCCTCCGCATGTTCCCGCTGCCCGCGCGGGGCGGCGCGGAAGCCCGGAACAACGAGCTGGTGATCGATTTCGACGACCCCGGCCGGATCGCCACTCGCTTCCTGGTGAAGGAGCCCGGCCCTGCCATGCGCCTGGAGGAGGCCGGGATGGTCTTCGACTACGCCGACTCCTTCAACTCGATGTACGCGCTCGAAGGATACGAACGCCTCATCCTGGACGCGATGCTGGGAGACCAGTCCCTGTTCACCCGCTCCGACGGGATCGAGCGTCTGTGGGAGGCATCCGCCCCTCTGCTGGCGACCCCACCGCCGGTCGAGCCGTACACCCCGGGATCCTGGGGACCCGAGTCGATCGACCGGCTCATCGCTCCGTACCGCTGGAGTCTGCCCGACCGCCGCTGAGCGCCGTAATGAACAGCTCGCATGTCTCATCCACCCTCCTGTCTCACCAACATCCAGGCGGGTAAGGCTCCGCGGTGTGTGGGTCGAAGGCGGACGGGATGGGAGCCGGGGAGGTGGTGCGTTGCGGTGCAAACCGACGTGCGCTATTCACGGGCAGCGAAGTAGGCGAGCAGCACTGCTCCGACTCCCAGGACAACCAGCTGCACGACGCCAGGAATACGCCATCGCAGAGCAAGTAGACCACCGCCTGTGACGACTGCGCCGCCGACCAGGAGCCACATTCCCCGCAACGCTTCCTTGGGCGCGCTGGACGGATTGCCGTGGTCGTAGCTGTCGGCCCAGCCCGTCATCCCGTACCGGAACACCAACCAAGCGATGACCATCAGGTCGATGATGAGTAGGGCCACGCTGACCCCAACCTGCTCGCCCGTCGACGGCTCACCCCCGGGCCTCACACCCACCACCGTCCTGTTTCCGCGTGACAGCCTGTTGTTCGCATGCCGCCCAGCATGCTGTCGTGGCAGGCACCGCACATGAGCACAGCTACTCAGATGCGTCGCCCTCATCGGAGCCGCAGGGGCGCAGTCGGCTTGCCACCGGCCGACCGATGCCGAGCAGCCCGCGCCCGGCAGCCTCGCGGCGCAGATGGGGGAGCTGCTCGCGCGGCAGCCCACCGGGGCGAATGTGTACCGGCAAATAGCTACCGCAGGATATTCGCATGCTCCGCAGGGCGCTGTGGACTTGCTGAAGGACAAGCGGCTCATATCCGCCCGGGACACCGTGCGCGTGGTCTCCGGCAAGGCTGACGGCGGTGACGTTTACGTTCTCGCGCTGCACATCAACGGCGCCTGCCACTACCTACGCATGGACTCCTCGTCTTCCGCGTCGCGTCTGATACCACTGTGGCTCGCACCGGCCGATGAGCAGGAGGCTTGTGGCGTGAAGCAGGCAGTGGCCGCCGCGGTTCTGTACGGGATTGACCCCGCTGAGGCGGGGGGACTACATGCAGCCGAGAACTTACGGGCTGCCCCGCGATTGATCTTGGGGCGTGCCGGCCTGGGGGTTCGGCCGGCTGGTGGTTCAGCAATCGCAGGTCGGCCCGCTACTCGTACCGGTACTTCAGCGAGTCCGCCTCGGCTTGCTCGATGTCGGCGATCGTCAGCTCCGGCATCCGCAGTTGGGCCAGCGTCACCTCGGCCGAGGCCGGCTGGGCGTCCGCCGGCAGCCACTGCTCCGGCTTCCAGGCCCCGCTGCGCAGCAGCGACTTGGGGCAGTGCGGGTACACCTCCTCGATCCCCAGCACCAGCGCACTGGCCGGCGGCTTACCCACGGCGGTCAGCTGCGACAGCAGCTCTGGGCGGGTGGAGACGCAGGCCCGGCCGTTCACCCTGAGCGTCGTGGTGCGCCCCGGAATGACGAACAGCAGCCCGGCCCGTCCGGTGGCGACGACGTTCTGCAGGGTGTCCAGCCGCTTGTTGCCGGTCGCGTCCGGTATCGCCACCGTCCGTGCGTCCAGGACGGCGACGAACCCGGCGGGGCCGCCGCGCGGGGAGACGTCACAGTTGCCCTCGGCATCCGCACTGGCGACCAGGACCAGCGATGAGCAGCCGATCAACCTCCGGGTCTGCTCGGTGAGTTCGGTCATCTGCTTCCGCACGGCCGCATCGTTGGGGAGTTCGTAGACCCGGCGCAATGCCTCCTGGTCGGGCACGGCGTCGAGGCGGAGCGAGTCGAAGGCACTGCCGGCAAGGGGTGTCGTCATGCCTCCGACCCTATTGGACCGTCGGAGGCGATGCCCGCGGTGATCGCGGTCAAAGACCGAGCCGTCGCCGTCCCTGTCGGAAGTGACGACGAGGGTGTGCCCGGCCTTCTCCAGGAAGTCCCGCAGGCCGATCTCGCCGGAGACACTGCGGAGGAGGTGGCCCGGCGTGAAATCGATCGCCTCGGGAGTGGGTGCGGTCCGGCCGCCGAGGTAGTGGTCGATCGAGGGGAGGTCGTCACGGGCGTACGTGGTCGGGTATCCGTCGAGTGGGGTCGTCGTACAGGACGCAAAGCAACTTGGTCATGCCACGGCTCCTCAACTGCGTTACCGGCAAGTTTGTTCACCGCCCCCTCCGTCGAACTCCCAGGTCAAGGCATCCCTCGTCATGCCGGGACAGGCCGCGTCCATCAGCCGTGTCCGCCGCCCAGGTACGTGTGCAGCAGGTCGTCGAGCGCGTCCCGTACGCCCGCCTCCCGGGCTGCCGTCAGCAGCGCCTCGGCGAGCACCGACTGGGGTTCGCTGCGGGCGACGACCAGCCCGACCCTTGGCCCGCGTGCAGGTCCCTCCAGGGGTACGACCCGCATTCCGTCGGGTACGCCGAACATGTGCAGCCACGCGTGCGAGATCACGCTCGACCAGCGGCCGCCGGGCAGGTGCGCGTACAGCCCGGCGACGCTGTCCGACTCGATCGCGGGGGCGGCGGTAGCACCTTCGGCGGCGAAGCACTCGTCAATGATGCGGCGGTTGCGCATACGGGAGTTGAGCAGGCACAGCGGGAGGGCGGCAGCCTGCGACCAACTCGCCGCCGGGGCGACCCCGAGCGGCCCGTCGACCGGGGTCAGCAGCACATATCTCTCCTCGTACAGCGGGAGTCGGCGCACGCCGCGCAAGGAGTCGTCGTCGAGGTAGGTCATCGCCGCGTCCAGTTCGAACTCGGCCAGACCGTGAGTGATGTCGGCCGACGACAGCGACTCGATGCTCACCCGGGCGCGGGGGTGACGGTCGCAGAATGGGGTGGTCAGGAGAGAGGCGGCGGGCAGTGCGGTGGGGACCACGCCCAGGCGAAGGGTGCCGGCCAGGCCGTCGCGCAGGGCGGACAGCTCATGGCGGAGGGCGTCGCCTTCGGCGAGGATGCGGTGCGCCCAGGCCAGGACCACCTCGCCCTCCGGGGTGAGGCCTTCGTAGCGCCGGCCGCGCCGCACGATCGGGACGTTCAGCTCGTGTTCGAGGCGGCGGATCGCCGCGGACAGCGAGGGCTGGGAGACGTAGCAGGCGGCCGCCGCGCGCGCGAAGTGACGCTCACGGGCGAGGGCGACCAGGTATTCCAGCTGACGCAGCAGCATGCGCGACCTCCGTGGGTACCGTACGGGCAGGGCCTAGGGTTTCGGTGTGCCGACGTACAGCATTGGGCAGGCCGCGCGCCTGCTGGGGGTGAGTCCGGAGACCGTGCGCCGATGGGCGGACGGCGGTCGGCTGCCCATGGGGCGGGGCAGCTCCGAGAACCGGGTGATCGACGGGGCGGGGCTGGCGCGGTTCGCGCAGGAGCGGGCGGCGGGTGATGTGCGGGGCGTCCCCGACGAGGCTCCGCCCACCTCCGTGCGTAACGCGTTCACGGGCATCGTCACCGCCCTGGATGTGGACGACGTCGTGGCCCGGGTCGAGATCCAGTCCGGGCCCCACCGGGTGGAATCGCTCGTGACCCGGGAGGCAGTGGAAGATCTGGGCCTCGCGGTCGGCGTCACGGTCACCGCGCGCGTGAAGTCGACGAGCGTGCACGTCGATCGGTCGGGAGGCCGCTCGTAGCGGGCAGCGCCGGGTTGGTGCGGCACAGCAGGGCGGTCCACAGGTCCAGGCGGTCGGAGAGGCTGGACAGGTCCCGGCCGGTGAAATGCTCGATGCGCTGGACTCGGTAGTGGACCGTGTTGACGTGCAGGTGCAGGGCCTCAGCCGTGCGCGCCCAGGATCCGTCGCAGGCAAGGAAGAACTTCAGGGTCTCCAGCAGTGGGGCTGCGGAGGCGTTTTTGATGTCGAGCAGCGGACCGAGGACGGACCGGCTGTAGGCGGTGCGGACCTCCGCCGGGACCCCGGCCAGGAGAGTGCCGAGACTGGTGAGGGTCGCAGCGTCGGTGAGGAGCGAGGTCTCCGGGGCGGCGCTGCGGGCGGAGGCGAGCGCGTAACGGGCCTCGACCAGCGCCCCGGGCAGCTGGAGCGGGCCGGCGGCCGGCGCTCCGACGCCACCGTGCAACGGTAGGGGCGGCGCGCAGGCGGCGACGAGGGGCCAGACCTCACTCATCGCAACGGGAATGGGAACGCCATCGGCTTCGGGGACGACCGCGAATGCGGTGCCCTCCGGGAGACGCCCCACCGCAGCAGGCCCCGGCCCCAGGCGGGCCACCACTTCGGCAAGCGCCCCCTCTGCCAGTCCCGCCCGCCGGCCTCCCGTGTCGGCGACGATCACACGGTACGGGCCTTCCGCGGGAAGCCCGCAGGCACGAAGGATGCGGCACACCCGCAACGGCAGACCGGCCACCCTGAGGGCGTCACCGATGGCGTACGGACCCTCTTGCGGTGTGTGCTCCAGGACCTGGACCACGGGCATCACGGGCTGCCACCTCCCCAAAGACCCTACCCTCGCAGGCGTGCAGATGCTCACCCGTCGACGGGTGTGGCGTAGTAGATGCAAGGAATATCAGCAGGACAAGTCTGCATCTGCCGGTGTCCGACGGCAGCGAGACGTATCGCCCTCGGTACGCGGGTGCACGCCGCGGGAAGCCCCCTGTCGTTCACGGGCCACTGAAATGCATGGTTCTTCCGCCGCCGCACCTTGCGGATGCGACACGCACCCCAACGGCGTCGCCGGATCCGGCTGGCTTGGGAAGCCACCGCACGCAAAAGCCTGACATTCCCCGACTCTTCGAAGAGGTGCTTCGTCATGAGCCTGAGCATCCGCAATCAGATCCCTGGCACCGTCACCGCCGTCACGGCCGGAGAGGTCATGGCAACGGTCAAGGTCCGCCTCGACGGCGGCCAGGACCTCACCGCGGCGATCACCCTGGAGGCCGTCAAGGATCTCGGCCTGACCGAAGGATCCGCCGTACGTGCCCTGGTCAAGTCCACCGAGGTGGCCCTGGCCACCGGTGCGGTGGCCGGACTGTCCATCCGCAACCGGCTGCCTGGCACCGTCACCGACGTCGCCACCGGTGGCGCCATGGCCTCCGTAAAGGTCACCGTCGTCGGCGGCGAGCTGACCGCAGCGATCACCAAGGAGGCCGTCACCGACCTCGGCCTCACTGCCGGATCGAGCGTCGTCGCACTGATCAAGTCGACCGAGGTGTCCCTCGCCGGGGCGTGACGCGATGTCAGCCGGGAACACCACCGCACAGGACCGGCTCGCCCCGGGTACCCGCGCGCCGCGCAGCCCCGCCCTCGGCATCACCGCAGGTGATCGCTTACGCTGCTCGGGACACAGACGTGGCAGGAGGCGAAAGGGGCGGGGATTGACCGTCGACCATCCCACCGCGGCCGGCACACCGTCCCGCATCCCTCCTGGCCAGCGCCACGTGCAGGGATGGCCGGTCTCGCACTACGGGCCCGTCCCCCGTTTCCGTCCCGAGCGCTGGAGCCTGCGGGTGCACGGCGCCACCAGCGCCGAGCGCAACTGGACCTTCGACGAACTGGCCGGGCTGCCCCACCGCACGGTCGTCGCCGACCTGCACTGCGCGACCGGCCCCACCTCCACCGACCATGAGTGGTACGGCATCCCCGCCACCGCCGTCCTGGACGTGGTCCCGCCGACCCCTGCAGTCACGCATGTCATGGCCTGGGCCGAGTACGGCTACGCCGCCAACCTCCGCCTTGCCGACTTCGCCACCTCCGAGACCCTCCTGGCCACCCACCACAACGGCGAGCCCCTCACCGCCGAGCACGGCTTCCCCCTGCGGCTGGTGGTTCCCCACCTCTACGGCTACAAGAGCCCCAAATGGCTGCGTGCCATCGAGTACCTGACCGAGGACCGGCGCGGCTTCTGGGAAGAACGCGGCTACCACAACATCGCCGACCCCTGGCAGGAGCAGCGCTACTCCTACCAGGAGCAGGAGGGCGACGGGCCGACGCTTCCGGCTGCCTAGGGGCTGTCCCGTGATCCCTGCCGCACACCACCGTTTTGATCATCAGGCCCCCTGCCGAGGGCGCCTACGGTGGTGCCCTAAGACGCCTGGCGGGAACCGTGGCGATCAAGCTCGCGCGTTCAACGGCAGGGCCTCTGGCAGCGCCGGTGGTGAACCCACGGCGGCCCGCGCGCGTCTCCCCGTTCCCGAACCGTCACCAGGACACGGCAGTATGGCAACGGATGACGACATCAGAGTCTGAACTCCAGAATCCCTACACCGCACCGCACTTCGCGACCTCCGCCCGACCGTCGAGGTGGACGTAGAACTCAAGGACGGCTGGCGACCGCTGCCGGCTCACCGGCTACGACGTCCGACGTCTGCTGCACCAACGAGTCCCTCTGGCGAGCTGTGTCAGAGCGTTACGGCCCGTGGGACCGGGTCCGTGTTCGGCATGGCCGAGCGGTGCGCGTGTGCGAGATGGACGATGAGGAGGGTCGGCGCCTATTACGGACGATTTCCTCTCAGCCCTGCGCACCACCCACGAGTATGCCGCCCGGGCGGCTCGCTGGCGAAAGGCCGAGGGCCGGGTGCGTCAGCGGGTGGTGAGCACCATCCGGAAGCGGGCGGCGCCGGAGAGCATCTTTTGGTACGCCTGATCGGCCTGGTCCAGCGGCACGATCTCGGTCATCGGGCGGATTCCGTGCAGGGCGCTGAACGCCATGGTGTCCTGCACGTCCTGTGCGGTGCCGGACGGATGGCCCCGGACGATCTTGCCACTCATGAGCAGCTGGTTCGGGCTGATGCCCAGTGGCTCGCTGTCCGCGCCGATGACGACCAGCTCGCCGCGGGGGGACAGCCCTTCCACGGTCGCTGTGGTGGCGGCGGAGTTGGCGGCGGTGGCCAGGACGACCTTGGCGCCGCCGAGGGACTGCAGGGCGTCTGCGACGGTGGTGTCCGCCGTGCTGTCGATGTAGTGGTGCGCACCGAGCTGTTTGGCGAAGTCGGCCTTGCCGGCTCCGCGGGCGATGGCCACGGTCTCGAAGCCCATGGCGGCTGCGTACTTCACCCCCAGGTGGCCGAGGCCGCCGATGCCGAGCACGGCGACCAGGTCGCCCGGCCGGGCGGAGCTGCGCCGCAGCCCGTTGTACGTGGTCACCCCCGCACAGCCAAGGGGCGCCGCATCGGGCGCCGCCAGCGCGTCGGGGATCCGGGCCAGCGCGTCTGCCGGGGCGATCACCGCCTCGGCGTAACCGCCGTCGTACGCCCATCCGGGCACCTTCAGGTTCTCGCACACGACGAAGTCGCCCTGCCTGCAGGGCGTGCAGTGACCGCAGCTGCCGCCGAACCAGCCGACCGCCACCCGGTCGCCCACATGCCAGCCCTTGTCCTGCGTTCCCTCGCCGAGCTCCTCGATGCGCCCGGCGATCTCATGCCCGGGTACCAGCGGAAACCGTACGCCGGGGACGCCGGCAGTCACGAAAAATGCGTCGCTGTGGCAGATCCCGCAGGCATCCACGGCAATCCGTACGTGGCCTGGGCCCGGCTGCGGCATCTCCCGCTCGACGATCGCGAACGGACCGCTGGGGGCGGAGACCTGGGCGACTCG
This sequence comes from Streptomyces sp. NBC_01717, assembly GCF_036248255.1. Lineage (NCBI taxonomy): Bacteria > Bacillati > Actinomycetota > Actinomycetes > Kitasatosporales > Streptomycetaceae > Streptomyces > Streptomyces sp. NBC_01717. The sequence continues at coordinate 8,246,770 of NZ_CP109178.1, read as the reverse complement.
GTAGGTGCTCATCTGCATCTCTCCGGGCTACGGGTACGACGCCCCCTGAAGCCAGTAGAGCAGCTCCGGCCCGACGGCGCGCGGCTGACACCCCCGACCAGCTGGGCATCGATCGCGACCTGATCTGCCTCGTCAGCCGGCCGTCCCCAGGTACGCGCCTTCGCTCGGTGACGGTGCTCTTACCGGCGTCGACGTGGTCGAGGATGCCCAGCGCGACTGTCCGGACGGAGCGACCTGGGCTGATGGCCGCGAACGAACCCCTGATGCGGCGCAACGCGCTGAGACGTACCCGAATGGTTGGTTTCAGGTCAGCACTGACCAGCACAGGAGTCAGCACCAGGGCACTGAACCATGCCCAACAACACAACTCGGACAGGGGCCCGCCGGCTTCGGTTCGGTCCTCGCAGCAGTCTCGACATGCCTGTCATGGTGGTCCCGCGCACACCCGACCCGAGAACTATGGTCCCCCACCACATACGCCCCTGACCTGCCCCTTCCTACGGTGTGGCGACACGGAAACGTCCCCGCAACCGTCCGGAAGTGGTACCCATGGCCGCCTCGGCATCCGCTCCACCGACCACCCGCTCGCTCAAGCGCATCGTCGCCGCAAGCCTCATCGGGACCACCATCGAGTGGTACGACTTCTTTCTCTACGGGTCAGCAGCCGCTCTCGTCTTCCCCAAGCTGTTCTTCCCCGAGTCCGACCCGCTCGTCGGAACGCTCCTCTCCTTCCTCACCTACGCGGTCGGCTTCGCGGCCCGACCGCTCGGCGCCCTGGTGTTCGGACACTACGGCGACCGGCTCGGCCGCAAGAAGCTGCTGGTGCTGAGTCTGCTGCTGATGGGTGCGGCGACCTTCGCCATCGGGCTGCTGCCGACGCATGCCACCGTCGGTGTCGCCGCTCCGATACTGCTCACGGTCCCGCGACTGGTGCAGGGCTTCGCCCTCGGTGGTGAGTGGGGCGGAGCCGTTCTCCTCGTATCGGAGCACGGGGATGCGAAGCGGCGTGGGTTCTGGGCCTCCTGGCCGCAGACCGGGGCACCGGCCGGGCAGCTGCTCGCGACCGGGGTGCTCTCCGCGCTCACCGCGCTGCTGTCGGATTCCGCCTTCGGGGCCTGGGGCTGGCGCATCCCGTTCCTGCTCTCCGGCGTGCTCGTGATCGTCGGCTTGTGGATTCGTCTCTCTGTCGATGAATCACCGGTGTTCAAGGCTGCGCTGGCGCAGGCCGAGGCGCGCAAGGGGGCCGCCGCGGCGGCCGAGAAGATGCCGCTCGTCGCCGTGCTGCGGCACCACTGGCGGGATGTGCTCATCGCCATGGGGGCCCGGATGGCGGAGAACATCAGCTACTACGTGATCACGGCGTTCATCCTCGTGTACGCGACGACTGCCGCTGAGCTGAGCAAGCAGACGGCGCTGAACGCCGTGCTCGTCGCCTCCGCCATCCACTTCGCGGTCATTCCGGTGTGGGGCGCGCTGTCGGACCGGTTCGGCCGCAAGCCCGTCTATCTGATCGGGGCGGTCGGTGTGGGGCTGTGGATGTTCCCGTTCTTCGCGCTGATCGACAGCCGCAGCTTCGGGAGCCTGCTGCTCGCCGTCACGGTCGGGCTCATCTTCCACGGGGCGATGTACGCGCCTCAGGCGGCCTTCTTCTCGGAGATGTTCGCGACCCGGATGCGGTACTCGGGTGCGTCGATCGGCGCTCAGTTCTCGTCGGTCGCAGCCGGTGCCCCGGCGCCGCTCATCGCCACCGCGCTGCTCGAGAACTACCACAGCTCGACAATGATCTCGCTGTATGTGATCGCGGCGGCGCTCATCACCGTCCTGGCGGTCGTCTGTGCCAAGGAGACCCGGCACCGCGACCTCGAGAACATCGAGACGGCACCGGAGCGGGACGCGTCCGCGGCTGTGGCCGCCGACGCCCGTACCGCATGAGCATCTGACTGTGTGAGCCATCGAATCGCCGGACGGGCTGAGTGGTCGAGCCCGTCCGGCGTCTTCATGAGCGGTTGCTACTCATGTGTCACTGCTGCCCGGCGGGCTCGAACCAGGTGGGTTCGTCGGTGAGCGACTGCTTGATCCGCAGGAGCCCGAACTCGTTCAGCGGCGGCAGGGCGTCGACCGGGAACCAGCCCACCTCCAGCGACTCGTCGTCATTGACGCGCGCCTCACCCCCGGTCGCCCGGCAGCGGAAGGTGACGTCCAGGAACTGGCACCGGTCGCCGTTCGCGTACTGCACGGGATCGAGCATCTGCGTGAGCACCACCCGCTCCGCCACGCAGTGCACGCCGGTCTCCTCGTACACCTCACGGACCGCCGACACGGCCGGCTGCTCCCCCGGCTCGCAGATACCACCGATGATCGCCCATTTGCCGGTGTCGGCGCGCCTCCCGAGCAGCACCCGGCCCTCGTCGTCGAAGACCACGGCAGTGACGCCTGGCAGCAGGAGCAGCTGTGTACCGGCAGTGACACGGAGTTCGCGGATGAAGTCAGGAGTGGCCATGGGGACGACCATACGTGGCCCGCCCGGTGCGGTTCACCGCGCGCGGCGGACCCGTACCGACCGGACAGCCACCCAGCCCAGTCCCGCCACGGCGATCAGCGCGAGCAGCCCTTCGGGGAGCGTGCCCAGCCGGGTCGCGGGGGTCAGGGACGAGCGCAGCGGCACCTTGTCCACCAGCGCGTCCGCGGTGAACATCTTCGTCTGCTGGACGATCGTCCCGTCCGGGCGGATGATCGCGCTGACCCCGCTGGTGACGGGGACGACGACGGACCGGCTGTGCTCGACGGCCCGCACCCGGCTCATGGCCAGTTGCTGGTACGTCATCTCGCTTCGGCCGAAGGTGGCGTTGTTGCTGGGGACGGCGATCAGCTGGCTGCCGTGTTCGACGGTGTCCCGTACGGCATCGTCGAAGGCGGCTTCGTAGCAGGTGACGAGCCCCACCTGGGTGCCCGCCAGATCGAAGACGCCGACCTTCTTGCCCGGTCCGAAGTCGCGCTGCACCCGGTCGACGTCCGAGCTGAAGACGCGTGCGATCGAGCGCATCGGCATGTACTCGCCGAAGGGCTGGATGTGGCGCTTGTCGTACGTGGCGACGGGGCCGCCGTTCGGGTCCCACTGGATGAGGGTGTTGCGCAGTTTACCGGTGTTGGGCTCGACGACCGCGCCGACCACGGTGGGGGCGTTGATCGCCTTCACGGCCTCGTCGATGACGATCCGCGCGTCCGCGTTGCGGTAGGGGTCGAGGTCGGAGGAGTTCTCCGGCCACAGGACGAAGTCGGGCTGCGGTACCTTGCCCGCCTTCACCTCGCGGGCCAGCTGTTCGGTACGGCGTGCGTGGTTGTCGAGGACGGCGCGGCGCTGGGAGTTGAAGTCGAGTCCGAGGCGGGGCACGTTGCCCTGGATCGCTGCGACGGTCGCGGTGCCGTCCTCCGCCGAGTCGTCGACGAGCGGCAGCGCGGCCAGCGCCCCGGCAAGGGGTACGAGGACCGCGGCGGCCGCGCCGGCGACCGCGGCTCGGGGGACCTGACCGGTGCTGCGGTACGTACGGAAGGAACGCACCGCTTCGAAGAGGCCGAAGCCGCACAGCACCACCGCGAACGAGAGCAGCGGTGTGCCGCCGACGGCCGCGAGCGGCAGGAACACACTGTCCGCCTGTCCGAACGCGATCTTGCCCCAGGGGAAGCCGCCGAAGGGCACCCTGGCCCGGACCGCCTCGTCCAGCGTCCAGACGGCGGCGGCCCAGACCGGCCACCAGGCGAGCCGGGACACGGCGGCGATCCCGATGCAGCCCACCGCGACGAACAGCGCTTCGGCGACGGCGAGCGCCAGCCATGGGACGGGGCCGACCTCCTCGCCCGTCCAGTGCAGCAGCGGCAGCATGAAGCCGAGGCCGGCCAGCAGACCGAGGCCGAAACCGGCGCGGAGCCGACGTCCGTGCAGGGTCCAGCCGAGCAGTGCGAAGCCGGGCAGAACCAGCCACCACAGGGGCCGGGGCGGGAAGCTCAGGTACAGCATCACCCCCGAGAGCACGGCCGCGGCAGGCCGTACGAGCCCCGGCAGAAGCCGTCTGCCCCCGGCCGTAGGGGTGGACTGCGGGTCGTCGACTGGGGTGATGGTGGCGCTCACCAGGCGGAGTCTACGGTGGTCGGCTGTGCGCGGGGCAGTCCCGTGCCGTTGCCGGAATCCTCCCTGCCGGATCGTTCCTGCGCTTTTCCTCCACAAAGTCGCACCACTGCCGTTACCGTGTGCGCCAGTCCCCCGCCGACCGGCCGCATCCGGCCGTCGCGGACGGGACGGTCACAGTTCGGGGGGTCGGACGGATGACTGCACCGGCAGGCGGGTACGCGGCTCGGGAACGCGGCAACGCGTCCGACGGAGCCGGAGCGGTGATTCTCGCCGCCTGCGCGATCTGGTCGTTGGTCAGCGCGGCCGGGCGGGAGACCAGACCGGAGGGCGTGCTGCTGGCACTGCTGGCCGTCGCCGCGGGCTTCGCCTGCGGTCGGATCTGCGGCACGCTGCTGCCGGTGGCCACCGCCACGGCCACCGCCGTCGCCGCCCTCGTCATGGCCCTTCTCTCACGCAGCAGTGGCATGCCGGGTGCCACCGCCGCCGTCGACATCGCGCCCGGTCACACCGGGGCGGCGGCCGCGCTGCTGGTCCTGGCTGCGGGCGCCGCCTGCTGCGCGGCCGCGGCGGCCCGACGGGCTCCCCTGCGCCTCACCCTGCGGCTGCTCGCGTTCGGAACCGCCTGCGCCGCGCTGACCATGGAGTCGGTGGCCGGTTTCGTCGCGGCGCTCGGGGTACTGCTCTGTTCGCTCGCCGCGGCGAGGATGCGCCGCAGGCTGCTCGGGCTCGCGGGGTTCGCACTGGTCACGGCGCTGGTCGTCGGTGCGTCATGGGCGGTGGCGGAGGAAGCCCTGCCCGACGGCCTGATGATCTCCCTGGAGGGCCAGCTCACCGGGAACCGCGTGCTTCTGTGGCAGGACGCGGTGACGCTCGCCAAGGAGCATCCGGTGCTGGGCGTCGGACCCGACCGGTTCGCCGAGATGAGCCCGACCGCCCAGCAGACCCTGCGGTCCGACGGGAAGCCCCACTCGGCACCGCTGCAGCAGGCCGCCGAGCAGGGCGTGGTGGGAGTGACGCTGTTGGGTGCGGCCTTCGGCTGGCTGCTGTACGTGCTCTGGCGCTCTCCCCGCTCCACGGCAGTCGTCCTGACGGCGGGCGCCGCACTCACCGCGCTGGCGGCCCTGGCGAGTGTCGGAAATGCGCTGAGCTTCACGCCCGTGACGGCGGGCGCAGGACTGCTCGCGGGGCTGGCATCGGCCCGGCTGCCCATCGGGGACGGCCGCGCCGCTTCGGACACGGCGGGAGCGGCCGACGGGACCCGTACGGAGGGTGACGAGGATGCGGGACGTTCCGCGCACGGGACGCGGATCAGGGCCGAGCGCGGCCCGCGGGCGGATCACACCCCGCTCCGACCGACCGGGGGCGGCTGAAGCACTCAGGCTCCTACCCGCTCAGGCACCGGTCGCTGCGCCGGCCGCCGGCAGCTGGAGCTGCTCGCGGATGAACCGTACGCCCGCCTCCGCGTCGTCCACCGTGACCGTGAAGGTCCGGCCGTCGCCGAGCCTGAGCACCAGGCCCTCTCCCTTGCGGACCACCACGGCCGTGCCCTGCTCGGGGCGCCAGCGGTAGCCCCAGCCGCCCCATTGGCGGGGGGTGACCCGGGGTACGAAATCCGCGCCCACCACGTGGGTGAGCAGGATCCGGCGGCGCGGCAGGCCCATGTGGCCGCAGCGTACTTCGAGGGCGTGCCCGTCGACCCGGACGGCCACGTTCACAAAGGCGAGCGTGCCGAACAGCATGAGGAGTCCGGCCGCCACGCAGCCGATCACCGACATCAGGAGCGGGATGACGCCGGAGGTCCAGTTGGAGCTCACGGCGAGCTGAATACCCAGGGCCGTGCAGGCCGCACCGGCGGCGGCGAGCACCCACTGGGCCTTGTTGGTGGCCCGGCCGGTCCAGACGGCGGGAGGCGCCTCGGCTCCGGCATGCGTCGGTTTTCGGGGGTGGTCCCTCATGCCAGCAGCGTACTCAGAATCCGGGCAGCCGCGACGGGTCCGACGGCCCTCACCGGGCCGCCGCAGGCTCAGCGGGCGGGACTGACCGCCCCCAGCAACAGGCCCTCGGCGTAGGCCAGGGCGGCGTCCGGCAGCTCGGCGGCGCGGCCGCTGAGAAGCACGGTGAGCGAGGTGGCCGGTTCGGCCGAAGGAGCGGGTGCGGCGCCGATCCGGCGCAGCGCCTGGGCGGCGACGGCCCCGGCGGAGCCGTGCAGCGTGACGGGTGGCAGGCCGGGCTTCTGTACGGCGGCCCGGATCCGCTCGGCGACCAGTTCGTAGTGGGTACAGCCCAGAACGACGGCCCTTACGTCCGGTGGAGTGAGAGCGGCCGCCGCGGCGACGGCACGGTCGATCGCGGCTTCGTCCGCGTTCTGCACGGCGTCGGCGAGACCGGGGCACGGGACTTCGGTGACGGCGACCGAGCGGGCGAAGTCACCGATGAGTCCGCGCTGGTACGGGCTGCCCGTGGTGGCGGGGGTGGCCCAGATCGCGACCGGGCCGCCACCGGCCGCGGCCGGCTTGATCGCGGGGACGGTGCCGACGACCGGCAGCGTGGGTTCCAGCTCGGCGCGGAGCGTCGGCAAGGCGTGTACGGAGGCGGTGTTGCAGGCGACGATCAGTGCGTCGGGCCGGTGGGCGGCGGCAGCGCGGGCCACGGCGAGCGCGCGAGCGGTCACGTCCTGCGGCGTACGAGGGCCCCACGGCATGCCGTCGGGGTCGGAGGAGAGCACCAGATCGGCGTCGGGCCGCAGCCGGCGTACCGCGGCGGCCGCCGCGAGCAGGCCGATTCCGGAGTCCATGAGCGCGATCTTCACCCGGTCACCATAGTCGACCGCCCTTGCGGTCTCGTCACAGTGGGGCAGACTGCGGCGAATGAGTGCCGTTGCCTGGATCGCCGTGGGTTCGCTGGCCGCATGGGTGTGGCTGCTGCTGGGACAAGGGTTCTTCTGGCGGACCGACCAGCGGCTGCCACGGCGTACGGCCCCCGACGGCTGGCCGTCGGTCGCGATCGTGGTGCCCGCCCGTGACGAGGCGGACATGCTGCCGGTGAGTCTGCCGTCGCTGCTGGCCCAGGACTATCCGGGGGCCGCGGAGGTCATCCTCGTCGACGACTGCAGCAAGGACGGCACGGGGGACCTCGCCCGTGCGCTGTCCGTGCGGTACGGCGGGCTTCCGGTCACGGTGGTGTCGCCCGGAGAGCCCGAGCCGGGGTGGACGGGCAAGCTCTGGGCCGTGCGGCACGGGATCTCCCTGGCGCGGGCCCGGGAGCCGGCGCCGGAGTACCTGCTCCTGACGGATGCGGACATCGCGCATGAGCCGGACAGTCTGCGGGAGCTGGTCGCCGCTGCCGGCTCGGGCGGGTTCGATCTGGTCTCGCAGATGGCGCGGCTGAGGGTGGCGAGTGCATGGGAGCGCCTCGTCGTGCCGGCCTTCGTGTACTTCTTCGCGCAGCTCTATCCGTTCCGGTGGGTGAACCGGGCGACGGCGCGGACCGCGGCCGCCGCGGGCGGGTGCGTGCTGCTGCGGACCGGTGCCGCGGAGCGGGCGCGAGTGCCGGAGTCGATCCGGCAGGCGGTGATCGACGATGTGTCGCTGGCGCGTGCGGTGCGGCGCAGCGGCGGCCGGATCTGGCTGGGGCTCGCGGAGCGGGTGGACAGTGTGCGGCCGTATCCCCGGCTGGCGGATCTCTGGCGGATGGTCTCGCGCAGCGCGTACGCCCAGTTGCGGCACAACCCGCTGCTGCTCGTCGGTACGGTGCTGGGCCTCGCGCTCGTCTATCTCGCACCGCCGGTCACGCTCGCGGCGGGGCTGCTGGGCGGGGATGCGCCGGCGGCGTGGGCGGGTGGCGCGGCGTGGGCGGTGATGGCCGGGACGTACATGCCGATGCTGGGTTACTACCGGCAGTCGCTCTGGCTGGCCCCGCTCCTGCCGTTCACCGCCGTGCTCTACCTGCTGATGACGGTCGATTCGGCGTTGCAGCACTACCGGGGCCGTGGCGCGGCCTGGAAGGGACGTACCTACGCCCGTCCCGAGGCCGCGCCGGACCGATGAGCGGATGGCGGCACCGGTCCGCCGACGGTGGCGGGACCGGACGGACCGGGGGTCATTTACGGCCGGGTGTCCAGTTCATCCCCCACCCGTAGGCGTAGTCGATGGTGCGCTGCGGGCTCACCCCGCGCTCGGGTACGAGATAACGGGCTTCACGCTGCACGGTGAGGTCTCCCCCGTTGTTGGTGATGAGTACGAGCGCGCAGACCGTGGAGGGGACGGTGCATTCGTCGAGCGAGAAGTCGATCGCGGCGCCGTGCTGCGGCTGCAGGGTGACGGTCGCGTGCAGATCGGCGAAACTCCGGGCGCCTTCATAGATCGTGACGAAGATCAGGACGCGGCGGAGCCGGTCCTTGTGATCGAGGTTGATGGTCAGGTTCTCGCCGGTGGAGACGGCGCCGGTGCGATCGTCTCCGTCGAGGTGGATATACGGGGGCTGCCCGAGAGCGCCGAAGGCGTTTCCGAGCGCTTGGACAACTCCCTTCCTGCCGTCGGTCAGTTCGTAGAGGGCGCAGAGATCAAGATCGAGGTCCGCGTGGTTGGCGATGGCTCTGCCGAGTTTGCTGCCCCAGCCCGTGAACTGTTTGCGCACTTGCCAGTTGAGATTGACGCGCATGGTTCCCGAAGTGCCGCCCTGCTTGGCGAGGGAGACCGAGGGCGCGTCTTTGGTGAGCGTCACCTTGGTCAGCCGGACGGGCTGAGCGACCGGCGGGGCGGCAGGCGGTGCCGGAGGTACGGGTGGTGCCATCGGGGCGGCAGGCGGGGACTGAGGGTGCTGCCCGGCGGGCACCTGCGGCGGTGGCGGCAGGTCGACTCGCGTCGCCAGCTGAGGCTGCTGCGGTTCGTCGACGGAAATACCGAAGTCCGTGGCGAGACCTTCGAGACCGGTGCTGTATCCCTGGCCCACGGCCCGGAATTTCCAGGCCCCCTGGCGCCGGTACAGCTCACCAAGAATGAACGCGGTCTCCACCGTCGCGTCGGCACTGTCGAAGCGTGCGATCTCGGTGCCGTCCGACGCATCCATGATCCGTACGTGGAGCCCCGTCACCTGCCCGAAGGTGCCACCGTCCGCCGAGGCGGCCACGACGACGCGATCGATGGCGGGCTCCACCCGCTCCAGGTCCACCGCGAGGCTGTCCGTGACGCCGTCGGCCACGCTCCGTCTGCCCTCGTGACGTACCGCGCCCGAGGCGTGCACCGGCTGGTTGTAAAAGACGAAGTCCGCGTCGCTGCGTACCTTTCCCGACACGAGAAGGAGCGCCGATCCGTCCACGTCCGGTGCGCCCGGCGCGGTACGCCACCCCAATTCGACCCGCACGGCCTGAGCCGCCACCGGAACATTGGTTCCTTTAAGCATGGTCATGCTCGCCCCCATCGCGAGTACGGCTGCCGAAGTCTTTCCCGGGCCAACCTAATCCGCCCTCCCTCGTGGAGCCCACAGCGATGACCGACCCCGTCCGGCGATCTGCCGGTAACCCCCCGTGAACTCGTCCTTTACACGATTCCAACGCGCTCTGGTGCCCTTTTTTCCCAAGTTCGCTCGCATTGGGGATCCTGGTTCACTCACATCCCGTAAACCAACCCTCTTATCGGGCTCCCCAACCAGCACATCGTGGGCTTAACTTATGTTCCATGACCTCCCCCCGCTCCACCTACGGCAGCGGCTACTACGCCGCACCGTCGTTCCCCGACACTCCGATCTACGACTCCCTGGTCGCGGAGCGAGGCAGCCCTCAGATCGCCCCGATCCGAGTGCCTGCCGCCTATGACAGCGGCAACAGCTACAACAGCTACCTGCCGGCACTCCCGGCGGCTCTGCCGGCTCTTCCCGCGGCGCCTTCCCAGCCCAACCCTTCGTACGGCTACCCGCAGCAGCAGGGTTACGCGCCGATGCAGCCGGCTCATCTGCAGCACGCCCCGGCGCCGTACATCCCGCAGCAGCCGACCGGGATGCGTGGCGGCTATCAGGCGCCTCAGCCCCAGCAGCAGCGCCCCGCGCCGGGTACCGGGTACGAGTCGATGCGTCCCGCGTCGCCGCGGCCCGCACCCACGCCCTCTCCGTACGAGGACCCGTACAACCGCCCGTACCAGGGCCGGGGGTACTGAGCCGGAGGGACGGAGCAAGGCGCACCGAGCCGGAGCGACCCGCCGCACACGGGTCTGTCCGGGGACCGGCAGGACGCAGGCATGCGTCCTCCCGCACTGCGTGCTGTGCCCATGCATCCAGTCAGCGCGCCGTCGAGCCATGGGGACTCGACGGCGACCGCCGCCGGATGCCCTCCGACGCCGCGGACCGGGCCGTCGCACCACGTCAGCAGCCGCGCACGGCGCTGGCGGTCGTCTCATCACCACCTGATCACCACGGGCCGGTCGAGGGGGAACTCACCGGGGTCGCCCGCGCGTTGGACAGGGTGAAGTAGCTCTCTCTTCGCTGCTCCAGCGCGCGAACTGTGCCGTATCAGGTTATGACGGATGCGGAAGGGGGTGCAGATCTGTGCGAGCGGTATCGGGAGTCTGGCGTTGGAGACACAATCCCCTGCGCCGCGCCACCGACCGGCGTGAGGCATGGGTAGCTCTGGTCGCAATGCTGTTGATGGTGCTGGCGGCGCCGGCGCTCGGCTGGCTGTGCGGGGCGCTCACCGACGACGTCCTGCAGCAGTCGGTGCGGTTCCAGCAGACGCAGCGCCATGCCACGACGGCGGTCGTGGTGCGCCTGGCGCCGGGGGCGCGGCACTTGGTCACCGACCCCGAGGTGCCCTCGGAGCGTGCGACACAGACGGCGGTGCTGGCGCGCTGGAAGGCCCCGGACGGCACACCCCTCAGGGGCAAGGTGGTGACCTCCTCCCGGGTCACGGACCCTGGCGCCCGGGTGCGGATCTGGACGGATCCGCAGGGTCGCCCGGCGCCGCGCCCCATGGACTCGGCGACGGCCCGCACGCATGCGGCACTGGCCGGGTTCGGGGTGACGCTGATCTGCGTCGGTCTGGTCGAGGCCGGGCGGCGTCTGGTCGTATGGCGCATGGTGCAACGGCGGTATGCGGAACTCGACCGGGCATGGGCGGAGGCCGGTCCGGACTGGGGCAGGACGGGCACCGGCAGCTGACGAGCTGCTGATCGCGTCAACTCCCGCCCTCCGCGCGCGCTACGGTGGACCGGCCCGCCCGCCTCTTCGGCGGGCGGACCCGGAATGACCGCTGCCGAGAGACCGGTGGTCAGGGCATCGCACACGCACGAGGTGGGGGCACAGCAGCGCCATGGCACAGGGCACGGTCCAGGTGACGCACACCGGCACATCGCGGTGGCGGCGCCGCACTGGCGAATACGCCTCCCTCACCGCGGCCCTGGAGGCCGCGGCGGACGGTGATGTCCTCACCGTCGCGCCGGGCACCTACCGGGAAAATCTGGTCCTGCACCGCGCCGTGACGCTCCGCGGCCCGGAGGGCTCAGTCGGCTCCGTACGGATCGCGCCGGTCGACGGCGTACCGCTGACGCTCCGCGCCTCCGCCGTCGTCCAGGATCTGCATGTGGAGGGCCAGGACTCGGCGGCCCCCGCGCTCCTCATCGAGGACGGTGCTCCGGAACTGACGGATCTGCGGATCGTGACGCGGTCCGCCGCCGGGATCGAGGTGCGCGGTGCGGCCCGCCCCACCGTGCGCCGCTGCACGGTCGACAACCCCGCCGGGGTCGGCATCGCCGTACTCGACGGTGCGGGCGGGGTGTTCGAGGAGTGCGAGATCGTCGCTGCCGGACAGGCCGGGGTCTCGGTGCGCGACGGTGCGCATCCGCGGCTGGAGCGCTGCCGCATCCATCACACCTCGGGCGCGGGGCTGAGTGTCACCGGTGAGGGCAGCGCCCTGGAGGGGGTCGGCTGCGAGGTGTACGAGATCAAGGGCAGCGGAATACAGGTGACGGCCCGCGCCGCCGCCCATCTCACCGACTGCACGGTGCACCGCACTTCGTCGGACGGGGTCACGCTCGACACGGACGCGGTGCTGACGCTCGCCGACTGCGACATCCATGACATCCCGGAGAACGCGGTGGATCTGCGTTCCCGTTCGGTGCTCACGCTGACCCGGTCCACGGTGCGCCGCTTCGGCCGCAACGGCCTCTCCGTATGGGACCCCGGCACCCGGGTCGACGCCAACCAGTGCGAGATCCACGACAGTACGGGTGACTACCCGGCGGTCTGGGTGAGCGACGGGGCAACCGTGATACTGGACTCCTGCCGGGTCCACGACGTGCCGGACGCGATCTTCGTCCTCGACCGGGGTTCACGCGCCGATGTCGTCGACAGCGATCTCACCCAGGTCCGCAACACGGCGGTGTCGGTGAGCGACGGAGCCACCGCGCAGCTCGACGACTGCCGGATCCGGGAGGCGTCGACCGGTGCCTGGTTCCGTGACCACGGCAGCGGCGGCACGCTGAACAACTGCACCATAGACGCGGCGCAGACCGGCGTCATCGTCACCAAGGGCGCCGATCCGACCATCGAGCGCTGCACGGTCACCTCGCCCGCCGAGGCCGGTTTCTATGTCTCGGCCGAGGGCCGCGGCACGTTCCACAGCTGCCGGGTCACCGGAAGCGACGGATACGGCTTCCATGTGATGGACGGTTGCCGTACGACGCTGACCCGATGCCGCACGGAGCGGTGTGCCCGCGGAGGCTACGAGTTCGCCGAAGGCGGCTCGCACGGCGACGGTCAGGGGGTGGGCCCGGTCGTGGAGGACTGCACCAGCGACGAGAGCGGGCTGCGCACTCCCCCTCCCCCGCCGCCCACCGTGCTGACGGCGACCGAGGCGGCCCCCGGGGTGCTCGGTGCGGTACCCACGCAGCGTGCGGTAGCGCCCTCCGTCATCGACGTGCCCGCCGAGCCGGTGCGTACGTCGGGCGCCGTTCTCGGCGAACTGGACGCGCTGGTGGGCCTGGACAGCGTCAAGCGCGAGGTGCGGGGCCTCACGGACATGATCGAGGTGGGCCGCCGCCGTCTGGAGGCCGGGCTCAAAGCAGCTTCGGTGCGCCGCCATCTCGTCTTCACCGGCTCCCCCGGCACCGGCAAGACCACCGTGGCCCGGCTGTACGGCGAGATCCTCGCCTCACTGGGCGTGCTGGAGCGCGGGCATCTCGTCGAGGTGTCCCGGGTCGATCTGGTCGGCGAACACATCGGTTCGACCGCCATCCGCACCCAGGAGGCCTTCGACCGGGCACGCGGTGGCGTGCTGTTCGTCGACGAGGCGTACGCCCTGTCACCCGAGGACTCGGGCCGGGACTTCGGCCGCGAGGCGATCGACACGCTCGTGAAGCTGATGGAGGACCACCGGGACGCGGTGGTCGTCATCGTCGCCGGCTACACCCACGAGATGGAGCGGTTCCTCACCGTCAACCCCGGTGTGGCGTCCCGGTTCTCACGGACCATCACCTTCAGCGACTACGAGCCCGCCGAGCTGCTGCGGATCGTCGAGCAGCAGGCCGACGAGCACGAGTACAGCCTGGCCGAAGGCGCCGGGGACGCACTGCTGAAGTACTTCACCGAGCTGCCCAAGGGCCCCGCGTTCGGCAACGGCCGCACGGCCCGCCAGACCTTCGAGTCGATGGTCGAGCGGCATGCGGGCCGGGTCGCCCAGCTCGCCGAGCCGAACACGGACGACCTCACCCTGCTCTACCCGGAGGATCTGCCGGAACTCCCCTGAGCCTCGCCGGAGCCCCCGTCGGCCTGGCGGGGCAGGAACGGGCCGAGCCGGGCGAGCAGCGCGGCCCTCTCCTCGGCGAAGACCGGGTCGGCCTGGTAGTCCGAGTGACCCAGCACCGGTTCCGGCAGCGGATGTTCCGGCGTACGCCCGTAGACCAGCGGGTCCCGCAGGGGCCCCCGGTCCACCTCGGGCTCGGACCCACCGTCGAGCCGGACCCGGCCGCCGATCGGGTCGGTGGCCCGCCACAGATTGCGCCAGCAGCGCACGGAGCGGTGCAGTCCGTGCAGCGGTCCGGGACCGAAGTAGGCCGGGAACCAGCGCCCGTACAGCCGCTCGATCGGCGAACCGTAGGTCAGCAGGGCGACCCGCTTCCGGGCCTCGGCGGGCAGCTGCCAGACCGCGGACGCCGCGAGAACGCTGCCCTGGGAATGGCCGGAGATGACGAGCCTGCCGCGGGTGCGGCCGGTCCAGCCGGACATCCGGGACGCCAGGTCGGGGACGGCGCGCTCGGCGTAGCACGGCGGCGCGAAGGGGTGAGCGGCGCGCGGCCAGAACGTTCCGACGTCCCAGAGGATGCCGATGGTGCGCCGGGCGGACGCGTCGCGGTAGGCGCGCCGCCCCCAGGTGACGAAGAGTATGAAGCCGAAACCGACCATCCACGATCCGGTCGACTGGGCCGCTTCCGCCACCGACTCGATGAACGGGCCGGCACCGTCCAGCGCCAGCCCCGGCACCTCTCCGCTCAGCCACGCGCCGGCGACGGCCCCCGCTCCGAGCAGCAGGGTGGCGCCGGAGACCAGGCCGAGCAGCCAGGGCGCGGAGTCGGTCAGCGCGGCCGTGGCCCGGGTCCTGGCGATCTGCCGGGTACGGGCGGCGTCCGGCCCCTTCTGCCCGTACTCCTGGTCGACCTCCGGTTCCAGAGCGCGGGCGGCGAGCCAGGTGCGTACGCCCAGCACGGCGGCGGGGACCAGCAACAGCACCAGGAGCACGGGGATGACGGAGGCCTGCCAGCTGAGCAGCACCGGCGGCCCGTCGATGACGGACGCCCGCCCCATGCCGGGGGTGCCGGAGCCGTCGAGCCAGTCGGCGACGCGCTGGGCGACCCCGCCGGACATGACGCCGCCGAGGGCACAGGCGAGCATCGCGACCGCGGGGCCACCGAGTCCGTACATGACCGTCCGTGGCTCGGGCGTCCGGCGGTACAGGCCGAGCGCCACCACCGTGAGGGCGACCACGAGAGCGCCCTGGCCGACGGTGAGGACACGGAAGGTGACGTCTCCGGGGAGCGAGCCCGCGGAGACCCAGCCGGGGCGGGACCAGGCGGCGTACACGACGGCGAGGACGAGCAGGGCGAGGGCGGCGCCCGGCAGACAGCTGATGACGGCGCGGTCGAGCCGGTTGTCGATCCGCCGCTCGCTGCGGCCACGACGGCAGACCACCCAGAGCACAACGAGGGTGCCCAGCACGAGCGTTGCCTCGATCAGCCGGCCGAGGAGGTCGGGCACGGGGCCGCTGACGGCTCGGTCGTGCCGGGCGGCGGCGCCCGCGACGGAGGCCGCCACGGTCAGGAACCCGGCGGCGGTGTGCGCGGCCCGCAGCCGGGCGACGAGCCGCCGGCCGTACCAGAAGCCGGGGCGGCCGAGGGCGGGACGGACGACGGGGGCGGAGGTGGCGTCGGTCCCGCCGACGGAAGGGCCGCCGGAGCGACCGCTGGGAAGGGCGGCAGGACCGTCGTCGGGACCGTCTTCGTCAGGAGCGTCTTCGTCCGGCCCGGCGCCCGTGAGCGGGCGCTGCGACTCGTACGCGCTCCAGGTCCGGTTGGACAAGAACCAGAGCAGTCCCACCAGCGCGGTGGGCACCACGGCCGCGAGCGCGAGCCGGCGGCCCGGCTGCGACCACCAGCCGCCCTGCGCCGTCGACAGGAAACCGAGCCAGGACCGCCGGTTCGAGCAGTCGGGAACGCCCGCGCACTGCCAGGCCACCAGATCGAGGGCGACCTCGCAGGCTGCCGCGGTGAGCAGCACGGTGAGGCTGAGCGCGACGAGCCGGACGAGCACGCCGTACAGCCGCACCGCGCGGGTGCGGCCCTTGGCGGTGGGCCGCATCCAGTGGGCCAGGTTGACGACCATGAACGGGAGCAGCAG
This sequence comes from Streptomyces sp. NBC_01717, assembly GCF_036248255.1. Classification (NCBI taxonomy): domain Bacteria; kingdom Bacillati; phylum Actinomycetota; class Actinomycetes; order Kitasatosporales; family Streptomycetaceae; genus Streptomyces; species Streptomyces sp. NBC_01717. Next base: position 8,230,770 of record NZ_CP109178.1, on the reverse strand, counting down.
GAGCCAGAGCGCGCGGGAACCATTGCCGGATGTGAGGTTGGACCAGCAGTAGGCCTCCTCGATGGGCCCGTCCCGGTACCGCTCGGGGTACTGCTCGGCGTCGATGTCCCCGGTGCGACGGTAGATGGCCGCCGTCGCGTCACCGGTGACCCGGGCGATACGCGGATCGTCGAGCATGTCCTGGGGAGTGGCTCCGCCGACGCCGTGGACAAGCAGTTCCAGCGCGGCCCCCGTGCTCTGCGGGGCCTGGGTGACAGGGGGCACGTGGGTGACTCGCTCTCTCGCTCTCGCGACGTTCCGGGGGCTGTGCTGATGCGCAGTCACCAGAATCGCGGAACAGCGGCCGCGGTGGCACCTGTCTCACCGAATCTCCCCAGTGCGGCGCCGGACGGAGCTGCGTGGCAGGATGACCCCGTCCGACAGACGGCAGCCTGCTACAGGCGAGAGGGAAGGACCGGACCCGGCGTTGAGCGAGAATCAGAACCTCCTCGCGGAGCAGCGGCGTGCCCTGATCCTCGACGAGGTGCGCAGGCGCGGCGGGGTCAGGGTCAATGAGCTGACCCGCAAACTCAGCGTCTCCGACATGACCGTCCGCCGGGACCTGGACGCACTGGCCCGTCAGGGTGTCATCGAGAAGGTCCACGGTGGCGCGGTGCCGGTCGTCGAGGCGAGCACGCACGAGCCCGGCTTCGAGGTGAAGTCGACGCTGGAGCTGACCGCCAAGGAGGACATCGCACGGGTGGCCGCGACCATGGCCGTGCCCGGCAGCGCGATCGCGCTCTCCGGTGGTACGACTACGTATGCGCTTGCCCAGCATCTGCTGGACGTACCGGAGTTGACGGTGGTGACGAACTCGGTACGGGTCGCCGATGTGTTCCACACCGCGCAGCGTTCGGCGGCGACCGGTGGACCGCGGGCCGGGGCCGCCACGGTGGTGCTCACCGGTGGGGTACGGACTCCGTCGGACTCCCTGGTCGGGCCGGTCGCCGATCAGGCGATCGGTTCGCTCCACTTCGATGTGCTGTTCCTCGGGGTGCACGGGATCTCGGTCGAGGCCGGCCTGTCGACGCCGAATCTGGCGGAGGCCGAGACCAACCGGCGCTTCGTGCACTCGGCGCGGCGGGTGGTGGTCGTCGCCGACCACACCAAGTGGGGAACGGTGGGCCTGAGTTCGTTCGCCACGCTGGAGCAGGTGGACACCCTCGTCACCGATTCCGGTCTGTCGGCGCAGGCCCGCGAGGAGATCGAGGAGCACCTGCCGGGCCTGGTGGTGGCGGGTGCGACCACCGGGGACGAGCCGTCCGACAGCTGAGGGCTGTCCCGTAATCCCTGGCGGCACAGAGCCGAGCGACACGTTCCGCTCTGCGCGCGACGTGCCCGTCACGTCCTAGAATCGTGCCGTGGCCGTCTTCCGGATCGAGCGATTCAGTCCCCTTCCCGCCGCCGAGGCGTGGCGCCTGGTGACCGACTGGGAACGGCACGCCGCGCATCTCCCGCTCACCCGGATCAGTGTCCCGCCGGGGCTTCCCACCGGAATCGGGACCGTCTTCGTGGCCCGCACGGGCGTGGGCCCGCTGGGGTTCGACGACCCGATGGAAGTGGTGCGCTGGGCACCGCCCGCGGCCGGCCGGGCCGGGCTCTGCCGCCTGGAGAAGCGCGGTTCCCTGGTGCTGGGCCGGGCCTCGATCGACGTGTATCCGGCGGAGTGCGGCTCGCACGTGGTGTGGGTGGAGGAGCTGCGCGTCCGGCTGCTGCCGCACTGGGGAGACGCTCTGCTCTCCGGCGCGGGCCGCCGGATCTTCCGCCGGGTGCTGGACGGCCTCCTGGACGACCCGGTGCGGCCGTAGCTGCGGCACGTACCGGTGCGGACATCTGACGGTACGACAGATATCGTGTGGCTCCTCGCGGACGGGGTGCGTCCGCGGCCGATCGCACGGGAGGTGCGTTCCATGGCACGCCGACTCCGCTCCGTGGACCTCGACTTCGTCCCGGTCGCTCCGCTGCGGCTGGTGTTCGCCGCCGAGGTGTCCGCACCCCCCGAGGCGGTGTACCGGGCGCTCGCCGAGGACGTCGAGGGCTGGCCCTCCTGGTTCACCGCAGTGACGGCTGCCCGCCCCACCGCAGCCGGCGCGGGCCGCGAGGTCCGGCTCAAGGGCGGCACCATGTTCCGGGAGACGGTTCTCGCGAAGGAGCCGGGCGAGCGGTACGCCTACCGGGTCGACGAGACCAACGCACCCGCACTGCAAGCCCTGTTGGAGGAGTGGCGGCTCTCCCCGGCCGCGACCGGGGCGGGCACGAGGGTGCAGTGGACCTTCGCCGCCGACGGGCCGGCGCCGTTCCGGTTCACCCTGCGGCTGGGCCGGGCCGGGCTGGGCCGGGCGTTCCGGGACGCGGTGCGCAATCTCGACGAGCGGCTCGCCGCCACCCCCGCCTGAAGGCTCGGATCGCGGGTGAGGGACTGGCTCAGCGGGGCCACATGCCAGTGGCCAGGAAGCGCTCGATCGTCGCGGCGTACGGGGCGATGTCGAGGCCCTGTCCGGCGAGCCAGCTGTCGGAGTAGTACTTGTCGAGGTAGCGGTCGCCCGGGTCGCAGAGCAGCGTGACGACGCTGCCGGTACGGCCCTGTTCCAGCATTTCGGCGACGAGCTTGAACGCACTCCACAACCCGGTGCCGGTGGAACCCCCGGCCTTGCGGCCGATGGCCTGCTCCAGGGCGCGCACGGTGGCGACACTGGCCGCGTCCGGCACCTTCATCATCCGGTCGATGGCGCCGGGCACGAAGCTGGGTTCCATCCGGGGCCGGCCGATTCCTTCGATGCGTGAACCGCAGTCACTGGTGGCGAGGGCGTTATGGTGGGTCCAGCCGTCGAAGAAGCAGGAGTTCTCCGGGTCGGGCACACAGATCCGGGTGTCGTACTGCATGTAGTGCACATAGCGGGCGATGGTCGCCGAGGTGCCGCCGGTACCGGCAGTGGCCACGATCCAGGTGGGTTCCGGGTAGCGCTCCAGCCTCAGTTGCTGGTAGATCGACTCGGCGATGTTGTTGTTGCCGCGCCAGTCGGTGGCCCGCTCGGCGTAGGTGAACTGGTCCATGTAGTGACCGCCGCTCTCGGCGGCGAGTTCGGCCGACTCCTCGTACAGCTTCTGGGCGTCGTCGACGAAGTGGCACTGGCCGCCGTGAAATTCGATCAGCCTGCACTTCTCGGGGCTGGTGGTGCGCGGCATCACCGCGATGAACGGCACCCCGATCAGCTTCGCGAAGTACGCCTCCGAGACGGCCGTCGAGCCACTGGACGCCTCGATCACCGGCTTGCCCGGCCGGATCCAGCCGTTGCAGAGCCCGTAGAGGAAGAGCGAGCGGGCCAGCCGGTGCTTGAGGCTGCCCGTGGGGTGCGTCGATTCATCCTTGAGGTAAAGATCGATCCCCCAGGCCTCGGGCAGCGGAAAACGCAGCAGATGCGTGTCGGCGGAACGGTTGGCGTCGGCCTGGACCTTGCGCACGGCGTCATTCAGCCAGGCCCGGTACTCGTGGTCGGTGCGGTCGACGTCGACGGTCGCCACGACCTGGCCGTCGAGCCTGTGCCCATTGGTGTCCATCAGCACGCTCCTGCTCGTCGTCACCGGACAGCCGGACCCCCCGGACCCCCGGACTCTGCACATCAACGATATGCCCCCTACCTGCACAAACATTGACTTTGGGGGTCCATAGCGCTGCCTTGGGGCTGTCCCGTAATCCCTGGCGGGCGCGCGACGACAGCTACGGCATCCCGCCGCGTTGTCGGGACGCCCGAATACGCCCGGCACGAGGACGCCCCTCCGCCTTGCGATGCATCCCATCTGACGCCGCGCGCCTATCCACCAGGGATTACGGGACAGCCCTTTGGTGTCGGCGGCCCGGACGGCCGCCGCCCGCCCTGGCGCAATTGCGACATCCGGCCCCGAGACGGTCTGGTGCACCGGCCGAGCCACATGCAGACTTGCCGTCGGAAGCATGAGAAAGGGGGCGAAGCAGTCATGACGGAAACGGAGTTCAGCGCGACGGGGGTACGGATCGAACGATGGGCCCGCTCGCTCACGAGAGCCGGGCAGGTGATCGTGAAGGACGGCCGGGTGGTACTGCTGACCAGCTACGGCCGGGAGATCGACAGCGCCCCGGTAGGGGTGGTCAGTGCGGGCCGGCCTTGGTTCGCCGGTACGGACTCCGCGGTGGCGCGATTCAACGGGACGCGCTACCGGCTGACGATGGGACAGCGCGACCACAGGCGGGACCGAGTGGGCCCGTCGCACCGGTTCCTCGAGGCCCTGCGCGGTGCGGGGGCCCGACTGGACTGACATCACGGGCCGACCTCGCACAGCCGATGTCACAGGGGCGACAGAGCGGTGCTGACGGAGCGGAGCCGCCCGGACACCGCAAGTTGCGGAGCCGTTACCACTGAGCGACATTGGACACACGTCACTCATGGTTCACCGGCGGTGACACTGCGATCCAGTCCGCCGGCCCGGGAACGGCAGCCGGCTCTCCGCCGACTCCGTTCCGCCGTCTTCTTCCGGACCTATTTCGGGGAGTCGCAGCCGTGATCAGCGAGCCAAGCAGGCACTGCACGGTGGAGCTCCAGGCCCTGCCGTCGCGGATCGGCCAGGTCCGCAGAATCATCTCGGCGCAATTGCGCTACTGGCATCTGGACCCTCTGATCGACCAGGCAGCGCTGGGCGTCACCGAACTGCTGACCAATGTCCACCGGCATGCGCAGCCGGACAAAACGTGCACCGTAGAGATCGAGTTCCTGCTCGAACGACTGACTGTCTCCGTCCACGACCACGACCCGCGGCTGCCGACCGTGCGCGAGGCCGACGCGTCCAGCACATCCGGGCGCGGGCTCGCCCTGATCGCCGCGGTCAGCGAGAGCTGGGGGGTCCTGCCGCGGGGCCGGGCCGGGAAGGTCGTCTGGTTCACCCTCCCGGCGCCTTCCCTGTTCGCCGCGGTGCGGCCGCACTCGGTGTACGGGGCGACGACCGACGGTCCGTTCGGCGATGTCGACACCCCGTCCCTGGAGAAGGTGGCCCACACCGACGCCCGGTCCGCCGCGGTGGGCTGAGGGCTGTCCCAAGATCCCTGGCGGGCGCCGCAGAGCCTCGCTTTCGGATCAGAGAGCCGCGAAGAGCGGAGCGCCCTGAGGCGCTCCGCTCTTCGTGCGTGCCGCGGTGGTCGCCTAATCGGCAGCGATGGCGCGGAGCACGTCGAGGCGTGCCGCACGCCGCGCCGGTCGCCATCCGGCCAGCGCCCCGGCGGTGATCCCCACCAGGGCGACCACCAGGAGCCGCGTCGGCGGCAGCGCGAAGGCGAACGGGGTGTCACCAGCGCCTTCGGACGCCTTGACCAGCACCCAGCCGAGGAATCCGCCGAGCAGCAGGCCGCCCGCCGTGCCGAACGCGGCGACCAGGACGGACTCCCAGCGGACCATGGCCCGCAGCTGGCTCCGGGTCTGTCCGACGGCCCGCAACACGCCCAGTTCCCTGGTGCGTTCGTGAATGGCCAGGGTGAGGGTGTTGGCGATGCCGAGCAGCGCGATCAGTACCGCGAGCGCCAGCAGCGCGTAGACCAGTGTGAGCATCATGTCGATGGAGCCGGCCGAGGACTGAGCGTACTCGCCACGGGTCTGTACATCCGGACTGCCGTACGCCGCCGCGGTCTTCTCGACGGCCGCCTTGCCATCGGCGGTGGACACCCCGTCCTCGAACGTCACGGCGACCAACGTGTCGGAGTCCTGCGCACGGTGCGGAGCCCACGCCTGCCGGGTGATCACATAGTCGCCCGCCAGCTCCGACCGGTCGTAGAGCGCGCGCACCGTGAAGATCTGCTGCTTGCCGTCGGTGAAGGTGAGCCGGGCGGTGGAACCGGCGTGCAGATCCCGTTCGGCAGCTTCGGTGCCGGACACGGCGATGCCGTTCGCGCCCAGTGCGTTCATCGATCCCCGGACCGTGCCGAGATCGAAGACCTTGGCCAGCGCGGCCGGGTCGGTGACGGTCAGGGCGCGTCCCGCCCCGTTCACCTCCGCCACTCCCTTGCCGAGGCCGACCGTGGTGGCCACGTCGGGCAGCCGGTCGACGGCGGGGGCCAGCCCGGGGCTGAGACCGCTGCCACCGGCGCCGAACGCGGGCGCGCTGATGGCGACATCACCGGCGAAGGAACGGTCCACCGTCTGGTTCATGGTGGCCTTCAGAGAGGCGCCGAAGACCGTGAAGAGCGAGACGACGGCCACGCCGATCATCAGCGCCGTGGCGGTGGCGGCGGTCCGCTTCGGGCTGCGCAGGGCATTGCGCCTGGCGAGTCCGCCGGTGACCCCGCGCAGCCGGTCGAGCGGTGCGCCCAGGACCCGTACGGCGTACGAGGAGGCGACCGGACCGAGCACGACGAACGCGGCGAGCGCCAGGACCGCGCCCGCGGCAGACAGCCAGACGGACGGATCGGCCAGGATGCCCGTCGTGATCGCGCCGACGGAGGTGAGCAGCAGCGCGACGCCGGTGACGGTGCGGATCCGGGAGGCCGCCGAGTCGTCGACGGCGGTCTCGCGCAGGGCCGCGAGCGGTGCGGTGCGTCCCGCGCGAACGGCGGGCAGGAGCGCGGAGCCGAGACAGACGATGACGCCGACGGCGAGCGGCAGCAGCAGCGAGACACCGCTGATCACGAGCGCGCCCTCGGGGAACGGGAAGCCGACGGCGGGGAACAGCGCCTGCAGCCCGACGGCGATGCCGATGCCGGCGGCCAGTCCCGCGGCGGACGCGATCACTCCGACGACGGCGGCCTCCACAAGGGTCGACCCGAGGATCTGCCGACGGGAGGCACCGAGGGCGCGCAGCAGGGCGTTCTCCCTGGTGCGCTGGGCGACGACGATCGCGAACGTGTTGTGGATGGAAAAGGTCGCGACCAGCAGGACGATCCCGGAGAACACCAGCAGCAGCGTGGTGAACAGGCCGAGAAAGGCGCCGGAGATCATGTTCTGGTTCTCCGTGGCGGAGGCCTGGCCGGTGATGGCTTCGGTATTTTCGGGCAGCACCGGAGTCAGCGCGTCCACGAGCTCCTGCTGGCTGGTGCCGGGCGCGGCACGCACCAGGATGTCGGCGGCCTCGCCGGGTTTCGGGGTGAGGTACTTCTCGGCGTCGGCCTGCGTCATCCCCGTGTAGGTGACCTGGCCCATGCCGTCCTCGCCGCCGAAGGTGGCCAGACCGACGACCGTGACACGCACGGGGTCGGGGGTGCGCAGCACCGTCGTGTCGCCGATCTTCAGCCCTCCCCTGTCGGCGGTGCCGCGGTTGATGACGACCTCTCCGGATGCGGACGGGGCGCGCCCCTCGGCGAGTTCGTATGGGTTGAGCTCGGGGTCCTGGATCCAGTTGCCCGCGAGGGTGGGCGGGCCCTGGCCGCCGATGGGTTTACCGTCGGTGGCGATCAGTTGGCCGGCGCCCTGGATGTCGGCCGCCGCGGCGGCGACACCGGGTGTCTGTTCGATCTTCTTCACCAGGGTGGTGCTCACCGGTTGCCGGGTGCCCTCCCCCTCGCCGGACACCGTCACCACCTTGGCGCTGCGGACGACCGCGTCCGTACCGCTCGCGGCGTCGGCGAACATCGTGTCGAAGCTCGCCCGCAGGGTGTCGCCCATGACGAGCGTGCCCGCGAGGAAGGCGACACCGAGCAGTACGGCGGTGAAGGTGCCGGCGAACCGGCGCTTGTGGGCACGGAGCGAGGAGACGCTGAGGCGCACGGAGGCGCGGGTGCTCGTCATGGCGTCCGCGCCGTCGTGCCGGGTGTGAGGTCGATGGCCTTGAGCCGGTCGAGTACGCGCTCCGCGGTGGGATCCGGCATCCGGTCGACGAGGTGTCCGTCGGCGAGGAAGACGACCTCGTCGGCGTGGGCGGCGGCGACCGGGTCATGGGTGACCATGACGACCGTACGGCTGGTCTGCCGGACGGTGCGGCCGAGGAGCCGCAGCACCTCCTGGCCGGATCGGGAGTCGAGATTGCCAGTCGGTTCGTCGGCGAACACGACATCGGGGCGTCCCGCGAAGGCGCGGGCCACGGCGACCCGTTGCTGCTGCCCCCCGGAGAGTTCGCCGGGCCGGTGGTGCAGCCGGTCCCGCAGGCCCACGGTGTCGATGAGGGCGTCGATCCACTCCTGGTCACCGCGCTCGCCGGCGAGGTCCATGGGGAGGGTGATGTTCTCGGCGACCGTGAGGGTGGGGATCAGGTTGAAGGCCTGGAAGACGAAGCCGATGCGCTGCCGGCGCAGCAGAGTGAGCCTGCGGTCGTCGAGCGCGCTGAGGTCGGTGTCGCCGATGAGGGCGGAACCGGAGGTGAGGGTGTCGAGGCCGGCGGCGCAGTGCATCAGGGTGGACTTGCCGGAACCGGAGGGCCCCATGATCGCGGTGAAGCGGCCGGCCGGGAAGCCGACGCTCACCCCGTCCAGGGCCCTGACCTCGGTCTCGCCCGTGCCGTAGATCTTCACGGCGTCGACGACGCGGGCGGCGGTGGCGGTGGCGGTCGAGTTGAGCGTGGTGGTCACGCGGCACCTCCCCGACCGGTACGGCCGAACTGCTCGTCCAGTACGGAGAGCCGTCGCCAGTACTCGTCCTCGTCGATCTCACCCGCCGCGAAACGACGGCCGAGCAGGGCGATGGGCGACTGTTCGCCGGGGAGACCTGGAGCGCCGTGAACGGTGCGCAGGCCCCACGGGCCAGGTCGGCCGCCGCGCCGGCCGGTACGGCGCAGCACGGTGACAAGGGTGACGACGACGGCCGCCCAGATCAGCGGGAAGAGGAGGATCCACGGTCCGGGTCCACCGGAGTAGGCCAGGGTGTTCATCTCGGTCAGCTCCCTCGGTGCGAGGTTCTGTTGTGCTGTTGTTCTGTCGCTGACGAGCCTGGCTCCGGGAGGGGGTCCGAGTCGTCGTACGGCCAGCGGCCGTATGCGTACCCCCTTGGGAGTACGCGGCCCTCGGGCACCTGCTCCCGCTGACCGGCCGAGATCCCTGGAGCTCTGTACCTACTGGTATGTACAGAGCTCATGAGCACTCCGGACCGTCTGATCGAAGCCACCCGGGAGCTCCCGTGGGAGCGCGGATATGTGGGCACGAGCCCGAAGGCGATCCAGCAGCACGCGGGCGCCGGCCAGGGCAGCATGTACCACCGCTTCGCGGGCAAACCCGATCGGGCACTGGCCGCCATCGTGCGCACGGCGGCGGAGCTGCGGGCCGGCGCCGAACTGGTGCTGGGCGGCCCGGGATCGGCGTACGAACGGATCTCGGCGTACCTCCGGCGTGAGCGCGACGTGCTCCGCGGCTGCCCGGTCGGCCGGCTGACGATGGACCCGGATGTCATCGCCAGCGACAAGCTGCGCGCACCCGTCGACGAGACGATCGGCTGGCTGCGCGGACGGCTCGGCGAGGTCGTCCGGCAGGGCCTGGACCAAGGCGAGTTCGATCGCTCGCTGAACCCGGACGAGATAGCGGCGACGGTGGTCGCGACAGTGCAGGGCGGCTACGTGCTGGCTCGCGCCTCGGGCTCGACCGCGGCCTTCGACGCGGGCGTCAGGGGCCCGCTCTCGCTGCTCGCCCCACGCACTGGCTCCGCCTGACCTCTCCCACGCACCACTACTGCCTGAGGAGTACGCGATGCATGCCAAGCAGTACGAGATCACCCTGCCCGCCCATTACGACATGGGGATCATCCGTACCCGCGTCGCAACCAGGGGCCACCTCCTCGACACCTTCCCCGGCCTGGGCATCAAGGCGTACCTGATACGCGAACGCGGCGAGCACTCGCCGGTCGATCAGTACGCGCCGCTGTACCTGTGGAAGGCACCCGAGGGCATGAACGCGTTCCTCTGGGGGCCCGGATTCCAGGGCATCGTCGATGACTTCGGCCGTCCCGAGGTGCAGCACTGGACCGGCCTGTCGTACGCGGAAGGCCCCGCGTCGGCCGCCCTCCCCCGCACGGCGACCCGCCACCGTGCGCCGATCCCTGCCTCGGTGGCCCCGGCGGACGCGGTCGAGGCAGAGCTGGAGGAGAGCGGGACGTCGGCGAAGGCCCCCGGCGCGGTCGCCATGGCGCTGGCCGTCGACCCCCGCCACTGGGAGATGCTCCACTTCACGCTCTGGGAGCACGACGCCCCCGAAGCCCCCGGAGAGCGCTACGAGGTGCTGCATCTGTCCATGCCGGAGCGGGAGCGGCTCGGGGAGGGCAGGCAGTGGTAGCCACGGTCCGCACGGTCCTCGGCGACATCCCTGCCAGGGAGTTGGGCGTGTGCGAGGCCCACGACCATCTCTTTCTGCGCAGCCCGGCCCTGCCGGGCCAGGAGCTGGACGACCGCGAGCGAGCGGCCGAGCGGCCGCGCGACTTCCGGGCTCTCAGGGGCCGGTCGGTGGTGCAGTGGACACCGTACGGGATGGGCGCGGGGCCGACATGCTTGCGTCACCGGCCCATTCGACGGGGAGGGATGTGGTGGCGGCCACCGGTCTGCACCAAGCCGCGCACTGCACACCGGAGTTGCTCGACCGTGTCCGGGACGGCCCGCACTCCGCGGCCGCCGGTTCAGGCCAGTGCGGCCAGCGGGTCGTCGAGAACCGGCTGCCAGGCCAGTTCGGCCGCGCCGACCAGGCTGTTGTGATCGAGGGTGCACGGCAGGATCGGCACACTGCCGCTGCGCCCCCACAGGCTGCGATCGGCGACGACGGCGCGCAGTCGCTCCGGGTCGGCGTCGAGCAGTGCGCGGTGCAGTCCGCCGAGGATGATCCGGTCCGGGTTGAGGATGTTGACGAGTCCGGCCAGCCCGAGGCCGAGCCGGTCGATCAGTTCGTCGGACGCGGCCCGTACCGCCGCGTCCTCGTACTCCGTGCGCAGCAGGTCGCTCGCCTGCTTGAGCAGCGACTCCTCGGGGCCCGGTTCGCGGCGGGCGGCGACGAGGAAGGCCAGCGGGTCGGTCTCGACGTCGAGGCAGCCGCGACCGCCGCAGTGGCACGGACGCCCCTCGGGGTTCACGGTGAGATGGCCGACCTCGAGGGCCAGCCCCGAACTGCCGGTGTGCAGGCGGCCGTCGAGGACGAGGGCGCCGCCGACGCCGCGGTGGCCCGTGGCCACGCAGAGCAGATGCTGGGCTCCGCGGCCGGCGCCGTGCCGGTGCTCGGCGAGCGCGGCGAGGTTGACATCGTTTCCGGTGAACGCGGGGCCGGGGATGCCGGCTTCACGTACACACGTGGCGAAGATCTCACGGACCTGGGATCCTGCCGGCCAGGCGATGTGCAGTGGGTTGAGAGCGGTGCCCTCCGGTTCGGCCACGGCGGAGGGGACGGCGAGGCCCGCACCGACGCAGCGCAGCCCGCTGTCGCGCAGCAAGCGGGCGCATGCGTCGACGACTTCGCCCACGACCTGGGCCGGGTCCGATGTGACGGTGACGCAGCCGGGATCCGTGGCGACGAGTCGGCCGCCGAGCCCCACCAGCGCGGCACGGAACCCGTCGGCATGCACCTGCGCGGCGATGGCGACCGGGCCGGACTCGCGGATGGCCAGCCGGTGCGAGGGGCGGCCCTGCGAGCCTGCCGCGGAACCGGGGCTGGAGTCGACGCGGATGAGACCGAGCGCCTCCAGCTCCGCGGCGACCGCACCGGCGGTCGCGCGGGTGACGCCGAGCTCCGAGGTGAGCACGGCGCGGGTGGGCGCGCGTCCTGTGTGGACCAGTTCCAGGGCAGGCCCGAGCGCGCTCCGGCCCCTCTCCAACTTCGTCCGGGTGGTGGTCGCCTTGCCGTTCATGGGGGCGAGTCTCCCATGATCCGGAGCAACTGCCGACGCTCCGGTCGGGCGCTCCAGCCCGCGTGCTGCCACGGCGCACGCCGTTCGCGCCCGCGGCGGCCACCTCTCCTGGTCACCGTGATCACCCCTCCCCGGTCGCTCCTCCCGGTCACTGTGATCGCACCCTCCGACCTTGTCGGCCCTGGCGGTCCGCCGTCTTGCATCCCTAGTCCACGGGCCCCTATGCTTCTTTTGTGCCGCAACTAAACAAACTGCGGACGGCCCTACCGGGGGGACCAGGCGGAGACACCGCCCCACCCTCGTCGGCCCGCCTCCGTACCGCGCTGACCGTGTTCTTCGCCCTCGACGGTTTCCTCTTCGCCGGCTGGGTGGTCCGCATCCCGGCCATCAAGCACCAGACCGGCGCCTCCGCATCCACACTCGGCCTCGCCCTGCTCGGGGTCTCCGCCGGAGCCGTCATCACCATGATGCTCGCCGGACGGCTGTGCAGGCGGTTCGGCAACCACCCCCTGACGGTGGTCTGCGGAGCGCTCCTCTCGCTCGCCATCGCCCTGCCCGCGCAGACGCACTCGGCACTCACGCTCGGTCTGGTCCTGCTGGTCTTCGGCGCCGCATACGGCGCGATGAACGTCGCGATGAACAGCGCCGCGGTCGATCTGGTCGCCGGCCTGGGGCGCCCGGTGATGCCGAGCTTCCATGCCGCGTTCAGCCTCGGCGGCATGCTCGGCGCCGGACTCGGCGGACTGGTCGCCGGTGGCCTCTCCCCCGCCACCCATCTCTTCATCCTGACCGGGGTCGGACTGCTGGTCACCGCCGCCGCCGGACCGACCCTGCTCCGGTACCCGGCCCCCCGGGCGGCGACCGCGGCGGACCCTGCCGAGCCGCCACGCCGGATGGCGGGCCGGGCCCGCAACCTGGTCCTGCTGTTCGGCGTGATCGCGCTCTGCACCGCGTACGGGGAAGGGGCCTTGGCCGACTGGAGCGCGCTCCATCTGGCTCAGGACCTGCACGCCCGTCCGGGCGTCGCTGCCGCCGGATACTCGCTGTTCGCCCTGGCCATGACCGTGGGCAGGCTCACCGGCACCGCCCTGCTCGAACGGCTCGGCCAGACCCGCACGCTCGTCGCGGGCGGCGCGACGGGCGCGGCCGGAATGCTCCTCGGATCGCTGGCACCGACCACCTGGCTCGCCCTTCTCGGCTTCGCCGTCGCCGGACTCGGCCTGGCGAACATCTTCCCCGTCGCGGTCGGACGGGCCGGCGAGCTGGCCGGCCCGAGCGGAGTGGCCGTCGCGTCGACGATCGGCTACGGCGGGATGCTCCTCGGGCCGCCCGCGATCGGGTTCCTGGCCGACTGGTTCTCGCTGCCGTTGGCCCTCACGACGGTGGCGCTGCTCGCCGGTGCCGCGGCGGCGCTGGGGTACGCGGCACGGCATGCGACGGCCCGCGCCTGATCGCCATACGCATTCCAGACCTCCACTGCACGCACATCGGCCTGATTGAGTAGGCGTACTCAGGCAGGACCGGCTCCCCGGCCGCACGATGGAGGCATCGACCATCCACGGGGAGCAGGCCATGAACAAGCCGGTCATGAACAAGCAGCACCTCCGCACGCTCGTACGGCTGACCTTCGGCAATGCCGCCTCGCTGATCTACCTCGGGGTGGTGCTGGCGGCGGCGGTGTTTGTCGCCGTGGACACACTGTTCGTCCCACACGAGGACGCCTCGTTCGCGGGCGTCTGGCTGTTCCTGCTCGCGGCGCCGACAGTGTTCGTGTTCTTCGTCGGCAGCGAGCTGTGGGGAGTGGACGCGGCCGGGCCGGCCTGGTTCATATATCTCGCCCTCGTCGTGTCCGTCCTCCTGCAGGCGCTTGCCCTCGGCTGGTTCGTACGGCTGGTGCGCGGCGGAGGATGCTCCCGTACCGCCCATCCCCAGGGCGTCTGAGCCACTGGCACAATCTCGGCCATGGAGACCACGGACCACGTCAAGTCCCTCACGGAAGCAGGACACTTGCTGGCCGCCGCGGCGGAGCAGGCCGGGCCCGGCGCTTCGGTGCCGACATGCCCGGGCTGGCAGGTGCGCAATCTGCTCCGGCACACCGGCATGGTGCACCGCTGGGCGACCGCGTACGTCGCCGAGGGGCACACCTCGTACCACCCCGACGGGGGCGAACCCGATCTGGACGGCGGGGAGTTGCTCGACTGGTTCCGCGAGGGGCACGGCCTGCTGGTGAACGCGCTGGAGAGCGCCTCAACCGAGCTGGAGTGCTGGACCTTTCTGCCCGCGCCCTCCCCGCTGGTGTTCTGGGCACGGCGGCAGGCCCACGAGACGACGATTCACCGGGTGGACGCCGAGTCCGCGTGCGGCGGCCCGCTCTCGACCGTGGCGGCCGGCCAGGCGCTGGACGGGATCGACGAGCTGCTGCTCGGGTTCCACGCCCGCCCGAAGAGCCGGGTGCGCATCGATGCACCACGCACGCTGCGGGTACGCGCCACGGACACGGGCGACGCGTGGACCGTACGGCTCTCGTCGGAGCCGCCGCAGGCCGAACGCGAATCGAAGGCCGACACACACCGGGCGGGGTCCGGCGACTGCGAATTGAGCGGGACGGCCGAGGGGCTCTATCTGACGCTCTGGAACAGGCTGCCGCTCACCGCGGTCACGGTGACGGGCGACCGGGGGCTGGCCCGCCTGTGGTGCGAGAACTCCGGGGTCACCTGGTCCTGACAGACGTACGGGAACGAGGCGCGGCGGCCGGTACCGCACTCAGCCGGTCGCGCCGTCCAGCATCCGGGCGAGCACCGACCGCTGCAGCGGCTTGACCTCGGCATGACGCGCCCGGCCCTTCGCGGTCAGCTCGACCCGGACTCCGCGCCGGTCCTCGCTGCACATCCCGCGACACACGAGGTCGTCCTTCTCCAGCCGTGCGACCAGGCGTGACAGCGCACTCTGGCTGAGATGGACCCGGGAGGCCAGCTCCTGTACGCGATAGGCGGCACCGCCGTCCTCCGCGGCGCCCTCCGCGAGGACGTCGAGCACCTCGAAGTCGCTGGCGCCGAGGCCGTGCCGGTGCAGCTCACGATCGAGCTCGCACAACGTCCTGGCATGCAGCGCAAGGATGTCCCGCCACTCCTCGACGAGCACCCGCTCGGGCTTGTTGGCTGCCATGACCGCACGTTAGCAGAGATGGAGCCGTTTGTTGCATCGGAATTAAATGCACTTGCATTCAATGCATATGCATGTACCTTCGTCGTCATGACCTCTCCGCTCAACGTCTCCGATTCCCATGCGCGTTGGAGCCCGCGCCTGTGGGGCACCCTGCTCGTGCTCTGCGCCGCGATGTTCCTGGACGCGCTGGACGTCTCCATGGTCGGCGTCGCTCTGCCGTCCATCGCCGACGACCTCGACCTGACCACCTCGACCCTGCAGTGGATCGTCAGCGGGTACATCCTCGGCTACGGCGGACTGCTGCTCCTCGGCGGCCGCGCGGCCGATCTGCTCGGCAGGCGCCAGGTCTTCCTGATCGCGCTCGGCGTCTTCGCCCTCGCCTCGCTGCTCGGCGGATTCGTCGACTCCGGGCCGCTGCTGATCGCCAGCCGCTTCATCAAGGGGCTGAGCGCCGCGTTCACCGCGCCGGCCGGGCTCTCGATCATCACCACGACGTTCAAGGAAGGCCCGCAGCGCAACCGCGCGCTGTCCATCTACACCACGTGCGCGGCCACCGGCTTCTCCATGGGCCTGGTGCTGTCCGGTCTGCTCACCCAGCTGTCCTGGCGCTGGACCATGCTGCTGCCCGCCCCCATCGCGCTGATCGCCCTGGTGGCGGGGCTGAGGCTGATCCCGCACAGCGACCGCGAGGACACCCGCCGCGGTTACGACCTGCCGGGCGCCGTCACCGGCACGGCATCCATGCTGCTGCTGGTGTTCACCGTCGTCCAGGCCTCGGAAGCCGGCTGGACCTCGGCCCGGACCCTGCTGTCGTTCCTCGCCGTCGCCGTACTGCTGACCGTCTTCGTCACCATCGAGCGACGCACCGCGAACCCGCTGATCCGGCTCGGTGTGCTGCGCTCCGGCAGCCAGGTCAGGGCGCAGCTGGGCGCCGCCGCATTCTTCGGCAGCTACGTCGGCTTCCAGTTCCTGGTCACCCAGTACATGCAGTCGCTGCTCGGCTGGTCGGCCCTGCAGACCGCGCTGGCCTTCCTGCCCGCGGGGTTGCTGGTCGCGCTGTCGTCGACGAAGATCGGCGATGTGGTCGACCGGTTCGGGACGCCGCGTGTGATCGCGGCCGGCTTCACCTTCCTGGTCGTCGGCTACGGGCTCTTCCTGCGGATCACCCTCACCCCGTCGTACGCGGCGGTCATCCTGCCCTCGATGCTGCTGCTGGGCGCGGCCTGCGCACTGACCTTCCCGTCGCTCAACATCCAGGCCACCAACGGGGTCGACGACGACGAGCAGGGCATGGTGTCGGGCCTGCTGAACACCTCGATCCAGGTCGGCGGGGCGATCTTCCTGGCCGTCGTGACGGCGGTGATCACGGCACACGGCAGCGGCGACGGCTCCTCGCAGGCGGTCCTCGACAGCTACCGGCCGGGCCTCGTGGTGGTGACGGCGATCGCGTTCGCCGGGCTGCTGATCACGCTGACCGGCCTGCGTCGCCGCAGGCCGGTGCAGCACTCCGTGCTGGTCGCGTCGTCCGAGGGCGACCGGGCCGCCGCCGAGGCATCGGCCGCCCAGCTGTCGGCCGCACAGAAGGTGGCGGTCCGGGACTGACCGGCCCGGCACTGCCCCTCATGGCTGACCGGCGAGGGGGAACGGGGCGGTGGGCGGCGAGGCATCCTTGTCCGCCGCACACCGCCCCTGTGACACTTCGAACATGGGACGCCGAAGTCAGGAAGACCGGGACGCCATGACCGTCGAGATCGGTTTCGCCCTGGTGAGCGCGGCCTTTCTGGCCGCGGCCGCTTTCGTCGCGGTCACCATGACCACCGTGTACTTCGATCTTCCCCGTACGGCCGAACGTGTGCTGGTCCGGATCGGCGCCGTCGTCGCAGCCGTCGTCTTCGTCGCCCGCCTCGTCGACGTGCTGTGGGGCTTTCCACGCCGGGGCAGTCGGCGTCCGGCCGCCACGCACGGCCCGCAGGCTCCGTCTCAGCCGAGCCAACCGGGGCGTACGAGCCCCGACTCATAGGCGAGCACCACGAGTTGGGCCCGGTCGCGGGCACCGAGCTTCACCATGGTGCGGCTGACATGGGTCTTGGCGGTGAGCGGGCTGACGACGAGTCGGCGGGCGATCTCCTCGTTGGAGAGGCCGATACCGACCAGCGTCATCACTTCCCTTTCCCGTTCGGTGAGTTCGCTCAGTCCCGTCGCAGCCGCAGGCTCCTTGGAGCGGGCCGCGAACTCGGCGATCAGCCGTCGGGTCACTCCCGGCGAGAGCAGGGCGTCACCACCCACCACGGCCCGTACCGCCCGCAGCAGCTCCTCGGGTTCGGTGTCCTTGACCAGGAAGCCGGAGGCGCCGGAGCGGATCGCCTCGAAGACGTATTCGTCGAGCTCGAAGGTGGTGAGCATGATCACCTTGACGTCGTCGAGGTCCGGATCCCCGGTGATCGTGCGGGTGGCGGCGAGGCCGTCGAGATGCGGCATCCGGATGTCCATCAGCACGGTGTCCGGCCGCAGTTCGCGCACCAGACGTACGGCCTCCTCGCCGTCGGCGGCCTCCCCCGCCACCTCGATGTCCGGCTGGGCGTCCAGCAGGGCGCGGAAACCGGCCCGGACCAACAGCTGGTCATCGGCGAGCAGTACGCGGATCACGGTGTCTCCTCCGTCGTGTCCTGCACAGTGTCCCCCGTCGCGTTCCGTGTCGTGTCCTGCCCGGGGTTCCCCGTCGCGTCCAGGGCGGTGCCTTCCGGTGACGCCGGGCGCAGCAGAAGCTCGGCCCGCACCCGGAAGCCGCCGTCGGGCCGGGGTCCCGCTTCGATCGTGCCGCCCAGCGCGGCGGCCCGCTCCCGCATGCCGGCCAGCCCGTTGCCGCTGCCCCCGGCGTCACTGCCGGTGGCGGGTCCGTCGTCGTCGATACGGAGCCGGATGCGGCCGGCCCCGTAACCGATCCGGACCCGCGCGCTGCGCGAGCCCGAATGCCGCACCACATTCGTCAGCGCCTCCTGCACGATCCGGAAGGCCGCCAGATCCGCACCGGGCGGGACGGCGTTCCGTACGCCGTCCGTCTCCACCGTGACGGTCAGTCCGGCACTCGCCGCCTGATCGACCAGCTCGGGCAGCCGGTCGAGGCCGGGGGCCGGGGCCCGGGGCGCGTCGCCGGGGGTACGGAGCGTGTCCAGGACCTGACGGACCTCGCCGAGAGCCTCCTTGCTGGCTGCCTTGATCGTGGTGAGGGCCGTACGCGCCTGCTCCGGGTCGGAGTCGAGCAGCGCGAGTCCGACGCCCGCCTGGACATTGATGACGGAGATGCTGTGAGCGAGCACGTCATGGAGCTCCCGGGCCATGCGCAGCCGCTCCTCATCGGCCCGCCGTTTCTCCGCGGCGTCGCGTTCGGCCCGCTGTGCGGCCCACTGCTCACGGCGTACGCGCACGAACTCCGCTGCCGCGACGATCGCCACCACCCAGGCGGCGACGCCCAGTTCCTGCCCCCACGGTGCGGCGGAGTCACCGCTCGGCGGCAGCCAGCGGTACAGCCAGTGGGCCACCAGCAGATGCCCCACCCACACCATCCCCACGGCCGACCAGGCCGCCCGCCGGTGTCCCGCGACCACGGCGCTGAAGCATCCGACGGCGACGGCCAGGAAGACCGGACCGTACGGGTAACCGGCCCCGAGATAGACCATGGCCGCAGCCGCGGAGACGAACACCGCCAGGACGGGGTGGCGGTGGCGCAGCAGCAGTACGGCGACCGCGATGAGGAGCAGCGCCCGGGCGAAGAGGTCCAACGAGGCGCGCTCGCCGAGCTGGCCCCGGGCCGCGACGGTCGAACCGATCATGACGATCGCACCGAGCAGGAGGGTGGACGCCCACGGCAGGCGGTCGGCGGACCGCGCGTTCCTCGCTGTCAGCCAGCGCGGCGGGCCGTCGTGCCACCACGGTCCGCCGGGGCCCGCGTGCATCCAGGACCGCCGCTGCGGCGGTCCGCCCTGCACCCGAGGGGGACCGCCGCTTCCGTGTGAGCGCTGCTCTTCCATACCGGCAACGCTAGACGGCAGGCCACTGCAGCGGCGTCAGCCGGGCGTGGTGATCACGCGTACTCCCGGCGGAGTACACCGTCGACGCGGGTTGCGAGCGGGGGCGGGGGCAAGGGCGGGCTGCGGCGGGCTCAGGCACCGCTGCCCGTTCTGCGGCCGCTCCCGCCGCCGAGCAGTCCGACGTGACGCGCCAGTTCGCCGACGGCCTGCCGGAAGAAGGCCTCCCGCGCCTCGACGATCCGGTTGAACTGCCCGAAGATCTCGAAGGAGATCAGCCCGAAAAGCTGCGACCACGCGGCCACGAGCGAGGGGACCACCGCCGGGGGGAGGTCGGGGGCGAAGTCGGCGGCCATCCGTTCGGCATCGGAACGCAGCTCGGCGGCGAGCGGCGGCAGCGCGAGACCGTCCGTGCGGTGGGCGTCGCCGACGATCGCGATGAGGACGAAGCCGACGCGGGAAGCGGGGCCGACCGTCGCCTGGGGCGCGGTGTAACCGGGCACCGGCGAGCCGTAGATCAGACCGTACTCGTGGGGGTGGGCGAGGGCCCAGTCGCGTACCGCGCACGCGACCGCGGTCCAGCGGGCGAGGTGGCGGGCGGAGGCGGACGGTCCTGCGCAGGATGCCCGGTCGGCGGCTTCGGCGGCCTCGCCCACGGCGTCGTACGCATCCACGATCAAGGCCGTGAGCAGCTCGTCGCGGCTGGGGAAGTAGCGGTAGAGCGCGGACGAGACCATGCCCAGTTCACGGGCGACGGCGCGCAGCGAGAGTCTTGCGGCGCCGTCGGCCGCGAGTTGCTTCCTCGCCTCGTCCTTGATGGCGGCGGTGACTTCGATACGGGCCCGTTCCCTGGCTCCTCGGATGGTGCTCATGGCGATCAGTCTGCCATGAACTTGGAGCACCGACTAATAACGAGAGCAGTGCTCTTGCATTTGAGTGCCAAGCACGTGCACACTGATCTCAAGCGAGAGCAGTGCTCACACTTTCCGAAGGGGAATCTCGATGTCCGTGCACGTGCAGAAGCCCGGCTGGTTCACCGTCAACGTCTTCAACCGCACCGTCGCCTGGATCACCCGGCGCGGCATCAGCGTCTGGGGCTCACGGGTCCTGGCAGTCCGCGGCCGCAAGAGCGGCGAGTGGCGCCGTACCCCGGTCAACCTCCTGACCGTGGACGGCCGGCAGTACCTCGTCGCGCCCCGCGGCCACGTCCAGTGGACGCACAACATGCGCGCGGCCGGCGGTGGCGAGCTCCACCTGGGCAAGAAGGTCGACGTCTTCACCGCCACCGAGGTTCCCGACGACGAGAAGCCCGAGTTGCTGCGCGCATACCTCAAGCGGTGGAAGGCGGAGGTCGGCGTCTTCTTCGGCGGCGTCGGCCCGGACTCGCCCGTCGAGGAGCTGCGCCGCATCGCCCCCGACCACCCGATCTTCCGGGTCACGATCGAGGCCTGACGGCCCGGAGTACCTTCATCCGGCCCGGGACCGGGCCGACCGTGCCCTGCGCCGTCCCCCCGGCCCGCCGTCGAGGACCTTCCAGCCCGTCCAGGCCGCCATGCACCTGACGGTCAGCCTTTCCGAACCTTCCGGCTTCTCCGGAGTCCGCCGGCCCGTCGGTGCGGATCCTTCCCCTGGTCCGTCTAGCGGTCCATCGCCGACAGGGCGCGCTGTGCCAGCGGATGCGTACGGACCAGCTCGGCCAGCGAAGTCGTCCCCCGGGTGATCCCGGCGAACGCCTTCCAGGCCGGGCGGAATCCGGTCAGCACCGCGTGCAGTATGCCCGGGCGGCGCTCGAAGAGCTTCAGCATGCGCCTGCCGACACCCATCTCGACGCCCAGTCCGGCCTTGATGGCGAACGCGTAGTTGAGCGCCTGGCGGCGGGCGTCCACCGCATCGTGCGACTCCGCGATCCGGACCGCCCACTCGCCGGCGAGCCGCCCCGAACGCAGCGCGAACGAGATGCCTTCACGGGTCCACGGCTCCAGCAGGCCCGCCGCGTCGCCGCAGACGAGCACCCGCCCGCGCGACAGCGGCGAATCGTCGCTGCGGCAACGCGTGAGATGGCCGGAGGAGATCTTCGGCTCGAAACCGGCGAGGCCGAGCCGGGCGATGAAGTCCTCCAGATACCGCTTGGTCCCCGCGCCGTCACCGCGCGCCGAGATCACACCGACGGTCAGGGTGTCGCCCTTCGGAAACACCCAGCCGTAACTGCCGGGCATCGGGCCCCAGTCGATCAGTACCCGCCCCGCCCAGTCCTCCGCGACCGTGGCCGGGACCGGGATCTCCGACTCCAGGCCGAGGTCCACCTGGTCGAGCTTCACCCCGACATGGGCCCCTATGCGTCCCGCGCTGCCGTCGGCGCCGACCACCGCACGGGCGAGGACGGTCTCACCGCCGGACAGCACCACGGCGACCGTGCGCCGGTCCGGGACCGCGGCGCCGTGCTGCTCGACCCGTGTCACCGTCACTCCGGTCCGGAGTTCGGCGCCCGCCTTCTGCGCCTCCTCGACCAGGCCTGCGTCGAACTCGGGCCGGTTGATGAGCCCGAAGAGCATCCGCTTGGACCGGCGCGTCCGCGCCAGCCTGCCGTTCAGCGAGAACGTCACCGCGTGGATCCGGTCCTGCAACGGCAGTTCGAACCCGGGCGGCAGCGCATCACGCGAATACCCGATGATGCCGCCGCCGCAGGTCTTGTACCGGGGCAGTTCCGCCTTCTCCAGCAGCAATACCCGCCGGCCGGCGACCGCCGCCGCGTATGCCGCGGAGGCTCCGGCCGGTCCGGCGCCGACCACGACGACGTCCCACACGGACAACTCTTCCAGCTCACGTCCGGCGTCTGCGTTCTCGCTGCTCACGATGTGCTTCTGCTCCCGATCCCGACCAGTGGCCCACACTGCTCACGGCATCCTACGGCGCGTTGCGGCCGTCCCCCGCTGTGGGAGGATCGACCGTGCGTTCGCCATACATGCAACGCCGCACCCACGGCGTTCGTGCAGACGGATTCGTACACATAACGTCGCACCCATGAGGAGCGTGCCCATGACCGCCCATCCGATTTCCGAGACTGTCGCCTCGCTGATGCCCCGCGCCAAGGCGGAGCTGGCCGAGCTGGTGGCCTTCCAGTCGGTGGCGGATCCCGCGCAGTTCCCGAAGAGCGAATGCGAGGCGGCCGCCAACTGGGTCGCCGACGCACTGCGCGCCGAGGACTTCCAGGACGTCGCCCTGCTCGACACCCCCGACGGCACCCAGTCGGTCTACGGCTTCCTGCCCGGTCCGGCCGGCGCCCCGACCGTGCTGCTCTACGCACACTACGACGTGCAGCCGCCGCTCGACGAGTCCGCCTGGCTCTCCCCGCCGTTCGAGCTGACGGAGCGCGACGGCCGCTGGTTCGGCCGCGGCGCGGCGGACTGCAAGGGCGGCTTCATCATGCACCTCCTCGCCCTGCGCGCGCTCAAGGCGAACGGCGGCGTCCCGGTTTCCGTCAAGGTGATCGCCGAAGGCTCGGAGGAGCAGGGCACCGGCGGTCTGGAGCGGTACGCGGAGGCGCACCCCGATCTGCTGGCCGCGGACACCATCGTCATCGGCGACACGGGCAACTTCCGGGTCGGTCTGCCGACGGTCACCGCGACACTGCGCGGGATGACGATGCTCCGCGTCACCCTCGACACCCTCGAAGGCAACCTGCACTCCGGACAGTTCGGCGGCGCCGCGCCCGACGCGCTGGCCGCGATGATCCACCTGCTGGCATCACTGCGCGCCGAGGACGGCACCACGACCGTCGACGGGCTCGTCACGGACGCCGACTGGGAGGGACTGCAGTACCCGGATGCCGAGTTCCGCACGGACGCGAAGGTGCTCGACGGTGTGGAGCTGATCGGGACGGGTACGGTCGCCGACCGCATCTGGGCCCGGCCGGCCGTCACCGTCATCGGCATCGACTGCCCACCCGTGGTCGGCGCGACGCCGTCCCTGCAGGCGACGGCGCGGGCGCAGGTCAGCCTGCGGGTGCCGCCGGGCCAGGACGCCGCCGAGGCGACGCAGTTGCTGACCGCCCATCTGAAGGCGCATGCCCCGTGGGGTGCACGGGTGGCCGTCGAGCAGGTGGGCCAGGGCCAGCCGTTCCGCGCGGACATCTCCAGCCCGGCGTACACCTCGATGGCACAGGCCATGGAGACCGCCTACCCCGGCGAGAAGATGCAGTCGTCCGGCATGGGCGGCTCGATCCCGCTCTGCAACACTCTCGCGACGCTCTACCCGGAGGCGGAGATCCTGCTGATCGGCCTGAGCGAGCCGGAGGCCCAGATCCACGCGGTGAACGAGAGCGTGTCGCCCGAGGAGCTGGAGCGGCTGTCGGTCGCCGAGGCGCTCTTCCTGCGGAACTACGCGGAGTCCAAGGGGGCCTGATCCCGCGTTGCTCCCGCCGGTCCGGCACCGGCGGGAGCACTCCTCGACGGCGTACGCGCGGGTCCGGGTGCTGCGCCGCGACGAGCCAGCAGGGTCGCCGCCGGGTGTCTTCGACACCGACCGGGCCGAGGCCCTGGCCTCGTTCCGGCGGCCGGCCGCACCGGCACCGTCCACCGTCTGCTTCGGGCACGGTGATCCGCTCACCGTCGACGCGGCGGCGGTGCTGCGGGCGTCAGCCGACCGGGACTCCGGCTTCCAGGTTGAGCACGGTTGACCGCTCGCGGGCCCGCAGGGCCCAGCGAAGCCGTTCGTACCGGATGGGCGGCAGCATCGTCGCGGCCTCTGCCTCGGTGACGAACCGCCAGTCGCGCAGTTCGGAGCCGGGCAGCCGCAGCCGGTCCACTTCCTCGCGGCGCAGCAGGCCGCCGTCGAAGAGCAGCCGCAGTCCTCCGTACCCGGGTGGGTTCGGTGGCTCCCAGTCGACGACCAGCAGTTTCGGTATCCGGTCGAGCTGTATCCCTATCTCCTCGGCCACTTCCCGTACCCCTGCCTGGGCCGGCGCCTCGCCCCGCTCCACCACTCCGCCGGGGAACTCCCAACCGGGCTTGTACGTGGGGTCGACGAGCAGGACCCGGTCGTGTTCGTCGAAGAGCAACACCCCGGCGGCGAGTGTCTCGGCGGTCGGCTCGGGCGTCTGCACGATCTCGCACGCGCCGGCCGCTCCGGTGCGTACGGCCTCGGCGATACGCTCGGCCGTCTCCTGCGGGGTCAGTGTGCTGGTGTCGATGGTGTGGGCGTCCGCGGTGATCCAGTCGAGAGCCGCCCGGTAGGGCTCGATGTGCTCGTAGGCCCACTGCCGTACGCGTTCGCTCGCTTCCGGGTCGTCCGGTATCTCCTCACGACCGGCGATCCGCTGCCGCAGGATCGTTTCCTCAGATGAGAGCAGTACATGACGCACCGGAATGCGCCTGGAGGCGAGCCCTCCGAATATCTCGTCGCGGTACTCCTGCCGCAGCAGCGTCATCGGCACCACGAGCACCCCTGGCAGCTCGGCGAGCAGAGCCGCTGCCGTGTCCACCACCATCCGCCGCCAGATCGGCAGATCCTGGTAGTCGGTCACCTCGGCCAGTCTCTTCTGGGGCAACAGCTGCCGCAGCGCCCCGCCGATCAGTTCGGGGTCGTAGAAGGTACTGTTCGGGATCAGATCGATCAGTTCGCGCGCGGCGCTCGTCTTGCCCGCGCTGAACGCACCGTTGACCCAGACGATCACGGTTCCCCCTCTTCCGTAGCCCCCTGTGGCTTGCCCGCAACACCCTGCCGCGAAAACCCGACCGTGGCGATCCTGTTGCACGAACGGGGCCACCGGCAGCCGTCGACGGGCGTCCCACTGTACGAGTCCGGACGTCCGCCCGGCCGTAACGACGACGGCGGGAGGTCGTTGGAGCCGTCGAGGGCAAGGGGGTACACCGTGCGGCGCACAGTACTGGAGCGGTTCCCGGCGGGCGGTCCGCGGGGCAGCTGGCCTGCGGAGGAGTTCGCGGCAGCACGCCGCGTCGAGGGCATGGCGGCCGAGGTCGTGATGGACCTGGAGGAGGACGCGTTCCTGGTGGTCGTACCGCAGCAGTCGGCGGACCGGAGACATTGATCCGGCCCGTGGGAGTCGGCGGGCTCGGTCGGATGCCGCGGGTAGCGCCCGGCGCGCTGTGCGCAGCGGGCGGCCGGTGTTCATGTCGTCGGCGACGTCGCTCTCAGAGTTCGGAGAAGACGGAGCGCGCGATGCGGAATCCGACGTCGTCGACCTGGAAGGTCGGGTGGCTTCGGCGCCGCACCGAGGCCCGGCAGCTCCAGTGCTCGTCGAACCACCCACCGCCACGCAGCACCCGATAGGTGCCGTAGACCTCGGCATCGTAGATGTCCCAGCACCACTCCCAGACATTGCCCAGCATGTCGTACAGGCCCCACGCGTTGGGCTGTTTGCCGGCCACATCGTGAATCCGCTCGTGCGAGTTGCCGCGATACCAGGCGATCTCGTCGAGCCGCCCGTACCGCGCGTCGGCCGTACCGGCACGGCACGCGTGCTCCCACTCCGCTTCGGTCGGTAGTCGGTATCCGTCAGCAGCCATGTCCCACTCGACGCCCTCGTCGTCGGCATGGAGGCAATAGACGGGGGCCAGCCCCTCGCGTCGGGACAGGGCGTTGCAGAACCGGACCGCGTCCCACCACGAAACGCCCTCGACGGGCAACCGTTCGCCCTGCCCACTGCTCGGCCGTCGACCGGTGATCTGTGCGTACTGCGCCTGCGTGGTCGGGAACGCGGCCAGCCGATAGGGCGCAAGATCGACCGACCAGCTCCGCTGCGTCCGCCGATCCGACAACGTCACGCGCCCCGGCGGGACGGCAATCATCTCGTTCCCTGTGTTCACGTCCATGGGTAGGCGATCATAGTGGGTCATGATCCAACGGCATTGTCCACAGAGTCGTGTGACGGGTCATCAGAGACCGGCATGGGAGCTCTACCCCTTGCTCGATCCCAGTGTCAGCCCCGCGATGAAGTGGCGCTGGAGCAGCAGGAAGACCACGAGCGTCGGCAGGGCTACGATTACCGAGCCCGCGGCCAGGAGGTTGTAGTCCGTGAAGAACTGCCCGCGAAGGTTGTTGAGGGCCGAGGTGATGGGGAGCTTGTCGCCGTCGGAGACGAAGACCAGTGCCCAGAGGAAGTCGTTGTACATCCAGGTGAACTGAAGTGTGCCGAGCGCGGCGAGAGCCGGTCGGCACAGCGGCAGGGTGATCCGCCAGTACTGCGTCCAGACGCCCGCGCCGTCGACGATGGCGGCCTCCAGGATCTCCTGCGGCAGTGTGCGCATGAAGTTGGCGAGGACGAAGACGCAGAAGCCGATCTGGAAGCCGATCTGCACGACGACGACGGCCCAGTAGGAGTCGTACATCGTCATCGAGTCGGACATCCAGTACGGCAGCGGGATGCGGTTGAACACCACGTACAGCGGTGTCACGATCACCTGCTGCGGCAGCAGGTTCCCGGCCGTGAAGAGCATCAGCAGGACGATCCCACCGCGCATTTTCAGCCGGGCCAGCGCGAAGGCCACGAACGAGGCGAGGAAGAGGGTGACGAGTACCCCGGGGACCGCGATGATCATCGTGTTGACGAAGTACTTCGTCATCCCCGAGTCGGTGAACGCCTGCCGGTAGTAGTCGAACGAGAGATGCTTCGGCAGCGAGAAGTAGCCGTACTCGGAGGTCTCTTCGTACGGCCGCAGCGAGGCGTACACCGCGAGCAGCAGCGGAGCGAGGAACGCGAGCGAGACCGCCATCAGGAAGGCGTGCACCCCGAGCCGGCCGGGGCGGATTCTGCGCCGCCCGACTGCGGGTGCCGAAGGCGCGGGCTGTGCGGCGGGGCGGGCGGGGGCGGTGTCGACGGTCATCGGTTCTTCTCCCCTCGGAGCTCCTGGACCAGGTACGTCACGACGAATCCGAGGGAGACGGTCAGCAGGACGACGGCGATGGCGGAGCCGAAGCCGACCCGGCTGGCCTCGCCGATGATGTTGTCGGTGACGAGCACCGAGAGCAGTTCGAGTCCGTTGCGGCCGTGATTGACGGCGTACACGATGTCGAAGGCGCGCAGGGACTCGATGACGGTGATGACGCCGACGATGACGTTGACCGGCCGCAGTGTGGGAAAGACGATGCGGAAGAAGGTCTGGGCCTCGCTCGCCCCGTCGATGGCGGCGGCTTCCTTCAGCGAGGTATCGACGGCCTTGAGCCCGGCGAGGTAGAGGATCATCACATAGCCGGTGTGCCGCCAGGCCGCGGCGAGCAGAACCATCCAGATGTTGAGGTCCGGGTCGCCGAGCCAGTCGGTCGGCGACTTGGTGTCCCCGATGATCGCGTTGAGGGCGCCCTGGTCGCGGGAGAAGATGAGCTGCGCGATGAAGCCGACCACGGCCAGCGACAGCACGACCGGCATGTACAGCGTCGACTGGTAGAAGCGGCTGAACCGCACGCCCCGGTCGATGAGTACGGCGAGGAGCAGTCCGAACGGCGCGGCGACGAGGCCGAGGAAGGCAAGCCAGAGCAGGTTGTGCCGGGCGGCGGGCCAGAACTGCGGGTAGTTGGTGAAGAGGTTCGCGTAGTTCTGCGTACCGACCCACTTGATGTCACCGATGCCGTCCCAGCTGGTGAAGGAGAGCACGACGGAGGCGAGGGTCGGGCCCCACACGACGGCGATGTCGAGCAGGACCGGTATGCCGAGCAGCAGACCGATGACGACGAGGTCGCGGCCGGAGAATCGCCGCGGGCCCCGTCGTTCGGTTCGCCGCCCCGAGAGGAACGACACGGTCGGTACTCCAGGTTCAGTCGGAGGCGAAGATGGTCTTCTTCTGCCGCTCGATGCCGTTGACCAGACCGTCCACATCGTTCGGGTTGCTGATGAACTGCTGGATGGCCGGGATCATGACGGTCGAGGCGAAGTCCGGCCGGGTGTCGCGGTCCAGGAACTGCGAGATCTGCTTCGCGCCGGAGACGAGCTCCACGGCCTTCTTCTGCAGCGCCGAGTACTGGGAGATGTCCGCCTGGTCGTTGACCGCGATGTTGTTGGGGTCACTCTTGAGGTAGATGTCCTCGGCCTTCCCGGTGGCCAGCCACTTCAGGAGGTCCTTGGCGCTCTCCACGTTCTTCTTGTTCTTGAGGTTCTTGGACTTCTTCGCCAGCAGGAAGCCGTCGATGGGGGCCTCGACCGCGTCCTGGCCGTGCTCCGGGTTGATGACCGGGAACGGGAAGAAGTCGATGTCCTCCTGCTCACCCTTCGGGAACTGGGCACCGGGGTGCGGCAGGCCGAAGACCGCCATGCCGGCTTCCTTCTTCTGCAGGCTGGTCGCGGCCTCCTGCCAGGTGCGGCCGTTGGCGCCCTGCTGGCAGTACGGGAGGAGACGTCGCCAGGTGTCGAAGACCTCC
Source organism: Streptomyces sp. NBC_01717 (assembly GCF_036248255.1). NCBI lineage: Bacteria > Bacillati > Actinomycetota > Actinomycetes > Kitasatosporales > Streptomycetaceae > Streptomyces > Streptomyces sp. NBC_01717. The sequence goes on along the minus strand of NZ_CP109178.1, from coordinate 8,202,413 downwards.
TTGACCCGCTTGTCCGTCCAGGCCGCCTCGCCGGCCATCAGGCTCTTGTGGAACTCGTAGCCGTTGGTCCGCATGTTGATGTAGTCGAAGGTGCCCATCGCGGGCCAGCCGTCCTTGTCGCAGAACGCGATGGGGTCGAGCTTGTCCTTCTTCATCTGCTTGGCGAGCGCCACGTACTCGTCGAGCGTCTTGGGCGCCTGGTAGCCACGGTCGGCGAAGAGGCTCTTACGGTGGAAGACGGCCCACGGGTAGTAGTAGTACGGCGTGAGGTACTGCTTGCCGTCCTCACCGGTGGACTGGGCCTTCAGCGCGTCCGAGAAGCCCTCGTAGTGCTGCCAGTTGTCGCTGATGTCGTACAGCAGACCCTTCTTGGCGAAGAACTGCATCCGGTAGCCCGCGAACCACATGAAGACATCGTCCGGATTGCCCTGCAGGTACTTGTTGATGTTCTCCTGGAAGGTGTTGTGGTCAACGGTGTTCACCGCGATCTTGCGGCCACCGGACTGCGCCTCGTACGCCTTGAACGCATCGGCGAACGCCTTCTTCGGAATGGGGTCGGACGAATTCGACCCCATGTGGATCGTCTTGCCGTCACCACCGGGGCCACTGCCGCATGCGGTGAGCAGCGAAGGCAGCGTGATCGCGCCCGCGCCGACTGCCGCACCCCGCAACAGACTTCGCCGGGACATCCGATGTCCTGCCACACTGCCCGGCACGTCTGAACTGTCGTACGAAGAGTGCGCCATGACCCCCTCCTCCGGGATGCCAACCCAACACAACCGAACGTGCGCTTGGATCTCACCCCCAAGCCAAGGTGTCGTCAAGGGTTTTGACGAGATACCGAACAACCGTTACTGCTCCCCTTCCAACAGACTTCAACACGCCCTAACGTAATCGCGCGTCACTGACGTGCACATGACGTCATCCGATCCGGCACGAGTATGGAGGAACGTAACGATGCGTCATCTTCCAACCCGTACAACCCGCACAAGCCATGGAAGAGTCATCGGAGCGCTGACGGCCGGGCTGCTCTGCACGGCAGGAGCAACCGCTCCCGCCGTGGCGGACTCACCGGCTCCGGCCACTGCCACAGCGGCCGCCCCGCAGTCCGGCAACGGTCTCGCTCTCACCCCGCCGATGGGGTTCAACAACTGGAACTCGACCCACTGCCGGGCCGAGTTCAACGAGTCGATGGTCAAGGGCATCGCCGACATCTTCGTCGAGAAGGGTCTCAAGGACGCCGGCTACCAGTACGTCAACCTCGACGACTGCTGGGCGAAGCCGCAGCGCAACGCGGACGGCAAGCTGGAGGCCGACCCGGTGCGCTTCCCGAACGGCATCAAGGCCGTCGCGGACTATGTCCACTCCAAGGGGCTCAAGCTCGGCATCTACACCAGCGCCGGCACCAAGACGTGCGACAGCGTCGGCCTGCCGGGTGCGCTGGGCCATGAGTACAGCGATGCGCAGCAGTTCGCGGACTGGGGCGTCGACTATCTCAAGTACGACAACTGCAACAACCAGGGCGTCGATGCGAAGCTGCGCTACACGACCATGCGTGACGCGCTGGAGGCCACCGGCCGTCCCATCGTCTACAGCATCTGCGAGTGGGGCGAGAACAAGCCCTGGGAGTGGGCCGCCGACGTCGGCAATCTCTGGCGCACGACGGGCGACATCAGCGACAGCTGGGGCAGCATGCTGTCGATCATGAAGCAGAACCTGCCGCTCGCCTCCGCCGCGGGACCGGGGCACTGGAACGACCCCGACATGCTCGAAGTCGGCAACGGCGGCATGACGGACACCGAGTACCGCACCCACTTCTCCATGTGGTCCGTGATGGCGGCGCCGCTGCTGATCGGCTCCGATCTGCGCAAGGCGACACCGGAGACCTTCGAGATCCTCTCCAATCGGGAGGTCATCGCCGTTGATCAGGACCCGCTGGGCAAGCAGGGCACTGTGCTCTCCTCCACCGACGGACGGTGGGTCGTCGCCAAGGAGATGCAGGACGGCAGCCGGGTCGTGGCGCTCTTCAACGAGTCCGGGAGCGCTCAGCGCATCTCGACGACGGCCAAGGCGGCGGGGCTGCCGCAGGCCGCCGCGTACACGATGCGCGACCTGTGGGAGCACGCGACGTACAACACGGCAGGCACCATCTCGGCGACCGTCCCGGCACACGGCACGGTCCTGCTGCGCGTCGCCGCCGACCGCAAGTGGGACGCGCACCCGCCCGCCGTGGAACTGGGCCTGAACGGAAGCCCGTTGGTGGAAGCGGGTCGCACCGCGCCGCTGACGACGACGGTCACCGATCTGGGCCGCACACCCGCCAAGAGGGTTTCCGCGGCGCTCACCGGCCCGTCGGGCTGGCAGATCAAGCCGCTGTCGCCGACCGGATCCGCGACCGTGCCGACCGGCAAGGCACTGACCACACGCTGGCAGGTGACGCCACCCGCGGGCACGGCCACCGGTACGTACGATCTGACGCTCTCGGCGCAGTACCGCTCACCGTCCGGGACGCGTGTCCGGTCCTCGGTCCCGTTCCAGGCCCATGTGGTGGTGGCGCCACCGGCAGGCAGCAGCTATCTCAGCGATCTGCCGCAGCTCTCCGCCTCCAACGGCTGGGGACCGGTCGAGAAGGACACCAGCAACGGCGAGAGCGACGCGGGCGACGGAAATCCGCTGACCATCGGCGGCACGGTCTTCGCCAAGGGGCTCGGGGTGCACGCGCAGAGCGCGGTCGAGTTCTACGCCGCCGGCGCGTGCAGCGCCGTGACCGCACAGGTCGGCGTCGACGACGAGAAGGGCGCCAAGGGCACCGTGGCGTTCGAGATCTGGGCGGACGGCACGAAGGTGGCGTCGACCGGGGTGCTGACCAACGCGATGTCGGCGCAGCCGATCACCGCGGATGTGAGTGGTGCGCAGGTGGTACGTCTGGTGGTCACCGACGGCGGGGACGGGGTCGACTCCGACCACGCGGACTGGGCGGACCTGCGGATGGGTTGCTGAGCAGAACGGGGCACTGAGTCGGATCGGCAACTGCACCCGGGCCGGTGCCGGGCCGGACCCCGTCCGGACCTGGCGCCGGGTCCGGGCCGGGTGCCAGGCCCGGACCCGGTGCTTAGGTCCGGTACGGGCGCCAGGTCCGGTACGAGTGTCCGGCGGGCACAGCGTACGGACCTGGTGTCGCGACGGCCCGGATGCTGGTGACGGTCCGGCCCGAACCGGACGCGGTCGAGCTGGACGATGATGACGATCACGGCGAGGACGTGTGGTTGCCATCAGTCCGCTGCGCGTCTTCAGCGTCCCCGCGGTCGAGGGCGGCGACCTCGCGAACGGCTTCGGCGATGGCCGGGAAGTCCTTCTTGAGGAGCGCACCGTGGTTGCTGGCGACCTTCGCACCGATCTGGATGTTCGGGTTGTGGGCGGTCACCGCATCGAGGCTGGTGCGAATCCGTTCCTGCTCGTCACCGCGGCTTCCGAAGGACGTCCCCGAGGCGACCACATAGCGCACCGGGACGGTGATGTTGTCCAGCACGGGGCCCAGCTCGCGTTCGCGGGAGAGCCTGCCGAGCTCGATGTTGCTGTTCGCCTGCTGTTCGGCGGTCATCCGCGGAGCCAGGCCCGTCGGGCGCAGCAGCGGCAGGAACCAGCTCATCCGCCGGAACAGCTTCCGGATCCGCTGCTCCATGGCCTCGTCGAGCCAGTCGTGGGGGAACGCGCCGTCGACCAGGACGGCGCCCAAGGCCCGCTCCGGATTCCGGCCCGCCCAGTGCGCCCCGACGACCGCCCCGTAGGACCAGCCCACCACCAGCGCCCGGTCCACACCCCTGGCCGCGAGAACGGCATCGACGTCCCGGACGGCTGCCTCGAAGGAATAGTCCGCCGAACGCTTCGATTTGCCGCGGGCCCGCTCGTCGTAGGTGATGTGCCGCCACCCCGTCCCCAGTTCAGCGATGACCCGCCGCCAGTACCCCTGAGTGGCGAACTGGCCATTGAGGTAGACCACAGGAATACCGGGACCGCCGGTGTCGGTGACGGCCAGGGCCGAATCGTCGACCGGCACCATGCCGGTCCACTTCGAACTCGTTGAGGAAGTGCTGTTCTTCGTCATGTTTTCCACCTGATCGCGTGAGGGGGTCTTGTACGGCTTCTCCAGGTCCTGCACGTGGATCGCAGGCCCCTCGGGACGGACGGCCGCGTCCTCGGCGACCGAGGGGATCTCCATCGTGGTGGGCGCGGCCGGACAGTCCTGGCTGTGCTTCTTCAGAGGCTGCGGGCGGTGATGTCGCCGTGGGAGGTGGTGGCGCGGATGTCGAGTTCTGCGGTGCCGTCGTTCTTGAGGGAGTTGCTGACGCGGCCGTAGTCGGTGCCGGCGTCCAGGGCGGCCGAGACACCGGCAGCGGCGGCGATCGAGATGTCGCCGGACTGAGTGCGGAGCACGACCGTGCCGCGGACAGCCTCGGCGATCCGGATGTCGCCCCTTGCGGTGCTGATCTCCGCGGGGCCGCCCAGCCGGCCGACCTCGACGTCGCCGTCGAGCGCAGTGAGGCGGACGCTCGCGGCCTCGTCGATCTTGATCTGGCGGTACGCGCCTTCGAAGGCGATGTCGCCGAGGCGTCCGACGCCGCGGAGTTCGGCGCCGGCGGCCTTGGCCTCGATGCGGGAGCCGGCGGGCAGCTGGACGGTGACCTCCAGGGATCCGGAGGGGCCGAACAGCTGACTGTTGGGGGTCGAGGCCGTGATCCGCAGGACGCCGTCGGCGTATGCGACCTCGGTCTGCTCCGCCGCCTTCACGTCGCGGCCCTTCGAGGCGTCCGCGGGCAGGACCTCGACGGTGGTGTCGGCGCGGTCTGCGGCGATGAACCGGATGCGTCCGGCGGGAATGTCCAGGACGGCGGAGATCGGGGCGGAGGTGTCGAACTTCTGCATCGTGCTCTCCCGTAGTCGTTCGTTGTTTCTGACACCGGAAACGCTACGTTGCTTTCCATGATCCGACAACACGCTCGTTGCGCAGAATTGACATTTATGCAGTTAGAAGACGAGAAACTGTTGCAACGGTCACGAGCCTAACGCAACGACACTGCTCTAACCATTGCAATGGATGAGAAGTGAACGCTATAGCGAGGGGATCAGGGACCGCCACGAAGGACCACCGAGGAGATAGCGATGCCGGGAGGCAGACTCACCCAGCAGGAACGTCGGCAGATCGCGCTGGGGCCGGCCGACAGCCTCGCCTACGCCGAGATCGCCCGACGCCTCGACCGTCCGATCTCGACGATCACGCGTGAGGTGATGCGCAACGGCGGCCCCACCGCGTACCGCGCCGACCTGGCCCACCGCGCCACCGAACACCGCGCCCACCGGCGCAGGCCCGCCTCCTCCCGATGCCCGGAGTCGGGGCCCCAGCCGCACGGACGCGACGACGAGGCCGTGGCCGAGTACGAGGAGAACTTCACCACCGTCCTCATGGCTTCGGGCCTGGCGAAGATGGCGGCCCGGGTACTGACCTGTCTTTTCTCACCGACGCGGGCAGCCTCACCGCGTCCCAACTCGCCCAGCGCCTCGAGGTCAGCCCGGCGTCCATCTCCAAGGCGATCGCTTTCCTGGAGAGCCAGAGCCTCGTCCGCCGAGAACGCGACGAACGCCGCCGCGACCGCTACGTCGTCGACGACGAACTCTTCTACCAGGCGACGATCGCCGGCGCCCGATCAAACGACCAGCTCGTCGAAACAGCGCGCCGAGGCGTCGCCGTCCTCGGACCCCACACCCCCGCCGCCACCCGCCTGGAGAACATCGCCCGCTTCCTCGACTTCATCAGCGAAAGCATCACCCGCGCCGCCGAACAGGCCCGCGAAGTCCTCCACACCAAATCCGAAACAACCTTGGACGACACCGCCCGACCAAGCCCGGAGCACGGATGGACGGCCGTCTCGATCGTCACAGCCATGAGACGAAGCCCGGCTGCGTCCTCTGGGAGACATGGGACGGCTTCACGGCTGTCCGACCGCCGGTGCTCCGGCAGTTGCCCACCAGGACCGATGGATGCTGAGCGCCGGTTTTCGTTCCGATGATCCAACCCCCGGTCCGCGCACGGCGACGGCATCCGCCCACGGCCGTGATCGTTCTCACCGATATCCGCTGTACCGATGGTCCCCAAGGCCGGTCACGGCGCGCGATTCGGCAGTCGGACCCGCCCGACGGCCGGTCCGCGTTCAGCCGCTCAGCGCCGCCGCGGCGGCCGCCCCGCCCGGCCTGACCGACGTTGCGGCGGCCGCTGCCCCCACCAGGCCGGCGTTCGTGCCCATCACCGCAGGGGCCACCGTGAGCTGCTGCACGAAGGAGAGCGTGGCGTAGTTGCGCAGGGCGCGGCGCAGCGGGGCGAAAAGGACCTCGCCCGCGCCCGCCACTCCCCCGCCGATCACTGCGATGTCGATTTCGACGAGCGTGGCGGTGGCGGCGATTCCGGCGGCCAGCGCCTGGGCGGCGCGCTCGAACGACGCGATGGCGACCGGGTGTCCGGCCCGGGCGGCCGCTGCCACGGCGGCGGCCGTGGCGTCGCCGTCCGGGCCGGGCTGCCAGCCACCCTGCAGGGCGCGTCGCGCGATGTTCGGTCCGCTGGCGATCCGCTCGACGCAGCCGCGCGAACCGCACGGGCACAGGTCGCCGTCCAGATCCACACTGATGTGACCGATGTGACCGGCATTGCCGCTGGGGCCCGGGTGAAGCTTGCCGCCGAGGACCAGACCGCCGCCCACCCCGGTCGACACGACGAGGCACAGCGCGTTGTCATAACCGCGGGCCGCACCCAGCCAATGCTCGGCAGCGGTCATCGCGACCCCGTCGCCGACCAGCTCGACGGGCAGCCCGCCGACGGCCTTCCGTACCCGCTCCACCAGCGGGAAGTCGCGCCAGCCGGGAACGTTGACGGGGCTGACCGTACCCGCCGAAGCGTCCACCGGGCCGGCACTGCCGATACCGACGGCGGTCGTCCGCCCCCACAGCGGCGAGGCGGTCAACTCGGCCAGCACATCCGCCACCGCACCCATCACCGTCTCGCCGCTCTCCCGGGCAGGCGTCGGCCGCTGCGCCCGTACGAGAAGCGCACCGGTGCCGTCCACCAGGGCGCCGGCGATCTTGGTGCCGCCGATGTCGAGCGCAGCAACGAGGTCGGTATGCATCGGTGTGGGCTCCGGATGGGTGAGGGGGTGGGACCTGCATCTTCAGTAAATAGTCTGCATAGTCTCCATTCAGCTGACAACGTTGTCCAGGGCCTATGCTCGACGCCACAGCTTCCGGCCCGCTCCGCAGCACCGACTGCGGGCCCGCCGGACAGCCCCGCACCCGACGACAGGACAGCGCACCGTGGCAGAGACCGCCCGTCATCACGAGCCCCGTTACGGCAACCGGCCGACCATGAAGGATGTCGCCGCCCGCGCCGGAGTGGGCCTCAAGACGGTCTCCCGCGTGGTCAACAGCGAGCCCGGGGTCACGCCCGACACGGAGCGCCGTGTTCAGGAAGCGATCGAGGCGCTCGGTTTCCGCCGCAACGACAGCGCGCGGGTGCTCCGCAAGGGCCGCACCGCCTCCATCGGCCTGGTCCTCGAGGATCTCGCCGACCCCTTCTACGGGCCGCTGAGCCGCGCCGTGGAAGAAGTGGCCCGCGCGCACGGAGCCCTGCTCATCAACGGGTCGAGCGCGGAGGACCCGGAGCGCGAGCAGGAACTCGTGCTCGCGCTGTGCGCCCGCCGGGTGGACGGACTGATCGTGATCCCGGCCGGTGACGACCACCGCTATCTGGAACCGGAGATAAAGGCGGGCATCGCGACCGTCTTCGTGGACCGTCCGGCCGGCCGGATCGACGCCGACATCGTCCTCTCCGACAGCTTCGGCGGCGCCCGCGAGGGTGTCGCCCATCTCATCGCGCACGGCCACCGCCGGATCGGATTCATCGGTGACCAGCCCCGTATCCACACCGCCACCGAGCGGTTGCGGGGCTATCACGCCGCGATGGTGGACGCCGGGATCACCGTCCAGGACTCCTGGGTCTCCCTCGGCTCCACCGACCCCGCGCGGGTCCGGGCTGCGGCCGAGGCGATGCTCTCCGGCCCCGAACCCGTCACGGCCCTTTTCGCCGGCAACAACCGTGTGACGGTCACGGCGGTACGCGTGCTGGCGGACCGGGAGCGTCCGGTCGCCCTGGTCGGCTTCGACGACATCGAGCTCGCCGACCTGCTGGGCATCACGGTCATCTCCCAGGACGCCGCGGCCGTCGGCCGGACGGCGGCCGAGCACCTCTTCCGCAGACTGGACGGCGCGGACGACGCGCCGGCGCGGGTGGAGCTGCCGACGTCACTCATCGCCCGCGGCTCCGGCGAACTGCCGCCTGCCTGAGCCGGGGCGTCGGCAGTGGGCTCGATCAACCTCAGGTGGGCGTCAGCAGCGCGTCGGCGACCGACGTACGTGCGTAGAGGACCGAGCGTCCGGCCCGGTGGGCGGTGACCAGGCCCGCATTCCGCAGGGCCGTGAGGTGCTGGGAGACGCCGGCCGCGGACAGTCCCGAGCGCTGGGCGAGCACAGTGGTGGAGGCCGGGGTGTCGAGCTCGGTGAGGAGCAGGGTGCGGGAGCGGCCCAGGACGGCGGCGACCGCCTCACCGGCGACAGGGGTCCGCGGCTCCCAGAGGGTGCCGATACCCCGTGCCGGATATGCGAGTTGTGGCGGGTCCGGCGCCACTGAGCGCGTCAGCACTCGCGGCCAGGCGAACACGGAGGGCACCGGCAGGAGCCCCGCGCCCGTGTCGGCGCGGGTCAGGGCACAGTGTCGGCGGACCAGGCGCAGGCTGTCCTCGTCCCAACGTACCGACTCGTGCAGCTCGTTCAGGACCTGTGCGGCACCGAGCTCGGCCACCTGCCGCGCCCGGCGGAAGACATCGGCTTCGAGGAGGCGGCGGATCCGGGCCCAGTAGGGTGCGAGCGCCAGCTCCCAGTAGATCTCGATCTCCGCGGCGACCTTCTCCAGCGCCGCTTCCGGTGCCTCGCCCAGCAGCCTGAGCCGCGCGGACCGCCCGAGATCCCGCTCGACGCCGAGTCTGCCGAGATCGGTCCGTACCCGCTCAGGAGAGGTCTGCCGGATCGCCTCCAACTCACCGGCGAGTTCGGGGAACGGGGCGGGGGGAGTCGGATTGAGGAAATCCGCGAGGTAGCCGCCTGCGGGAATCAGCTCAGCGAGCCACCCGCGGTCGAGCCCAGCCTCCACCAGCCGGGGCCGCACCTGTGCGGCCCACCGCCGGTGCAGCGGCGGCTCGGCCTCGGCCCGCAGCAGCCGGAAGCTGGTGACGATCTCCCACATCGGGGAGACGGCGAAGCGGGTCTGCGCCAAGTCCGCGGTGGAGAAGCTGAGTTCCGACTCCATGTGCCCCCACCTGTCCGGAGTTCCCGAGCCGACCGCTCATTGGATTCGGTCTCAGCTTAATCAATGGTCCGGCACAGCTGTCGGGCTGCACGCTCCTCGCATGTTCTCCACCTTTCGCGGCCTGCCGCCCACGGTCTGGACCCTCTTCGCCGGCACGATCATCAACCGGCTCGGCTATCTGGTCACGCCCTTCCTGGTGTTCTTCCTCGCAGCACGCGGCATCACCGGTACGCAGACCTCGTACGTCCTCGGCGCACTCGGCGCGGGCAACCTGATCGGACCGGCGATCGGCGGACTGCTCGCCGATCGGATCGGCCGCCGGTCGACGATGCTCATCGGTCTCCTCGGCGCATCCGCGGCGCAGGGGGCGCTCTTCGTGGCACCGGGTGTGCTGACGATGGCCTGCGCCGCACTGCTGCTCAGCGCGACCGGAGCGATGATCAGCCCTGCCGTGTACGCGCTGATGGCCGACTCCGTGGACGCGGAGCGCCGACGGCGCGCGTACGCCCTGTTCGGCTGGGGCATCAACATCGGCACGGCGGCGGCAGGCGTCCTCGGTGGCTTCCTCGCCGCGCATGGTTACTGGCTGCTCTTCGCGGTCGACGCCGGGACGATGCTCGCGTACACCGTCGTCGTCGCCACCCGGGTGACCGAGACCCGGGCGGCGAAGGACCGGACCGGGGCGCGCGACGGCGTCGGATACGGCGTCGTCCTCCGGGACCGGCTGATGCTCGCACTGCTCCCGCTGTTCGGAGTCCAGCTCTTCGTCTACTCGCTGACCGAGGTCGCGCTGCCACTGGCCATCCATGACAGTGCGCTCTCGCCCGCGGTCTACGGGGCGATGGCAGCGGTCAACGCGGTGCTGGTGGTGGTCCTGCAGCCGTTCGCGACAGCCCGGCTCGCCCGGTTCCCGCAGATTCCGGTCCACGCGGCGGGCAGCGTACTGATCGCCGGGGGTGTGGCGCTCACCGGTGTCGCGGACAGCGTCGTGGGCTACACACTGTCGGTGGTCGTCTGGTCGGTCGGCGAGGCGTGCGTGTCCGGGATCGCCTCCGCGATCGTCGCCAACCTCGCCCCGGCGCACGCACGCGGCCGCTACCAGGGAGCGTTCCAGTGGACCTGGGGAGTCTCCCGGTTCACCGCCCTCACCGTGGGCGTCGCCCTCTATACAGGTATCGGCCCGGCCGTCCTGTGGTGGACGGCGCTGCTCGGTGGTGTCCTCTGCTCCCTCGCGCCCCTCGCCCTCGCCGGCCGGATCACACGCCGGATGGAGCACGAACTGGCGGCCTGAGGGGCCGGTGAGCCTGGTCCTCAGCTCCTGCTGAGGCGTCCGAGCGCCAGCTGCGCGAGGAGCGCCGCCGCATCACCCAGCACGGAGTCGTCGAAGAGCGCTTCCGGGGAGTGGTTGTAGGGGGCTGTGGTGGGGTCGAGATCGGCGGGGCAGGCGCCGAGCATCAGATAGGCGGAAGGGATCTGCTGACCGATGAAGGCGAAGTCCTCGGCCCCGGCGATCGGGTTCGGCAGCTCGAAGTAGCGGTCGGCTCCGAAGAGTTGGCCCGCCGTCTCGGCTGCGTACGCCGCCTCGGCGGGATCGTTGACGGTGACCGGGTAGCCCTCGTCGACGACTGCTTCCACGGTCATCCCGTGCGCCTCCCCGATGCCGCGTACGACCCGGGGCGCCTCATCGTGCACACGGGCCCGCCCCTCGGCGGAGAAGGACCGGATGGTCGCGGAGAACACGGCCTCGTCGGGAATGACGTTGTGGGTGGTGCCCGCGTGGAAGCTGCCAACGGTCACGACAACCGGGTCGAAGGCGTCGAAGCGGCGGGTCACCATGGTCTGCAGAGCTGTTACGGCTTCGCAGGCCGCCGGGATCGGGTCCAGGGCGCTGTGCGGACTGGACCCGTGCCCGCCGCGCCCGCGCACGGTCACGTCGAGCGCATCGGCGGCGGCCAGGATCGGTCCGGGGCGGGTGCCGACGAAACCGTGCGGCAGCTGCGCGGACGCGACATGGAGGGCGTATGCGGCCACCGGCCTGGTTCCCGCAGCGTCGAGCACACCTTCGTCGACCATGACCCGGGCCCCGGCGTCGCCTTCCTCGCCGGGCTGAAACATGAACACCACGGTTCCGGCCAGTGTGTCGCGCCGCTCGCAGAGCAGCCGTACGGCGCCGACCAGTCCGGCGGTGTGCAGGTCGTGGCCGCAGGCGTGCATCACGCCGGGGATCTCTGAGGCGTACGGCAGCCCGCTCGTCTCCTGCACCGGCAGCGCGTCCATGTCGCCGCGGAGCAGCACCACCGGACCGGGCAGCGCGCCACGCAGCACGGCCGTGACCGAGGCGAGCTGTTTGCCGAGGGTGATCTCCAGGGGCAGCCCGTCCAGCGCCGCCAGTACTTTCGCCTGGGTCAGCGGCAGTTCCAGGCCGATTTCGGGCTCCCGGTGCAGGGCGCGGCGCAGCGCGACCAGTTCGGGCAGGAGCGCGGCGGCGGATCCACGGAGGTCGGCGGGGCGGCGAGCTGCATCGGTCATGGCGTCTCCTCGCGAGTCGGTCCCCCTATCCTCACCGTTTTCGGCTCCCGTGCCACCCGGTCCTGACAAGGGCGACCGGCGTGGCCGGGGAGCTCTGCGTAAACCGCTTGTCGTCCCTGCCGTACGGTCATCAGGATTACGCCATGCCTGCCTTCGCCGCTGCTGACGGAACCGAACTCGCCTATCACGTCGTGGGTGAAGGCGAGCCGCTGCTCGTTCTGCCCGGTGGCCCCATGCGTGCCTCCGCCTACCTCGGCGATCTGGGTGGGCTGTCGAGCCGACGCCGACTGGTCATGCTCGACCTGCGGGGCACCGGCGACTCAGGCATCCCCGCCGACCCGGCCACCTACCGCGTCGACCGGCAGGTGGCTGATGTGGAGGCGTTCCGCGAACACCTCGGTCTGGATCGCGTGGACGTGCTTGCGCACTCCGCGGGCGGCGATCTCGCGATCCTCCACGCGGCCCGGCATCCCCGGCGCATCCGGACGCTTACGCTGATCACCGCCCGTGCGCGCGCCCTCGGTGTCGACTTCACCGAGGAGCATCGTCGCGAAGGCGCCGCCCTGCGCACGGCCGAGCCGTGGTTCAAGACCGCGTGGGACGCGTACGAGGCCGTCCGGGCAGGCTCCGCCACCGAAGCCGACTGGGATGCCATCGCCCCGTTCTTCTACGGGCGTTGGGACGCGGCCGCCCAGGCCCACGCGGCAGCCGACGTCGAGCAGAGCAACTACGGGGCCGCGGACGTCTACGCGTCGGACGGCGCTTTCGCCCCTGCCGCGGCCCGCGACGCCATCGCCGCGCTGGACGCCCGGGTGCTGATCCTTGCGGGCGAGCTGGACAGTGGTCCGCTTCCTCGCGTCGCGGCCACCGTCGCGGGGTTGTTCCCCAAGGCCGAACTCGCCGTCCAGCCGGGCGCCGGCCACTTCCCGTGGCTCGACGATCCCTTCCGCTTCAGCGGGACCGTCGAGACGTTCCTGCGGGGCTGACGGTACGGGCCGGAGCCCACGCCTTGCTGAGGGCGGGTTCCGGCACGGGCCTGAAACCAAGCGCGCTACGGAGCAGTCACCGTCAGTCCCCCGCGTCGCGGCGAGGCGAAGGCGTCGAGGTCCGCCCGGGTCAGTCCCGTCAGGCGGGCGACCTCGGGGGTGTCCAGGGCGCCGCAGTCGATGCCGCGCAGCAGGTATCCACTGAGGGCCTTGGCGGTTGCGGGCTCGTCCATCACGTCGCCGCCCGCCTTGGCCACATAGGCGGCGAGTCGGGCCGCGGCCTGTTCCAGGCCCTCGCGGTAGAAGGTGTAGACAGCCGCGTAACGGGTCGGCAGGTGGCCCGGGTGCATGTCCCAGCCCTGGTAGTAGGCGCGGGCCAGGGCACGGCGGGTGAGGCCGTAGTGGAGTCGCCAGGCTTCGTGGACCTGGTGGGTGGGGCCGACAGGGAGGACGTTGGTGGAGCCGTCGGAGACGCGCACGCCGGTGCCTGCGGCGGCCACCTGCATGACGGCCTTGGCGTGGTCCGCGGCCGGGTGGTCGCTCGCCTGGTAGGCGGCGCTGACGCCGACACAGGCGCTGTAGTCGAAGGTGCCGTAGTGCAGGCCGGTCGCGCGGCCGCGCGCGGCGTCGATCATGCGGGCCACGGCGGCGGTGCCGTCGGCGGCCAGGATCGACTGGCTGGTCTCGATCTGGATCTCGAAGCCGAGCCGGCCCGACGGCAGACCGTGGGCCTCTTCGAAGGCTTCGAGGAGCCGGACGAAGGCGGTGACCTGTTCGGGGTACGTCACCTTGGGAAGGGTGAGGACCAGGCCCTCGGGGAGGCCGCCCGCCCGCATGAGCCCGGTGAGGAAGATGTCCGTGGTGCGGATGCCCCGGTCGCGTACGGCGGCCTCCATGCACTTCATCCGGATGCCCATGTACGGGGCCGCCGTGCCGTTCTCGTACGCCTCCGAGATCAGCCGGGCGGCTCGGGCGGCCGCCTCGTCCTCCTCGGCATCGGGCCGGGGTCCGTAGCCGTCCTCGAAGTCGATGCGCAGGTCCTCGACGGGCTCGCGGCTCAGCTTGGCGCGTACGCGGTCGTGGACAGGCGCGGCAAGCTCCTCCGGGATGCCGAGGACGGCTGCGAACGAGGCCGCGTCGGGGGCATGCTCGTCGAGGGCCTTCAGAGCCTGGTCGCCCCAGGAGCGGATGGTGCCGGCGGTGAAGATGTCGCCGGGGACGTAGACCGTGTGGACGGGCTGGCGGGTGCCGGGGTCTCCCGGGTAGCGGCGGGCGAGCTCGGTGTCCACCGCCGTGAGGGAGGCGCTGATCTCCTCGCTGACGGCACCGGCGAGGCTCGTTGCCACCTTCTCCTGCTGACCCATTTTCGGCACCCTCCACACTCTCACTGTTTCCGCTTCCCGGAATCAGTAATCCGTATAGTGAAGTTATAAGGCTGTCGGACCTGCGTCAATGGTGATCAGAAACGGTCCGGGGCCGCGCGGTGAGAACACACCACGCGGCCCCGGACCGTCGAGAACGGGTACAGCTCCTCGGAGGATCAGCCCTTGCGGGTGTTGACCTCGTCGGTGAGCTGGGGGACGACCTGGAAGAGGTCGCCGACGACGCCGTAGTCGACGAGGTCGAAGATCGGGGCCTCGGAGTCCTTGTTGATCGCGACGATGGTCTTCGAGGTCTGCATCCCGGCCCGGTGCTGGATCGCACCGGAGATACCCGACGCGATGTACAGCTGCGGGGAGACGGACTTGCCGGTCTGGCCGACCTGGTTGGAGTGCGGGTACCAGCCGGCGTCGACCGCGGCACGCGAGGCACCGACCGCCGCACCGAGCGAGTCGGCGAGCGCCTCGATGATCGCGAAGTTCTCCGCACCGTTGACACCACGGCCACCGGAGACCACGATCGCGGCCTCGGTCAGCTCCGGACGCCCGGTCGACTCACGCGGGGTCCGCGACAGCACCTTCGTGCCGGTGGCCTGCGCCGAGAAGCTCACGGACAGGGCCTCGACCGCACCCGCGGCCGGGGCCGCCTCGACCGGCGCCGAGTTCGGCTTCACCGTGATCACCGGGACCCCCCTGGAAACACGGGACTTCGTGGTGAACGACGCCGCGAACGCCGCCTGCGTCGCCACCGGGCCCTGCTCACCCGCCTCCAGATCCACGGCGTCCGTGATGATGCCCGAGCCGATCCGGACCGCCAGGCGGGCCGCGATCTCCTTGCCCTCGGCGGAGGACGGAACCAGCACCGCGACCGGGGACACCGCCTCGACCGCGGCCTGCAGCGCATCCACCTTCGGCACCACCAGATAATCCGCGAACTCGGGAGCATCCACCGCAAGGACCTTCACCGCACCGTGCTCACCCAGCACCGACGCGGTGGCCTCGGCACCGGCACCCAGCGCGACCGCGACCGGCTCACCCACCCGACGCGCCAGCGTCAAAAGCTCCAGAGTGGGCTTGCGGACGGCACCGTCCACGTGATCGACATAGACGAGAACTTCAGCCATGGGACTTCAATCTCCTGCAACTAACGAAGGAACGAGGAACGGACCGAACAGCCGGCTCTAGATGAACTTCTGACCCGCGAGGAACTCGGCGAGCTGCTTGCCGCCCTCACCCTCGTCCTTGACGATCGTGCCCGCCGTGCGAGCCGGACGCTGCGCCGCGGAGTCCACCGCGGTCCACGCACCCGCCAGACCGACCTCGCCCGCCTCGATGCCCAGATCCTCCAGATCCAAGGACTCGACCGGCTTCTTCTTCGCCGCCATGATCCCCTTGAACGACGGGTAACGCGCCTCACCCGACTGGTCCGTCACCGACACCACCGCCGGCAACGACGCCTGCAACTGCTCCGACGCACTGTCACCGTCACGACGCCCGGTCACCGTGCCGCCCTCGACCTTCACCTCCGACAGCAACGTCACCTGCGGAACACCCAGACGCTCCGCCAGCACCGCCGGCAGCACACCCATCGTCCCGTCCGTCGACGCCATCCCACACACGACCAGGTCGTAACCCGTCTTCTCGATCGCCTTCGCCAGCACCAACGACGTACCGATCACATCCGTACCGTGCAGATCGTCGTCCTCGACATGAACAGCCTTGTCCGCACCCATCGACAACGCCTTGCGCAACGCGTCCTTGGCATCCTCCGGACCCACCGTCAACACGGTGATCTCCGCATCATCCGCCTCGTCCGCGATCTGCAAAGCCTGCTCCACCGCATACTCGTCCAGCTCCGACAACAGACCGTCGACATCCTCACGGTCCAGCGTCAGATCATCGGCGAAATGCCGGTCACCAGTAGCGTCGGGCACGTACTTCACACAGACAACGATCCTCAAGCTCACGCCGGCTCTCCTACTGCATCGTCATTTCTGGGCTGCCTTGATGCACGCAGCATAGGCGCCTGATGGGGCGGATTCCGGTCGGGGCGACCGACGCTCCGAGCGAAATATTACTCGTCAGTACACCCAGTGCGGCACCCATAAGCAAGCGCTTTGACTGTGACCTAGCCGACGCTCGGCGCCCGTGCGCCGCCTGGGATCTCTCAGTCCCGCAGCGCCGTGAAACGACCCTGATGGTAGAGGAGCGGACGGCCGGCTCCGGTCGGATCGCCGACGACCGCCTCGGCGATCACGATCCGGTGGTCGCCCGCCGGGATGCGCGCCACCACGCGGCAGACCAGCCACGCCAGCACTCCGCCGAGTACCGGCACTCCTTCCGGCCCGTTGCGCCAATAGGTGGACGGGCCGAACCGGTCGGCGCCGCTGCGCGCGAATGTGGCGGCCAGTTCCTGCTGGTGCTCGCCGAGTATGTGCACGCCGACATGCTCGGCCTCCGCCACGACCGGCCAGCTGGACGACGAGGTCCCCACGCCGAAGGAGATCAGCGGCGGCTCGGCGGCGACGGAGTTCAGGGAGGTGGCGGTGAAGCCGACCGGCCGGTCGCCGGCCGCGGTGATCACGGCGACACCGGCGGCGTGCTGCCGGAAGACGGAGCGGAGGAGGTCGGGGGATGCCGTGCGGGCGGTGCCGAGCTCGGGCGAAGCCGTCATGGAGATGTCCTTCTGCGAGGGAGGCGTACGGGGCCGTGGGTGCTCAGGCACCCGGACAGCGCGCACTCGCGTTGCGGGCCAGGTCCACGTGGGCCCGGCTGTGGAGAAGGAGTTCCGGCGGCATAGCGTCAGACTGACGATGCGTGGTGGGTGCAGTCAAGTAGGTTCCGCAATGTGGGAGATGCATCACGGTCCGTCACATCGCGTGCCCCAGTGCCGCGACGACATCCACGGTGCGTGGCTGCCCGACCGCTCGCCGGACGATCCGGCCGGCCGCGTCGAGCACCAGCACGGTCGGGGTGCGGCTGATGTCGAGTTCGCGCACGAGAGTGAGATGCGCCTCGGCGTCGATCTCGACGTGGGCGACGCCGTCGACCATTCGCGCCACCTCGTCAAGGGTGCGGCGGGTGGCCCGGCAGGGCTGGCAGAAGGCGCTCGAGAACTGCACAAGGGTGGCCCGGTCCCCCAATTCCGCGCCGAGTTGGGCTGCGTCCAGCCTTCCCGCATGTGTCTGCCCGTCCACCTTCGGCCTCCTGTCAGAGCTCTTCGCAAAGGGTCAGCACCACGGGACGCAGAGGCATTCCCGGCCGCTCCACGTGACGAGAATCTCGCGCCCCGTGCTCGCGGAGACTGGCCAGCGCGACGCACATGGGGCACGATCGGCGCAATGCCGAAAACCTACGGCTGCGTAACTTCCGCCGGGAGAACCCTCCTCAGGCGCAGAAGAAGGGTCTTCCCCAGATGGCAGAACTCGTCTATCGGCCGGTCATCGGCGCCGCTCGCACCATGTTCAAGGCGTTGGACCTGAAGATCGACACTCAGGGTTCGGAGCACATCCCGAAGACCGGCGGTGCCGTACTGGTCAGCAACCACATCAGCTATCTCGACTTCATTTTCTCCGGGCTGACCGCTCTGCCGCAGAAGCGGCTGGTCCGCTTCATGGCGAAGGAATCGGTCTTCCGGCACAAGATCTCCGGTCCGCTGATGCGCGGCATGAAGCACATCCCGGTCGACCGGAAGCAGGGCGAGGACGCGTACGCGCACGCACTCGCCTCACTTCGGTCCGGCGAGATCATCGGCGTTTTCCCCGAGGCGACCATCTCCCAGTCGTTCACCCTGAAGAGCTTCAAGTCGGGCGCAGCACGACTGGCCCAGGAGGCCGGCGTACCGCTGATCCCGATGGCGCTGTGGGGGACCCAGCGGATCTGGACCAAGGGCCGGCCGCGCAACTTCAAGCGCAGCCACATCCCGGTGACGATCCGGGTCGGTGAGCCGGTCGAAGCCCCCACCGACCAGTACGCGGGTGCGATCACCCGGCGGCTGCGCGAGCGGGTGCAGGAGCTTCTCGAAGCTGCCCAGCGCGCGTATCCGGTGCGGCCGAGGGACGCGAGCGACACCTGGTGGGTGCCCACGCATCTCGGCGGTACGGCTCCGACGGCCGCCGAGGTACGCGAGACGAGCTGACCCGACCGGGTCACGGACACGGCTGAAACGTCACTCCGGGGTGCGGACGGTGATCTGCGCTCCGGGGCTGAGCTTCTCCAGCGATTCGGCGAGTTCGGCGCCTGCGGCTTCGAGCTCGCCGATCGTCATGGGGGCGAGGCTCTCCAGCAGGAACAAGGCATTGACGGACTCCTCGGTGAGCCGGGTGCGTACGCCCTGCCGCCAGTTCCACCGCCGGCAGGTGACGCCCTCGTCGTCGCACCAGACGACTTCGCCGGGCTCGGGGTGCTCCACGGCCTCCTCGCCACCCGCGACGATGCGGAACGGCTCCTGGCCGGTGGAGCGCACCAGCCGCATGGCGCCCTTGATGCGGTCGGTGTCCTCGCCGCCCACCGGGATCAGATGGGCGACGCTGATCGCGTTGTAGAGGTCGACCAGCAGGTTGATGCGCGGCAGACCCGCGTCCGTGAGGGCCCGCCTGGCGAGAGCCTCGGCGGAGTTGCGGGTACGGGACGGCTTGGCGCCGAAGGCGGTGTAGGTGTCCCGCCAGGCGGCGACATGAGGGTCCTCGTGCGGCGCCCTGCCGTCGAGCCGCGCGACGAGCCGTCGGGTGGCATCGTCGAGCAGGGCCGAACTTTCTTCGTTGCTCTCCCCGTTGACCAGGCCGCGCGCCTCGACGGCGAGGCAGGTGAAGCCGGGGGCGAGCGTGCGTACGTCGTCGGAAACGGTGAGCGTCGGGGTCATCGGCTGCCTTGCCTCGAAACGGTTCAGAGCGCGGTCGGGAGAGTGCGCCAGAGCTGCGTGCGGTCCTCGGCGCACTGCATGGCGCGCAGAACTGCCGGGTGTGGTGCGGCATAGAGTACTGGATAGTCCACTCCATTGGACTGCGGTCCGATCGCCCAGGCCAACCGCTCCCCGTCGAGCGAGAACTGGGCGTCGATACCGGGCCTGTTGCCACGGGGGTCCTGACGGTCCCACCGGTCCCGCCCCGGCAGGCGCACGGCGATCAGGCCGTGCAGGACGTCCGGACTCCCGTTGTCGTCGACGAAGCCCTGGTAGCAGAGCGCGGCCGGAATGCCCGCCGCGCGCAGCAGAGCGGCCAGCGCGTGGGACTTGGAGTGGCAGATGCCATGGCGGGCGGCCAGGACGTCGGAGGCCCGCCAGGTGACCCGCAGATCACCCGAGTCGACGGAGTGCTCAATGGTGTCGCGTACGCACTCATAGGCCGCGACTGCGTATGAGTATGCATCGACAGTCTCGGCGCGAAGGCGGTCGACGGTCTCCCTCACGAGCGGATGCTCATGATCGATGGCCTCGTCAGCAGCGAGATAGGCGGCGATCTCGGGGACTTGCTGTGTCAGCTCCATACACGGAGAGCATACGGAAGCGGTCGACCGGAAGACAATTACTTTCCGGTCGACCGCATATTCATACGACCGCTCGCGCTACTTGGCCATCTCTTCCTTCAGCGCGAGAACGAATGCGTCGACGTCGTCCGCCGTGGTGTCGAAGGCGCACATCCAGCGCACGTCACCGGCGGCTTCGTCCCAGAAGTAGAAGCGGAAGCGCTTCTGGAGCCGCTCGCTCACCTCGTGGGGCAGCCGTGCGAAGACGGCGTTGGCCTGCACCGGGTGGAGGATCTCCACGCCGTCGACCGCACGGACGCCCTCGGCGAGCCGCTGGGCCATGGCATTGGCGTGCCGGGCGTTGCGGAGCCACAGGTCCCGGGCGAGCAGCGCCTCCAGCTGCACCGACACGAAGCGCATCTTCGAGGCGAGCTGCATGGACAGTTTGCGCAGGTGCTTCATGGCCCGTACGGCGTCCGGGTTGAGGACGACGACGGCCTCGCCGAACAGCGCCCCGTTCTTGGTGCCGCCGAAGGAGAGGACATCGACCCCGACCGCGTTGGTGAACGTGCGCATGGGTACGTCCAGCGACGCCGCGGCGTTGGCTATCCGCGCCCCGTCGAGATGGACCTTCATGCCCCGCTCGTGGGAGTGCTCGCAGATGGCCCGGATCTCGTCGGGCGTGTAGACCGTGCCGAGTTCGGTGTTCTGCGTGATGGACACGACCTGGGGCATGGCCCGGTGCTCGTCGTCCCAGCCGTACGCCTGCCGGTCGATGAGCTCAGGGGTGAGCTTGCCGTCCGGCGTCGGGACGGTCAGCAGCTTCAGGCCGCCGACACGCTCCGGGGCACCGCCCTCGTCCACGTTGATGTGCGCGGACTCGGCGCAGATCACCGCACCCCAGCGGTCGGTCATCGCCTGGAGGGAGACGACATTCGCGCCCGTTCCGTTGAAGACCGGGAACGCCTCCGCAGTAGAGCCGAAGTGGCTGTGCATGACCCGCTGGAGATGTTCGGTGTAGTCGTCCTCGCCGTAGGCGACCTGGTGACCGCCGTTGGCCAGGGCGATGGCCGCGAGAACTTCCGGGTGGGCACCCGCGTAGTTGTCACTGGCGAAACCGCGCACCTGCGGATCGTGGTGACGTCGCGCGTCGGTCCTCATGGTTGCGGGGTCAGCCACAGACGCTTTCCGTTCACTTCCGGGGCGGGCCGTTCCCATACGCCGGCGATGGCATCGGCCAGCTCCTTGACGTCGGTGAAGCCCGCGAACTTCGCATTCGGGCGCTCGGCGCGCATCGCGTCGTGCACCAGTGCCTTGACGATCAGGATCGCAGCCGCCGTCTTCGGCCCTTCGTCGCCCCCCGCCTTACGGAAGGCATCGGCGAGCGCGAGGGTCCAGGCCTCGGCGGCGGCCTTCGACGCGGCGTAGGCGGCGTTGCCCGCGGTGGGCTGGCTCGCCCCGGCCGCGCTGATCAGCAGGAAGCGGCCGCGGTCGCTGCGCAGCAGCCCGTCGTGGAAGGCCAGCGAGGTGTGCTGCACGGTACGGATCAGCAGCTTCTCCAACAGATCCCAGTCGGCGAGGTCGGTCTCGGCGAAGGTGGCACTGCCGCGCCAGCCGCCGACGAGATGGACCAGGCCGTCGATCCGGCCGAATTCCTTCTCGGTCCTGGCCGCCCATTCGCGGGTGGCGGCGAGGTCGAGGAGATCGACGGTGTCGCCGGTGACGGTGGCGCCGCCGTGGGCGTACCGCGCGGCGTCCACGGCCTCGGCCAGCCGGGTGGGGTCCGCGTCCGAGGCGACCACGATCGCGCCGGCGTCCGCGAGCCTGAGCAGCGTCGCCCGGCCCGCCGGTCCTGCGGCTCCTGCGACCGCGATGACAGCGCCTTCGAGCGCGCCGTTGCCGTTGCCCGTGCCGTTTGCGTTCATGGCCATCGCCTCCTCGGTACGGGCGCTCACGCGGCTGCCTGCTCGGCGTGCGCGGCGGTGATCCCCTTGGTGGAGGCGATCACATGCTTCAGCTTCTTGGAGAGCGCCTCATAGAACATGCTCAGGGGAAACTCGTCCGGAAGCACGTCGTCCACGAGCTTGCGCGGCGGCTGCGTCAGGTCCAGCGCGTCCGGGCCCTTCGCCCATCGGGAGCCGGGGTGCGGGGCGAGGTAGGTCGAGACCAGGTCGTACGCGGCGAACCAGTGGACCAGCTTCGGGCGGTCGATGCCGTCGCGGTAGAGCTTCTCGATCTCGCCGCAGAGCTGGTTGGTGACCTGCGGGGCGCGGTCCCAGTCGATCTTCAGGGTGTTGTCGGTCCAGCGGATCACGTCGTGCTTGTGCAGGTACGCGAAGAGCAGCTGGCCGCCGAGACCGTCGTAGTTGCGGACGCGCTCGCCGGTGACCGGGAAGCGGAACATCCGGTCGAAGAGCACGGCGTACTGCACGTCGCGGCCCTGCGGGAAGCCGTCGGCCTGCAGCTTCACGGCCTCCTTGAAGGCGGTGAGGTCACAGCGCAGCTCCTCCAGGCCGTACATCCAGAACGGCTGGCGCTGCTTGATCATGAACGGGTCGAACGGCAGGTCGCCGTGGCTGTGGGTGCGGTCGTGGACCATGTCCCAGAGCACGAAAGCCTGCTCGCAGCGCTGCTGGTCGCCGACCATGTCGCGGATGTCCTCGGGCAGCTCGACCCCGAGCAGTTCGACGGAGGCCTCGGTGACACGGCGGAAGCGAGCGGCCTCGCGGTCACAGAAGATGCCGCCCCAGCTGAAGCGCTCGGGCGCCTCGCGCACGGCGATCGTCTCCGGGAAGAGCACCGCGGAGTTGGTGTCGTAACCGGAGGTGAAGTCCTCGAAGGTGATGCCGCAGAACAGCGGGTTGTCATAACGGGTGGCTTCGAGCTCGGCGAGCCACTCGGGCCAGACCATCCGCAGCACGACCGCTTCGAGGTTGCGGTCCGGGTTGCCGTTCTGCGTGTACATCGCGAAGACGACCAGGTGCTGCAGGCCGTCGGCGCGGTTCCTGGCAGGCTGGAAGGCGAGCAGCGAGTCCAGGAAGTCCGGCACGCCGAAGCCGCCGTCCGCCCAGCGACGCAGGTCCATGACAAGGGCGCGGTGGTACGCGGCGTCGTGCGGGAGCAGCGGGGCCAGCTCCTCGATCGCGGCGATCGCCCGGTCCAGCGTCGCCCGGACGGTGGCCGGGGAGGGCGCGCCGTCGGCGTCGAAGTCGATCGATCCGTCCTTCGACTGCCAGGGGCGGATCTCCTCCACGGCATTCTTGAGCGCAGGCCAGGCCGGCTGCTCGACCACCCGCTGGGCAGCAGTTATCGCGCCGGCGGCGGCATCGAGCACAAGAATTTCCGTCATCACACTTCCTCCACGGGAGAACCTCGCGTTAAGCAACCGTATCCGTGTGCGGTTCCTCGAGACAAGTGGGCCTCAGAAAATTATCCTGCCGACCCCCCATGGTCACCGCTATTTTTCCTGTCGTATCTCGCTCTCGCGACCGCTTCCGTCGGCCGGGCAGGAAGCGCGGCGCCTCTGACTCGTACACCTGTTCGTTAAGGCCGGGCACGGCGCGCCCACACACGAGTGACACGGCTCGCGGCACACCTGCCGCCGGCGGTAGGACGGACGGCGTACACCCCCGCCGACTGCCGTACCGCCCCCTGGCGCACCACCCACCCAACGGGAGAGTTTCCGCGTGAGCATCCGTGCCGTCCTGGTCGCAGCCGTCATCACGGGATTCCTGCTCGGCGCCGCCGAGATCCAGGGGCACGGCGCCACGCCCCCGCGCGGGGCCGCCCCCCTCTTCACGCCGGGTCGCTAGGCTGCCGAATTGCCGCAAGGCTGTAGTGCCGTACTGCCGCGTGGGTAGGAGCACCACGCGGGGAGCCGCCGTCGACGGAAGCGAGATTGCCTTGACTTTTCTCACCATCGGTCATCGCGGGGTGATGGGTGTCGAGCCGGAGAACACTCTGCGGTCGTTCGTCCACGCCGAACGGGCCGGAATGGACGCCATCGAGCTGGACCTTCATCTCAGCAAGGATGGCGCGCTCGCCGTCATGCACGACGCCGACGTGGACCGTACGACCGACGGCGCGGGCCTGATCGCCGAGAAAACCCTCGCCGAGCTGCGTGAACTCGATGCCGGGCAAGGCGAGCGGGTGCCCGTCTTCGAGGAGGTGCTCGACGCCGTGCGCTCCCCCGTGCAGGCGGAGATCAAGGACGTGGCGGCCGCCCGGGCGCTGGCCGAAGTGATGCGGCGACGCGATCTCGTCGACCGGGTCGAGGTGTTGTCGTTCCACGACGAGGCGGTCGCCGAGATCGCCCAGCTCGTGCCAGGGGTGCGGACCGCGCTCGTCGCCAGCCGCTGGAAGAGCGATGTGGTGGACCGGGCCAAAGCGGTGGGCGCGGCGACGCTCGTGCTGAACATCCGCCGCCTCACCCTGGAGGTCGTCGAGCAGGCGCACGCCGAGGGCCTGAAGGTCATCGGCTGGGTGGTGAACACCCAGGATCATCTGCGCCTGGCTCGCGGCCTGGGGCTGGACGGCGCGACCACCGACTTCCCGGAGATCCGCCGCGCCGGCCGCTTCACCGCGTAGTCGCAGTACGCGGAACTGCTGGTTGTCCTTGCCTGCTGCGTGCGACCGGTCGTACCGGGTACTGCTAGACGGCCTTCAGATCCTTGATCAGCAGTTCGAAGGCGAGATCGTCACGCTGCGGAATGCCGAAGCGTTCGTCGCCGTACGGGAACGGGGTCAGCTTTCCCGTACGGCGATAGCCGCGGCGTTCGTACCAGGCGATCAGCTCCTCGCGCACCGAGATCACGGTCATGTGCATCTCCGTCGCGCCCCAGCTCTCCCGAACGGTGCGCTCCGCCTCGGCGATGATGACCTTGCCGAGTCCGCCGCCCTGCAACTCGGGGCGGACCGCGAACATCCCGAAGTAGGCGGCCTCGCCGCGGTGTTCCAGCTGGCAGCAGGCGATCGGCTCGCCGTCCCGTTCCACCACGAGCAGCCGGCTGCCGGCAGCCTCGAGGACCTGACGGACCCCGTCCGGGTCGGTCCGCTGCCCGTCCAGGATGTCCGCCTCGGTGGTCCACCCGGCCCGGCTGGAGTCCCCCCGGTACGCCGACTCGATCAGCGTCACGAGCGCGGGCACATCGGCGTCGGTCGCGTCTCGGAAGGTCAGCTGTCCCGAGTCACGGGGCGGGGCGGTGTCCATGGTGAGGCTCTCCGTTTCTCTGCTGGGCCGTGCCGCAGCAGCGTAACCCGGAGCTCTGTGCCTAGGGTCTGGCCATGGTGCATGTGCTGAGCAGCAGGGTCCTGTTGAGCCCGACGGATCCCGAGCGGTCACGGGTGTTCTACGGAGAGTCCCTCGGGCTCCCGGTGTACCGGGAGTTCGGCACCGGTCCCGAGCGGGGCACGGTCTACTTTCTCGGCGGTGGCTTCCTCGAGGTCTCCGGGCGCTCCGCAGCGCCGCCCTCGCCCGCGCTGCGGCTGTGGGTCCAGGTCGCGGACGTCCAGGCGGCGTACGAGGAGCTGTCGGCCCGCGGCGTCGACGTGGAGCGGCCACCGGTGCGCGAGCCGTGGGGGCTCGTGGAGATGTGGATCTCCGATCCTGACGGGGTCCGGATCGCGGTCGTCGAGGTGCCGGCGGACCACCCGTTGCGCTCCCGGCCCTGATCCCTCGACGGCGCGGAAGTGGTGTTTCCCTCCGGCGAGTTCCTGCCACGCGCTCCCCTCGTACATCAGTGCGCCGCGTACGACCTGTCCGGCCGGGGCATCGACTAGTCGACACCGACGTCGTACGTCCTGGGGAGGTGCGCTGTGCACGGACCGGCGATGTCCAGTTGGCTGCTGATGGCGTTGTGCGGGGTGACGGGCGCGTACTGCCTGCTGCGGATGCGCAACGGGACGCAGGAGGAGCGCAGAACGGCGCGCGCGGAGGCCCTGATGGGCTTCGGCATGGCGGCCATGGCAGTGCCCGCCGCGGTGGTCACGCCGCCCGTGTGGGGATGGGCGGTGTACGTGGTGCTGTTCGGCGGGGCCGCGTTGCGCGCCCTGTGGTTCGCCCGGCACAAGGGGCACCATCTGCACCATCTGGTCGGCTCGCTGGCGATGGTCTACATGGCGGTGGCGATGGCGGCGCCCGGGGGGCACACCGGGCACGGCGGGCATCAGGTGGCACAGGTCGCCGGGGGATTGCCGCTGCTGACCGGGATGCTGCTCGTCTACTACGCCGCCTATGTGCTGCGGTCCGGGGCGCGGCTGATACCGGTCGCCGCCACGGTGGGCGCGGGCGGCGGGCCGACCGGGGGCGCATGGGGCGCACGGCCCGAGCTTGCGCTGGCCTGCAGGCTGACGATGGGGATCGCCATGTTCGCGATGTTGCTCACGTTGTGAGACAGGAGGCACGGCAGTCCGTGGCGTACGTCACTTGCCGAGCGCAGCCATACCCGTGGGTAGTGCGCCGCTCATAGGCTGACGCCATGTTGGTCTCGCTTGCGCTGCTGCTGCTCGGTGCACTGGCCGCCGTCGTGACCCCGCGATTGATGGCGCGGGCCGAATGGCCGGAGCGCGAGCCCGTCGTGGCCCTGTGGGTGTGGCAGTGCGTGGTCGCAGGAGTGCTGCTGTCCTTCGGGCTCTCCATGA
This sequence comes from Streptomyces sp. NBC_01717, assembly GCF_036248255.1. Classification (NCBI taxonomy): domain Bacteria; kingdom Bacillati; phylum Actinomycetota; class Actinomycetes; order Kitasatosporales; family Streptomycetaceae; genus Streptomyces; species Streptomyces sp. NBC_01717. The sequence goes on along the minus strand of NZ_CP109178.1, from coordinate 8,176,014 downwards.
CCTTCAGCGCGGCTGCCGCCTGGCAGGCGGTACGCGGGCAGGTGTTCGCGCCCGCGCCCCATGCCGTGGTGGAGGCGTACGCGCTGGCCGCGTACGGGCCGTGGTCCGCCGTCATCGCCGTGCTGCTGGCGCTCGGCGGCGTCTGGAGCGGTGCGATGCTGACCCGGGAGATCCGCCGGGCACGGCTGCGGCGCCGGCGGCGCCGGGCCGAACTGCTGGTCCGTTCCCCGTTGATGCCCGGCGAGGAGCCCGGCGGCGGCCCGCTCGTGGTGCTGGAGGGCGAACGCCCGGATGCCTGGTGGCTGCCGGGGACCGCGCCCCAACTGGTGATCACCACCGCGGCACTTGGTCGGCTGAAAGGCCGCCAGCTGGATGCGGTGCTGGCTCATGAGCAGGGGCACGCCCAGGCACGGCACGACTGGCTGCTGCACTGTTCCGCGGCGCTGGCGACAGGGTTCCCGCAGGTCCCGGTGTTCGCCGCGTTCCGCGACGAGATGCACCGGCTCGTCGAACTGGCCGCCGACGATGTGGCGTCACGGCGCTTCGGACGGCTGACGATCGCTCTGGCGCTGGTCGAACTGAACGAGGACCGGGGCGTGTTCGGCCCCTGCCCGACGCCGGACGCGCAACTGCCGCTGCGGGTGAACCGGCTGCTGTCCCCGGTGGAGCGGCTCACCGCCGGACGTCGGCTGCGGCTGACCGCGGCGGCCGCCCTGGTGCCGGTGGTGCCGCTCCTGGTGGCCTTCGTGCCGGGACTCAGCGCGCTGGGATAGCGGGTGCGGCGGTCCGTCCGCGAAGATCACCCCCATGCGCTCCCCCTCACCGCCCCTTTCCCCGCCGGACCGCGCGCCCGCCCCCGTGCCGGCTCTCGGGACGGGCATCGTCTGCGGATCCCTCGCCCTGGTGCTGTTGATCCTGGTCACCGTGGGCTGGTCACCGCTGATGTCGGTGGACCGCACGGTCGCCGACGCGCTGCACCGGCGGGCGGTGACCGAGCCCGGACTCGTCCACGCCAACCGGATCCTGACGGACTGGGTGTGGGATCCCTGGACGATGCGTGCCCTGATCGCCGTCGCCGTGGTGGGGCTGTGGTGGCGCGGCGCCCGGCTGCTCGCGGGATGGGTGGCGGCGACGAGCCTGCTCGCCACCCTGCTGCAGCAGGGTCTGAAGGCCGCCGTGGGCAGGGAGCGGCCGCGGTGGCCGGACCCGGTGGACTCCGCCCATTACGCGGCCTTCCCGTCCGGACACGCCATGACGGCCGTGGTGAGCTGCGGCCTGCTGCTGTGGCTGCTGCGCCGGCACGGCGCGGGGCGACGGGTGTGGTGGGCGGCGCTCACGGTGGCGTGGGTCTCGGGGATCGGGGTGGGGCTCACCCGGCTCTACCTGGGGGTTCACTGGCTGACCGATGTGCTCGGCGGCTGGCTGCTCGGAGCGGCGGTGGTCGCGTTCTCGATCGCCGGGTTCGCACGGTACGGGGGGTGTGGGCGGGGCGGCGCAGGCGGGGCGGCCTTGCCCGGTCGTCCCTGAAGGAGCAAGGATCGGACCCATGGTGTTCAAGGGTGCGCTCTTCGACTTCTCCGGGACGCTCTTCCGCGTCGAATCGGTCCGGTCCTGGCTGGGCGCGGTCCTCGCCGAGCGGGAGGCGACCGTGACCGATGAGGACTTCGACCGGTACGTGGAGGAGCTGACGACTGCCGGGGCGCTGCCGGGCGGCCCGGACCCGGAACGCGTACCCGACCGGTTGGCCGAGGTGTGGGCCACCCGTGACGAGAGCGCGGAACGGCACCGGGCGGCGTACACCGGGCTGGCCCGCCAGGTCGGCCTGCCGGATCCGGGGCTGTACGACGCGCTGTACGACCGGCACAAGTCACCGGCGGCGTGGCGCCCGTACCCGGATGCGGCCGAGGTGCTGGGGGCGCTGCGCACGAACGGGGCCCGGATCGGCGTGGTCAGCAACATCGGCTGGGACCTTCGACCGGTCTTCCGCGCCCACGGTCTGGACGCCCTCGTCGACGCCTACGTCCTGTCGTACGAGCACGGCATCCAGAAGCCGGACCCACAGCTTTTTCACATCGCCTGCACGCTTGTCGGACAGGATCCCACGGATGTGGTGATGGTCGGCGACAGCCGACACGCGGACGGTGGAGCGGCGGCATTGGGGTGCAAGGTGCGCTTCGTGGACCATCTGCCTGTGGAGCAACGGCCGGACGGACTGCGGGCGCTCGGGTTGGTTCCATGATCCGGGCAAGGAGACATGTGAGAGATGTCCCTGACGCCCAATGGGTCGGATTGTCACATCGGGGCCTTAGCCTGTAGGCATGTCCCGTTCTCCGCACTCCTCCAATTCCATGCGTTCCGCCGCAGTGGTGAATGAAGAGATTCGTGACCTGTGGCAGCGTTCTGGCGGATGTCTTTCACCGGACGACGAGCAGGAGTACCAGCGACTGCTGGTGGAGTGGGCCGCGGTGACGGGCGGGAGTGCGAGGTCTGCCGCCTGACGACCGACCGGCTGGGCCATTCGCTGTGCGGCCGCCTTCGGCGCGTCGCACCCTGGAGGCATGACTTCTCCCCCGATCGTGATTTTCCGCCCATCCCCCTCCGGCGGGCGCCGCGTCACCGTGCAGCGTGACGGGCGGTTCCAGATCCTGGGGCTGGCCCACTCCGATCACGATGTGATCGTCTTCCTGGAGGGTGCGGGGCTCGACGACCCCGAGCACATCCTCGACAGTCCGGAATGGGTCGAGTGGCGGGGCGGCCGGGCCCACCGGTACGAAGCCGCGTAAGGAACAGCTGATTCCGGCGATCCCCTGCGTCGCCGGAATCAGGCAGCCACCCCGGTCGGCCGGGCTCGCGGGCACCGGTCGGGGGCCGCGCTGATGACGGACGGCATGAACCGGTCAACGCAGAGGTACAGCATGCGCCCGCGCCGGACGCCGGTCAACGAGACGTCGCACCACGGTGGCGGCCGAGTGCCGCCGGGCGGGGATCCGCCCGGCGGCACTCGGCGTGAGCCTACGGTTCGGCGATGTCTGCGCGGCCGTGTCAGTGGTCGAAGTAGTCCGGCTGCGTCTGAACGTTGAGCTCCGGCATCCGCACCCGCTTCGCGGGGTCGGTCCGCCGGTCGTCGAGCTTCAGGACGTCGAAGCCCTTGGCGATGTCGTTGGAGTAGATGTAGCCGTTGTAGTAGTACGCCGACCAGGGGCCGGCCGTGGTGACGGCGTCCAGACTGACGGGGCCGCGCTCGAAGTACGCGATCTCCTTCGGCGCCGAGGAGTTGGTGAAGTCCCATACCGAGACTCCGCCCTGGTACCAGGCCTGGACCATCAGGTCTCGGCCCTTCACCGGGATGATCGAACCGTTGTGGGCGACGCAGACCTCGGTGGCGGCCTGCGGACGGTCGATCTTGAAGTAGCTGCGGAAGACCAGCTTGCGGTGGTCTCCCCTGCCGACGATGTCGTAGATGCCGTCGGCGCCGCGCTTCGGCCCGATCTCCTCGTTGCAGGTGGCGGCGCCACCGCCGCCGAGCTCATCGGTGAAGACGACCTTGTCCGCCTTCTGGTTGAACGTCGCCGAGTGCCAGAACGCGAAGTTCACATTGTCCTGGACCCGGTCGATGATCTTCGGGTTCTCCGGGTCCTTGATGGAGAACAGCAGGCCGTCGCCCATGCAGGCGCCGGCTGCCAGGTCCTTCGAAGGCAGCACCGTGATGTCGTGGCAGCCGGTCGTCTTGGAGACTCCCGGGTTGGTGGGCGCGCCCGGGTTGCCGCCGTCCGGGAAGAGCACCGGGAAGTTCACGATCGCGGCCTTCTCGGGCGACTTGCGCGGCACCTTGATGACGGAGATCCCGTCGTGCGGCGGCTGGCAGTCGGGGAACGTCTCGTTCGGCGAGTACGAGGACACGTACACGTACACGCTGCTGCGCTCCGGAACCAGCGTGTGGGTGTGCGAGCCGCACGCGGTCTCGACGGCGGCGACGTACTTCGGGTTGCGCTTGTCACTGATGTCGAAGATCTTCATGCCCTCCCAGGAGGACTTCTCCGTGGCGGGCTGGGTGGTGCTGGCGCACGAGTTGTCGCTGCGCGACGAGTCGGTGGACAGGAACAGCAGGTTCCCGGAGACCGAGACGTCGTTCTGCGATCCGGGGCAGAGGACCTGGGCGACGGTCTTCGGGGACCTCGGGTTGCTGATGTCGAAGATCCGGAAGCCGTCGTAGTTCCCGGCGAAGGCGTACTTCCCCTGGAACGCCAGGTCCGTGTTGAGGCCCTTGAGCGCGTCCTTCGGGATGTTCGCCAGCGGGGTGATGTTGTCGCTGTGGACGATCTCGTCCACGCCGGGTATCTCGCCGTCCTCGATGGCGGCCGCGGCCACAGCCTCCTGGCTCGCGGAGAGACCGGTACCGATGGCTGGGTGATCACCGGGGTCGGGTGTCGCGGCCGCTGGTCCGGCCATCAGCAGAGTGGCGAAGAGCCCGGCGGCGGCTGCCGCCACACCCAGACGTCTGCGCCGCACTTGGGTGGTGTGCAACGAAGTCACTGCGTCCTCCCCTGTACCAATGCGTGGTTGAACGGTTGACTGACCCCGGCAGTATCGTCCTTCCCACGGGTATCCCAACAGATGGCAACAGGAACGTAATGAAAGTTCCCGGCACTTGAGATCGCGCAAGTGTGCCGAACGATTTGCAACCACCCCATATACCGATGGAGGCAGCCTTGTTGATATACCGTCAGGTTGCGCAGGTGCGCAGATCCCTGGTCCTCGCCGCCGTCGCGGCCGCCGTGCTCTCCCTCGGTGCGTGCGATGCGGGCGGCGGAGACCATGACGCGAACGCAAGGGCAGGCGGGGGCCCTTCGGTCGTGGCACCGGGCAAGCCCGGAGAGCCCGCGCAGACGCTGTCCGCCGAGGAAGCGGCGAAGGCCACCGTCGACGACACTCCCAACTCGGCCGACTTCCGCTACGCGCAGCTGATGATCCAGCACCACGCCCAGGCGCTGGAGTTGACGGCCCTGGTGCCGTCCCGTTCCTCGTCCACCCCGGTCAAGCGGCTCGCCGAGCGCATCTCCGCAGCCCAGAAGCCGGAGATCGGTGCCATGGAAGGATGGCTCAAACACAATGGCGGCGAGAAGCGCACGAGTGGCCACGACCACGCCGGGATGCCCGGTATGGCGACGCAGGCGCAGCGGAAGCAGTTGCGCGCGGCCGAGGGCAAGGCCTTCGACGAACTCTTCCTGAAGCTGATGATCACCCACCACCAGGGAGCGATCACGATGGCGACCGAGGCCCTCTCGGAGGGGAACAACGTTCAGATCGAGGAGATGGCCGGCGACGTCGTCGCCCAGCAGACGGTCGAGATCGACCGGATGCGCGCGCTGTCCATCTGACGCGCCGCGCGGCCGCGTCTCTCCCCTGCCCCGCCGACCGGTGCGATGCTGGAGGCACACTCCGGGAAGAGGTGCACCGTGCTTCGTGTCGCCGTCGTCGGCTCCGGACCCAGCGGGGTCTACACCGCGCAGTGTCTGGTCCAGCAGTCCCGGGTGCCCGATGTCCGGGTCGATGTGCTGGACAGGCTGCCCTGCCCGTACGGCCTGGTGCGTTACGGCGTCGCCCCCGACCACGAGAAGATCAAGTCGCTGCAGAACAGTCTGCGAACCGTCCTGGAGCACGAGCGGATCACCTTTCTCGGCAATGTCCAGGTGGGCGGGGAGGGACTGCCACCCGATCGGCTGAGCGAGCTCTACCATGCGGTGGTCTACTGCGTCGGGGCGGCGACCGACCGCGGTCTCGGCGTTCCCGGCGAGGATCTGCCCGGCAGCCACTCGGCGACCGAGTTCGTCTCCTGGTACAGCGCGCACCCCGACTCGGCCGCCGACCACTTTGCTCTGCAGGCCCGTTCGGTCGTGGTGATCGGGGTCGGCAATGTGGCGGTCGACGTGGCGCGGATCCTCGCGCGCAGCGCCGAGGAGCTGCGGCCCACCGATGTCCCGCACCCGGCCCTCGGCGCGCTGGCCGGCAGCCGGGTGCGCGAGGTGCACATGGCGGGCAGGCGCGGACCCTCCCAGGCCAGGTTCACCACCAAGGAGCTGCGCGAGCTGGGTGGGCTGCCGGGGGCGCGGGTCGTGGTGGACAGGGCGGAGCTGGCCCTCGATCCGGCATACGCCTCCGCCGGGGCGCAGGCTGATTCACCGGTGCCGCTGCCGGCGGTGGCGCGGCGCAATATCGAGGTGCTGCGCGGGTGGGCGGAAGCCGATGCCCCTGCCGCCGGGCCGGACCCGGCACGCACGATCCACCTGCGGTTCTATCTGCGCCCGGTCGAGCTCCTCGAACGGGACGGGCGGGTGGCCGGGGTGCGGTTCGCGCGTACCGCACCGGACGGCGGCGGAGGCATACAGGACACCGGTACCTACGAGGAGATCGACGCCCAGCTCGTACTGCGGGCCGTCGGCTACCGCGGGCTGCCGCTGCCCGGTCTGCCGTTCGATCCGGCCCACGGCACCGTGCCCCATCTGGCGGGGCGGGTGCTGCGCGACGGGGTTCCGTCACCCGGCGAGTATGTCGCGGGGTGGATCAAGCGGGGGCCGACCGGAGTGATCGGCTCGAACCGGTCGTGCGCAAAGGAGACGGTCGCTTCGCTGCTGGACGACGCGCCACTGCTCGAGCGGCGGCCGGCGGCCCCCGATCCGGTGGCCGCGATGCGGGCTCGGGGGCTGCGGCCGGTGGAGTGGGACGGCTGGCAGTCGATCGAGCGGGCGGAAGCGGCACTGGGGCGGTCGCTCGGCCGTGGGCCCGTGAAGATCCCGGACTGGGCGGGACTGCTGGAGGCCGCACACAGTGACCGGCGCTGAATCGAGGACCGCGGACGACCCGCGGCGCGATGTCGGCCTCCGCCGAACGCGCTGTCAGCCTTCGCCGAGCCGGTCCGCCTGCCGGGTCGCGGCGGCGAGAACGCTGTCGAGGAGTCCGGGGAAGAGCGCGTCCAGGTCGTCGCGGCGCAGCCCGTTCATCTTGGCGGTGCCCCGGTAGGTCTGACTGACGATGCCGCTCTCGCGCAGCACCCGGAAGTGGTGCGTGGTGGTGGACTTGGACACCGGCAGTTCGATACGGGAGCAGGTGAGCTCGCCCTCGGCGGCGGCCAGCTCGCGGACCACCCGCAGGCGCATCGGGTCGGAGAGCGCGTGGAGCACCGCCTCGATGCGGATCTCCTCACGTGCCGGGTGGGCCAGCACGCGGGCACCGGCGCCCGGGGCGGCGGTGCCACGCGCGGCAGTGGCGCTGGTCGCGGTCACGTCGGCTCCTGTCGTCGCTTCGTCCGGAAGCTCCATGGTACGAGACCCATCGTACTTTGCCGTGCATCGCAGCACGGGCACAGGACCGCCGGAACAGATCCTTTCCCCTGCACGAGAGCGGGCGCTGCGCCGACGCCACACATGAGGCGGGGCCGCCATGCGCGCCGCCTCCCGCACGGCCGGGCCGCCTGCGGTCAGCCGCTGAGCAGATCCGGGTTTCCGGCGAGAGAGGCGAGATGGCCGGCCGGATCGGCGATGAGCCTGCGGGCGGCCAGGTCGAGCATGCCCGCCACGCCCGTGACCTCCGCCGCGACTGTGCCGTCCTCTTTGATGATCTTCTGCACCACCTCGAAGGTCTTCCCGCTGCCGTATACGAACTGACAGGTCACCCGCACCCGTTCGCCGCCGCGCAGCTCCCGCAGGAACTTCACCGTCACTTCGAGCGCGACCGGACCCACGCCGCTGGCCAGCAGTTTCTCCTGCGGCAGGCCGGCCGCTCGCAGCAGCTCCCACCGGGCGTGCTCGGCGTACTGCAGATAGACGGCCTGGTTCAGGTGTCCCTGTGTGTCGAGCTCGTAGCCGCGCACCGTCACATCGACAAAGAAGGTCATGAACGTCGCAACATTGCTGCGCAGTCCGTCATTCCCGGTGCCGGGACCCCCGAAACCGCTGCACGCGGGAGCTGTACTCCGTGAGGTTCGGCCTCGAACTTCCGGACCGGTCAGTGCGGTTGGCGATCGGCACGGCTTCGCGAGCTTGGTAAGAAATTTTCGGCAATAGGTAGTGCAACGCAACTCAATGACGCGCTACCTTTCGCCTGCCCTGCCCACGGCGGCGCCGCACAACGATGCGAGCCGGCCCCGTGGTCCGGGTGAAAGGCGCATGTCCTGTCCATCCCAGAGGCCGACCTGGAGTGCCATGAGACTGCCCAGACCACCACGAGCGCACCTGCGCGTCGCGACCACCGTGCTCACCGCGCTGGCCGCACTGAGCACCGCCGCCCTGGCCACCGCCGCAGCACCGGCGGGCGCCGCCGACGGCGCCAAGGATGTCTCCTACCGGGGCTATCACGTACGTGTGCCCAGCAGTTGGCCGGTCATCGACCTGGCCGCGCAACCCGATACCTGTGTGCGCTTCGACCGCCACGCGGTCTACCTCGGCCACGCCACCGATGCCGGTCAGGCAACCTGCCCGGCCGGGCTGGTCGGCCGCACCGAAGCGCTGGTGATCGAACCGCTGGACGCCACCGGCCGGAAGTCGGTGGACGACTCCACCCGCATCGCGCCCAAGGGCGCCGCCAGGGCCGCGGCCCCGCGGACCGGCGGTGCTCCGTCCGGGCGGATACGCCAGGCGGTGCCGGCAGCCGGAGTGCTGGTCACCGCCTCGGTGGGCGCGGACGATGCCGCCGCGCAGACCATCCTGGACAGCGCCGATCTCGACGCCGACGCCGAGGCGGTGACACTGTCCGCAGCCCCGGCGGGCCGGGCCGAGGCCATGTCCGCGTCCGCCGTCGCCGCGCAGCCCGGCACGTACACGGGTCTCGGCTTCGACCCGTGCGCGGCACCGTCCAACGCACAGATGTCCGCCTGGTCAGCCTCGCCGTTCCGGGCCATCGGGGTGTACATCAGCGGCATCAGCGCCGCCTGCGACCAGCCGAATCTGACCGCGCCGTGGATCCAGACGCAGACCTCGGCGGGCTGGCACATCATCCCCATCCATGTGGGACTCCAGGCGCCGTGCAACTCCTTCAGCCACAAGGTGTCGTCCACCCTTTCCACCGCCGCGAGCCAGGGTCACAGCGAGGCGCAGGAAGCCGTCGCCGCCGCTGCCGCGCTCGGGCTGCCGCAGGGCAGCGTGCTCTACGACGACATGGAGGCGTACGACCAGACCAACACCGCATGCAGTAACGCGGTGATGACCTTCCTCAGCGCCTGGACCGAGGAACTGCACACCAGCGGCTACCTCTCCGGCGTCTACACCTCCGCCACCTCCATGGCCGACCTGGCCGGGGAGTACACCACCGGCACGTACACGATGCCGGACCACATCTGGTTCGCCCGCTGGAACGGCAAGGCCGACAACGACGCCACGCCCTACGTTCCCGACGAGTACTGGGCCGACCACCAGCGCATCCACCAGCTCAGCGGGGACACCGACGAGACCTGGGGCGGCGTGACCATCAACATCGACCGCGACTACCTGGACGTCGGAGTGGGACCGTTCGCCGGTTCCTGCACGGCGAGCCTCGACTTCTCGGCGTACGGATCGATCTCCGCGGGCTCCTCCGGCGGCCTGGTCAGCGCCGCCCAGTGCCTGCTGACGCGCCAGGGGTACTTCACCGGCACCGTGGACGGGGCCTTCGGCTCGGGCACCACGAGCGCCGTCCAGTCCTTCCAGAGCGCCAAGTCGCTGCCGGTCACCGGCACCGTCGACTCCCACACCTGGACCGCCCTGCTGTCCGCGGGCACCAGGCCGACCCTGCAGTCCGGCTCCACCGGCACCGACGTGAAGCGCCTGCAGCGTGCGCTGATCGCGGCCCGCGGTCAGACGCTCACCATCGACGGCGACTTCGGCCCGGCGACCACCACCGCGGTCAAGGCGTACCAGACCGCCCAGGGTCTGACCTCGGACGGGATCGTCGGGAATCTGTCCTGGTCCGCCCTGCAAGCCGGCAAGTAACCCCCGATCCATGGCGATTCAGACTCCTGGGAGAACCATGCCTGTGTACGGAAATCTCCGCCGGGCCGGCCGCGGTTTCGCGGTCGCGGCGGCAGCGGGACTGCTCGCACTGAGCACCGCGATGCCCGCTGCGGCGGCCACCATTCCCGCACGGACCAATCTGCTCTCCTCCGACTGCCCGAGCACCGTCAAGCAGGGGCAGCTGAGCGGCTGTGTGACCGAGCTTCAGACGCTGCTCAACTTCGGCGGCGCCTCGCTGACGGTGGACGGCGACTTCGGCCCGGCGACGACTGCGGCGGTCCAGTCGTACCAGACCTCCAAGGGCCTCACCTCGGACGGTCTGGTAGGCCCGGCCACCAAGTCCGCGCTGTACTACGAGGACCCCACGGTCGCCATCGACCTGCGCTCCCTGCGCTGCCCGGTGGATCTGGAGCCCAACGAGAACGACGGCTGCGTCACCGAGCTGCAGAACAAGCTCAACGCCCATGGCGCCTCGCTGACCGTGGACCATGTCCTCGGCACCGGCACCACCAATGCGGTGCGCACCTACCAGTCCTCGGTGGGGCTGCCGGCTTCCGGTGTGGTGAACCCCGCCACCAAGGCGAAGCTGTACGGCGACCCGGCGCCGCAGCAACCGACCGACCTCGGCTCGGGCCGCTACGCGGCGGTCGTCAATTTCGGCGAGCAGGCCACCGGCCAGAACATCCAGTACGTCTGGGGCGGCGGCCACGAGACGGACTTCGGCCCGTCGATCGGTATCTGCGACGGCTACGGCGGCTCGATCACACCGTGCCCGGCCGACAAGGAGGTGGGCCTGGACTGCTCGGGATTCGCCCGCTGGCTGTACTGGCGGGCGGGGGCCGGCGACATCGGCCAGACCACCAAGGACCAGGTGGTCAACCCGCGCTTCACCAAGGTCACCGCTGCCACCGCGATCCCCGGTGACCTGGTGTTCTTCGGCGGCTCGGCGGCGACCGTGCACCATGTCGGGGTCTACACCGGCACCGTGAACGGGGTGGCGATGATGGTCAACGCCCCGGAGACGGCCTCGTACGTGCGCGACGACACCATCGCTTCGCACAGCGACCTGCTCGGCTACTACCACCTCACCGGCTGACGCTCAGCCCAGCTCAGCTCAGCTCAGGCGGCCGGCTCCGCACGATGTGGGCCGGCCGCCGCTTTCGCCAGTGGATCTTTGTAAATTTCTGCCGTCGCTATGGACTTTGGCGCATGTCACTTACGAAGATGCACACCAGCCAATGCCCCTCCGCTGCATTCCCGTCCCCGCCCAAGGGAGTTGCCCCCTGTGAACGTGCGCATCCCGCGCAGAGCCGCCGCCGCCCTCGCCGCTCTCGCCCTGCCGATCCTCGCGCTTCCCCTGCCCGCCGCCCAGGCCGACGACGCCGGCACCACCCTCCGGGTGACGATGGACACCTCCGGAGTGGACACCCTCAACCCCTTCCTTGCGTACTTCGACGGCGCCCTGGACATTTTCGGTCAGGTCTACCCGTCGCTGAACTCGCTCCGCCCGGACGGCAGCGCGGCGCCCTACCTCGCCGACTCCTGGACCACCTCCGCCGACAAGCTCAGCTGGACCTTCAAGATCCACAAGGGTCTGAAGTGGTCCGACGGTCAGCCGATCACGGCCGAGGACGCCGCCTGGACGCTGAACCTGATCATGACGAACGAGACCGCCGCCACCGCCAACGGCTCACTGGTCCGAAACTTCGCCAAGGTCGAGGCCCCCGACGCGAACACCCTGGTGATCACCACCAAGGATCCGCAGTCGAACATGCTGTACGTCTCCACCCCCAGCAGCATCCCGATCGTGCCCAAGCACATCTGGGAGAAGCACACCGGTGACCTGAAGAGCTTCAAGAACAACAGCTTTCCGCTGGTCGGTTACGGCCCCTGGAAGCTCGCCACCTACAAGACCGAGCAGTACGCCAAGCTCGACGCCAACAAGGACTTCTTCCTCGGCGCCCCCAAGTTCGACCACCTGCTCGAGCAGCAGTACAAGAGCACCGACGCCGCGGTGGCAGCGCTGCGCAGCGGGCAGCTCGACTACGTCACCACGATGAACTCCACCCAGTTCAAGGCCCTGCAGAGCGAGAAGAACGTCAAGGCCTTCCAGACGCCCGGTCACCACTGGAGCGCCATCGAGATCAACGCCGGGGCGAAAACCCGTAACGAGAAGGCGATCGGCACGGCGAACCCCGTGCTCGCCGACCAGGCCGTGCGCACCGCCATCGCCTACGCGACGGACAAGAAGACGCTGGTCAAGAAGGTCCTCAACAACCTGGGCGCGCCTGGTGTGGGTTACCTGCCGCCCGCCTGGAGCCAGTGGGCGTGGACCCCCGAGCCCGGTGAGGCGACGGACTTCGACCCGGCCAAGGCCAACGCGCTGCTCGACGAGGCCGGTTACAAGAAGGGCAAGGACGGCATACGGACGGCCCCGAAGTCCGGCAAGAAACTGAATCTGCGCCTGGGTATCCACTCCGACAGCACCGGCGACGCGCAGATCTCGTCCTACGTCAAGGGCTGGCTCAAGGACATCGGCATCGAGGTCACCATCCAGCCGTTCGGCATGACCAAGCTGAACGACAACCTCGCCAAGGGCGACTGGGACATGCTGATGGACAGCTGGGGCACCGGCCCCGACCCGAGCTACATGCTCGGCATCCAGACCTGCGACACGCGCCCGCAGGACGACGGCACCAGCGGCTCCACCGACGCGTTCCACTGCGACAAGGAGTACGACAAGCTCTTCCAGGAGCAGATCAAGGCCTTCGACCCGGCCGAGCGCGCCCGGATCGTCGGTCGGATGCAGGACATCCTGTACCGGCACAACCAGGACATGATCCTGTACTACGACAACGGCCTGTACGCGGCCCGTACGGACACCGTGAAGGGCCTTGTCTCCGGCAAGGCGGACGCGGCAGGCGTGATGCCCACCCAGCTTTCCTTCTGGAACTACACCAAGGCCGCACCGGCCGCCAAGAGCGCCGACTCCTCCATGTCCACCGGGACCGTGGCCGCCGGCGTCGGTGCTGTGGCGGTGCTCGGCGTCGTCGGCGGGCTGGCGGTCCGCCGCCGCAAGGCCGGAGCGGGCGACCGCGAGTAGCCCACGCACCGGACCGGGCACCGAGGCCGTCACGGCTTCGGTGCCCCGGCCGACGACAGAACCGCTGCGGTTGCCGGGCCCGAAGGGGCTCCGGCAACCGCAGCGGTCCGCGGGATCGTGGGGCTGGTCAGTGGCTCAGTCGTCCCAGCCCATGTAGACGGACTTGGACCAGGAGTAGAACTCGGTGGCCACGGTTCCCTGCTCCCGGTAGGTATTGCTGGACGAATCCTTCACACCTCCGAAGGGCACGTTCAGGTCGAGTCCGGTCGTCGGGCGGTTGACCTTGATCACGCCGGCCCGGACCCGCGCAGCGAACCGCTGGGCGTGGGCGAGGCTCCGGGTGCACACGCCTGCGGCCAGCCCGTACCGGGAGCCGTTGACCAGCTCGATCGCGTCGTCGAGATCCTGGGCGACGAGCACGGCCACCACAGGGCCGAATATCTCGTCACGCGCCACGGCGCTGTCCCGGCCGACACCGGTGAGCACGGTGGGTGCCAGCATCAGGCCCTGGGGGGCGTCACCGCCGGCTGCGACGGTCACGCCCTCGTCCCGGGCTCGCTCGATCGCCGTCGCGATACCGGCGAGCTGTTGCTCGCTGACCACCGGGCCCATCAGCGTGCCACCGTCCAGACCGTTGCCCGGACGGTAGCGCTCCGCCTGCTTGGTGAGCGCCGCCACGAAGGCCTCGTACACGCCCGGGGTACAGATGACCCGGGAGGACGCGGTGCACGCCTGTCCGGTGAGGGCGAAGCCGCCGGCCGCGGCGATCCGCGCGGCCTGCTCGACGTCCGCGTCGTCGAGCACCACCAAGGCGTTCTTGCCGCCCATCTCGACCTGCACCCGGCCGCGTCGCTCGTGAACGGTGCGCTCGATGTGCATGCCGACCGTCGTGGACCCGGTGAACGACACCGCCGACACCCGGGGGTCGGTCACCAGCGCTTCACCGACGACCGGCCCGGCGCCGTGCACCACATTCAGCACGCCGGCCGGCAGACCCGCCTGCACCAGTGCGTCGGCGAGGTGACGGGTCGACACCGGGGTGAGCTCGGCGGGCTTGAGGACCACCGCGTTTCCCGCGATCAGTGCCGGCGCCGTCTTCCAGGCCGGGATGGCGATCGGGAAGTTCCACGGGGTGATCAGTCCGACCACGCCCAGCGCCTCGCGGCGGGTGTGCACCAGGGTGTCGGGCTGCGAGCTGGGCAGCGTCGGACCGCCGAGCCGCCAGCCCTCGGAACCGAAGAAGCGGAACACATCGATCGCCCGGCGGACTTCGCCCCGGGCCTCGGCCAGCGTCTTGCCTTCCTCCCGCACCAGGTCACGGGCGATCTCCTCGTGACGGCCGCGCAGAATCTCCGCCGCGTCCATCAGGATGGCGCCGCGCGCGGGTGCGGGCAGTGCCGCCCAGCCCGGCTGGGCGTCGCAGGCCGCCGTGACCGCAGCGTCCACGGCATCCGCGCCGGAGGCCGGTGAGACGGACACCAGGTCGGACGGGTCCGCGGGATTGCGACGCTCGTAGCCGTCGCCGGGGAAGTCCTTGCCACCGATCAGGTTGCTGATCCGATGCACAGTGCTCATGAATTGTGTTCCTTCATCAGGTGTGTTCCGGCCGGTCACAGGCTGCGGACGAGGCCGCCGTCGCACCGCAGTGCCGTTCCGGTGACGTACGAGGCGGGCGCGCTGCAGAGGAAGGCCGCTGCTGCGGCGAACTCCTCCGGGGTGCCGTACCGCCTGGCGGGGATGGCGGCCCGGGAGTCGGCCGTGACATCGGCGACCGGCCGCTGCTCCCGTTCCGCGCGCGCGGCGTCGAGCTGCGCGACCCGGTCGGTGGCGATCCGGCCCGGCAGCAGCAGGTTGACGGTGACTCCGTCGCGGGCGACCTCGGCGGCGAGGGTCTTGAGGTAGGCCGCGAGGGCGGCCCGGCCGGCGTTGGACAGCACCAGGCCGGCCAGCGGCTCGGCGACACCGCTGGAGCCGACGGCGAGGATCCGCCCCCAGCCGCGCTCCCGCATGCCGGGCAGCACCTGTGCGACCAGACGTTGCTGGGCCAGCAGGAGCGAGTCCACGGCCGATCCGAGGTCCGTGCCGGCGCCGTCGAGATCGACGGCGCGGCCGGGCTTCGGGCCCGGGCCGTTGAGTACCAGGATGTCCGGGTCACCGTACGCCGCGCGGGCGGCCTCGATCAGTTCACGCGGCCCGTCCGGTGCCGTGAGGTCGGCCTGGACACCAACGGCCTCGGGCAGCCCGGCGGCGATCTCCTCGGCCAGGTCACCGCGCCGTCCGGCGACGACGACAGCGGCCCCCTCGGCCGCGAGCGCCTCGGCCACCGCGCGGCCCAGGCCACCGGTGGAGGCGGCGACGACGGCGGTACGTCCACGGATTCCGAGATCCATCACCGCACCTCCTTCTGCAGAGCGGCCAGGGCGGGCCCCAGGTGCCGCTCCAGTTGCGGGACGAGCGACTCCGGCATGGCAGCGGCCGGCGGCCTCACGCCGGACTCCATGACCAGCCCGCGACGCCGGATCGCCTCCTTACGGACGGCCAGTCCGATTCCCGCCTGGGCCTCGAAGTTGACCAGCGGCAGATACGGCAGGTATGCCTCGCGGGCGGCGTCGTAACCGCCGCAGCGCCAGGCGTCGACGCAGGCGACCAGGCCCTCCGGGCAGGAGAACCCGGTCATCGCGCCGGCGGCCCCGGCCGCCAGCTCGTCCAGCAGACCGAGCCCTCCGAGGCCGCCGAAGACGGGCACGTCGAGCTGGGCGGTCAGGACCGCGACGGCCGCCGGGGTCGGCGGTGCCTCGGCCTTCACCCCGACCGCAGAGGGGACCGCCTGCACGGCGCGGACCAGGTCGGCCGTACGGATGGCGACCTTGCTGGCCTCCGGGTAGTCCTGGACGACGATGCCTGCGCCCGTGGCGTCGTGCACGGCGTTCAGGTGCGCGGCGACGACGCGCGGGTCCGGGGAGTTGACCTGGACCATGAGCCCGGCGAGGCGGTCCCCGACCACCTCGCGTACCTGCCGGGCCTCTTCGATCACCGGTGCCGTGGCGAGCCCGGTGACGCCGACGACGAGCGGCAGTTCCACGGACGCGGCGACCGCCTCGAGCACCGTGCGGCGCTCCTCGCCGGAGAGCCGGGCGGCCTCGCCGAAGACGCCGAGCACGGTGAGGCCGGTGACACCGATCCCCTCGTAGTGCTTCACCAGCCGGGACAGGCTGGTCTCGTCGACCTCCAGGGACGGGCCGAGGAACGGTGTGGCGACCACTCCCCAGACGCCGGAGGACAAATTGTCGACCATGAATGCTCTCCTTTACCGGCCCGGCCAGACGGGCGCGCGCTTCTCCTGGAAGGCGAGCACGCCCTCCTTGCCGTCCTCGCTGTCCAGCGCCTCGGTGAGGGCGGGCAGCCGCATCGCGTGGGCCTCCCGCGCCGACAGGTGCTCGGTGCGCTGCACCATCTGCTTGATGGCGCGCAGCGAGGTGGGGGCGCAGGCGAGGATGTCGGCGACCCAGCGGTCGACGGCCTCGTCCAGCTCCTCGGCCGGTACGACCTCGTTGACCAGTCCCATGCGGTGCAGTTCGGCCGCGGGCACCTTGCGCCCGGTGAGCAGCAGTCCCATGGCCTGAGTGTGCTGCAGCCGGCGGACGAGCCGGAAGACGCCGCCGTCGAGCGGAATCCGGCCGACGCGTGGTTCGGTGAGGCCGAACCTGGCGTTCTCTGCGGCCACGACGATGTCGCAGCCGAGCACCATCTCCATGCCGCCGCCGAGCGCGTAGCCGTTGACCCGGGCGATGACCGGGACGTCGAGGCTGGTGCGCAGGCTCAGGCCGCCGAAGCCGTTGGGGTCGAGGTCGGCCCAGTACTGCAGGCCGGTCTTGCCGACCGCGTCGGCGGACATGTCGGCGCCGACACAGAACGCCCGGTCGCCGTCGCCGGTGACCACGACGACGCGGACCTCTCGGTCGGCCTCGATCTCGGCCCAGATCTCGTTCAGCCGGGCCAGCGTCTTCGCGTCGACGGCGTTGAGCACCTTGGGGCGGCTGATGGTGACCCGGGCGACGTGCCCGTCGCGCTCGTAGCGCACCTCGTCGGTGTACGGGTCGCTCATCGAAGGATGCCCTTCTCGCGCAGCACGGCTATCTGCTGCATGTCGTAGCCGAGTTCGCCGAGGATCTCCTCGCCGTGCTCGCCCAGCTGCGGCGGCACCCGGCGGACGGTGGCCGCGCCCTCGGACAGGTGGATCGGCGCGTTGAGCGCGCGGATGCGGCCCGCGACCGGGTGGTCCATCTCGACGATCATGTTGTTGACCGCGGTCTGTTCGTCGTCCAGCGTCTGCTCCAGACTGCGCACCGGGGCGCAGAGGATGTCCTCCTCCTCCAGGCGCTTGACCCAGTAGTCGGTGGATTTGCCTGCGACCGCCTCGGCGAAGATGCGCTGCAGCTCGGGCCTGTGGGTGAACTGCTTCTCGAGGGTGTCGAACTCGGCGCGCTCGCCCAGGTCCTCGTCGAGCTCCAGGGCGCGGCTGATGTGGTGCAGCGGGTTGGCCTTGAAGCCGCCGACCATGATCAGTGCACCGTCGCTGGTGGGAAGCACGGCGGTGAGCGGCATGGCGGCCCAGTTGATCTCGGATCCGCGGTTGAGCTGCTGGCACGCCTCCTGCATCTGCATGTGGAGCATGGAGTCGTACATCGACACCTCGACCTTCTGCCCTTCGCCCGTCCGGTCGCGATGCAGCAGGGCGAGCAGGATGCCCTGGAGCAGGTGCATACCGGTGGTGTAGTCGCACAGCGTGGTCGGGTAGAGCGTCACGGGGTCGTCGTCGGCGACCCGGCGCCACATCACACCGCTGTACGCCTGGGCGATGGCGTCCTGGCCGCCCTTGTGCGCGTAAGGCCCCGAGGTGCCGAAGCCGGTTCCGGATGCCCAGATGATCCGCGGGCTCAGCTCCCGAAGGGCCTCGTAACCGAGGCCGAGACGCTCCATGACGCCGGCCCGGAAGTTGCTGACCACGACGTCGGCGCCGCGCACCAGCTCCTGGACGGCCTTGAGGCCCTCCTCGGTACGGGTGTCGATGCTGATGCTCCGCTTGTTGCGGTTGATCGACAGGAAGATGGGGTTGTCCAGGCCCGCGGGGTCCGGGATCGAGGTACGGGCGATGTCGCCCGTACCGGGCCGCTCCACCTTGATCACATCTGCGCCGTAGTCGCCGAGCAGCTGCGTGCACGACGGGCCCATGAAGACCTGGGTGAAGTCGACGACGGTGATGCCGCTCAGCGGCTGTACGGTGCTCATGCGCGGGCCTCCACGGTCGCGTCGACGGTAGCGTTCTCGGCGGGGATGTCGCCCGGGTCGGCGCCCTGGTCGCGCATCCGGCTCTGGATCATGGCCGGGTCGACGTCCCGCACCAGGACGCCCTGCTCGACCGCGGTCGCCGCGGCGATACCGGCGGCCTGGCCCATGGCCATGCAGGGCGGAATCTCGCGCGAGATGCGCTGTGCCTCGGGTGTGGCCGAGTAGTGGCGGCCGGCGACCAGCAACTGGTCGACGCCGCGCGGCAGAAGCGAGCGGTACGGCGTGTAGTAGTCACGGCCGCGCGAGACACTGTCGGCGAAGTGGCGACGGGAGGTGACGTCGTCCTTGGTGACGACGTACTCGCCCTGCAGCAGACGGGTCTGGCGGACACCCATCTGCTCGGCGACATCGAGCAGATACGCACTCGCGAAGCCCGGCAGGTCCGACCTGATGTGGTCGAGCACGTTGCCGATACGGCTCCGCGCCTCGAACTCGGCCTCGGTGAGCGACTCCGGGTCGGTGCCGTCGAAGCCGGTCATGTGCGGCGCGTTGCACCACACCACACCGGGTACGGGCGTCTTGAGCCACCACAGCTCCCAGGCGCCGCCGAGCAGCCGCTTGATCTTGCGGTTGATCGCGCGGGCCTCCCGCGGGTTCTCCTGCTCGAAGCGCTCCGCGGCCGCGGTGTCCACGCCGCCGAGCCGGAAGACCAGGGTGACGAGGTAGTTGTCCTTGTCGTACGTGGCGCCGGCCCGGGAGGCCACGTCGATGTCCCCGGTGGTGTCGATGACGACATCCCCCATGACCGCCTGGGGGCCGGACTTGGTCTCGCAGACGACGCCCTTGACCGCCCCGTCCTGGACGATCGGCCGCGAGAACCAGCTGTGCAGCCGGAGGTCGACCCCGCTCTCGCGGACGAGGTCGTTGGACACGCGCTTCCAGCCGTCGGGGTCGAAGGCGACCGCGTAGCAGATCGGCTTGGGGCTGGTGTGGGAGTGGAAGTCGAATGCCCCCCAGCGGCCCCACTTGTTCCACATCTCCTGGGAGGAGACGCGCTCCTCGGCCGGCGGGTAGACCGCGAGTCCCAGCTTGGCCATCCGCTCGACGTACTCGTCGACGATGCCGGTGACCGTGATCTCGTCGCCGTTGATCATGTCGTCCAGGACGAGGACCATGCCGCCGGAGGCGAGTCCGCCGAGCGCCGAGTAGCGCTCCAGCAGTGTCACGCTTGCCCCGCTGCGGGCGGCGGAGACCGCGGCGCTCACACCGGCGGGGCCTCCGCCGACCACGACCACGTCCGAACGCCGGACGACCGGCGCCTCGACGGCGTCAAGTGTGACGGACTGTCCCTGGACGAGTGCGCCGGACGGCGCGGCTGTTGTGGACATGGGGGGACTCCTTTCAGCTTCCGGCGCGAACGGAACCGCGGCGGAAGGCGAGCATGTAGAGCAGAACGCTGAGCAGGCACAGCACGGCGACGTAGACAGGGAACGCCCATCCGGCGCCGGCGTCCTGCAGCCACAGCAGGACGTACGGGGCGGTGCCGCCGAAGCCGGCGACGCCGACTGCGTAGCCGAGACCGACGCCGGTGACGCGGCAGCTGGCCGGCATCAAGGTGGCGGACACCGTGTTGTAGAGGCCCATCGTGAAGGCCAGTACCGGGGCGCCCACCAGCATCACGAGGGCGAAGGTGGTCATCCCCTTGCCCTGGTAGGCGAGGACGACGAACACCAGCGGGACGACGGCGAGGCGGGTGACGACGAAGGTCCGCGAGATCCGCTTCCGGTCGGCGAGCCGGCCGACCAGAGGGTAGAGCGCGCCGACGACCACGCCCGACAGGGTGGTGACCGCGAACACGGTGCTGGGATCCTCCGCGTATGCGGAGCGGGCCAGGTTGGGCAGACCGGTGGTCCAGGTGTAGTTGATCGCCTGGGCGGCTGCGACGACGAAGACGATGGTGAGCAGCGCCAGCTTGTGGTGGGCGACCTCTGCCCACACCTCCCCCGTCTTCCGGGGCTTCCCGGCGGTGGCGGGGTCCGCGGCCTCGGCCGCGGTGTGCAGGGTCTCCGGCAGGGAGCGGCGCAGCCAGAGGAAGAAGAGGCCGCCCAACGCGCCGATCACGAACGGGATGCGCCAGCCCCAGTCACCCATGACCTCGGGGCCGACGGCCTCGCTGGTGAGGAAGCAGACCAGTGACGCCGCGACGATGCCGACCTGGACGTAGATGCTGATGATGCTGCCGAAGCGGGCGGTGCGGCCCTCCGGCGCCATCTCCACGATGTAGGCGGAGTTGAGCGGTGCCTCGATGCCGGTGGACAGCCCTTGCAGGATCCGGCAGGCCAGGAGGATCACGCCTGCCCACACGCCGATGACCGCGTGGGTGGGCAGCACTGCGATGACGGTGGTGGTGAGGACCATCGATCCGATGGACAGCAGCATGACCAGCCGCCTGCCCAGCCGGTCGGCCAGCGTGCCGAACACGATGGCGCCCAGTGGCCGGGCGGCGAACCCCACCGCGAAGACGGCCAGGGCGGACATGGTCGATGAAAGGCCGTCGGTGGACGGGAAGAACTGCGGTCCTATGGAGGACGCGAGCAGGCCGTAGACCATCCAGTCGTACCACTCGACGGCGTTGCCGCCGCCGAGGGCCAGCAGTGCGCGCCGCTGGGAGAGGGGAGTACGGACTGCGGTGGCTGATCTTTCGTGGAGCGATGCCATAGCGGGGGCACCTCGCGGTGAAAGGCGCACGGCTCAGGCCGTGCGGGACCTGCGCCCGGGCCGACGGCCGGGGCGTTGAGGGAGCGGAGTACGGCGGAGGCGGGGCCTACCAGCTGGGCGGGGTGATGACCCAGACGGAAGTGGACGGCTCGTCGCCGGGGTTGGCGTACCAGTGGGGGACGCTCGACGAGTACGTGATCGAGTCACCGGCCTCGAGCCGGTGCCGGACGCCGTCGAGATAGACGTCCTTGACGCCGGAGAGAACGATTCCGAACTCTTCGCCGTTGTGGCGGAACGGGGTGCTGCTGGTGTCATGCCCCGGTTGGGTCTCGACCCAGAGGACCTCGAGCGCGCCGTTCAGCGTAGGGGTGAGCAGCTCGTAGCTGGCGTCGTCGGGTCCATCGGTGCCGTGGAAATCGAGAGTGCGCCGTTCGGCACGCCGCACCACGGGGCTGATCTGTTCGGTCAGGTGGAAGAGCCTGCCGATGGGGATGTCCAGCCCGTGCGCGATCTGGACCAGGGTGGCAAAGGACGGATTGCCCTTGCCTCGTTCGATCTGACTGATGAGTCCGGTACTCACACCGGATCCTCGGCTGAGGTCGTCGAGGGTGTAACCGGCCTGCTTGCGCAGTGCCTTGATCTGGATTCCCACTGTGGCGACGAGCGCGTCCAGATCCGGCTGACCGTCCTGGGGTACGTAGGTTGCGTCACTCACAGCTTCGACCTGCCTCAGTGGCGTGGGGACGGAAGGAGCTTCGCCGTTGAACAGCGAGCGCTCCGGCGGAGCATGTGCGGCCTCGGCGACCCGGGCTTGGTCATATTGAAGAGCTTCACCAGATTGAAAACAACCCCTCAGAGTGAAGAACTTCAACTGAATGAAAGGTGGTCCGTACCGCGTCCGGCGCGGCGGTCGACTGCGAATGATCAGTCCTGGTCAGGACATGCGGAAGCGGCGGGGAACTCCTCCCCGCCGCGGCCGCACTTCTCCGTCCGGTGCTCCCGGCCACCCCCCGAAGGGCATCTGACCGGCCGTCGGTCCGTTCAGGCGAGCACCGGTCCGTCGAAGGTGAGCGTGCCCCCGTCGGCGTCGAGGCGGGCCGGGACGCCGACCGGGAAGGTCTGCATCGGGACGCCGTGGCCGATGTCGGCGCCGGCCAGCACGGGGGCGCCGAGGTCGCCGAGCCGGTCGAGCAGCAGGGCGTCGATCTCGGCCGGGTCACCGCAGCCGGTGAAGGTTCCGCAGAGGATGCCCGCGACCCCGTCGAGGTAGCCGGACCGGCGCAGCTGGGTGAGGATGCGGTCCAGCCGGTACGGCTCCTCGTCGACGTCCTCCAGGAAGAGGATGCCGCCGCGTGCCGGGCGCGAGGTGGGGGTCGCGAGCGAGGAGCAGAGCAGGCTCGCGGTGCCGCCGAGCGTGACGCCCGCGGCCGTGCCGCCCACCAGGGTGCGGGCCGCGGGGAAGGTGAGACGGGTGGCCTCGGCCGGGGTGAAGAGGGTCCTGGCCAGGGAGTCGAAGGCGTACGAACCAGGGGTGAAGTCGTCCGAGACGGGCATCGGTCCGAACAGCGACACCCAGCCCAGGTGCACCGAGACCGCCTCGATGAGCGCGGTGACGTCCGAGTAGCCGACGAGCACACGCGGCGCGGGGGTGCCCAGGGAAGCGAAGTCGACGCCCTCCAGGGTGCGTTGGGCGCCGTAACCGCCCCGAGCCATGAAGACGGCACGGTAGCGGGGGTCGGTGAGAGCGGTGGCGAGGTCGGCGGCGCGGGTGGCGTCGTCGCCTGCGAGATAGTCGAGAGGGACGCCGGCGGCGCGCGCCGAGGGCAGCACGTCGACGATCAGGCCGAGACTCTCCAGGGCCGCGACGCCCTTCTCCAGGTCCTCGGCGCGCGGCGCGCCCGAGGCGGCGGTGACGGCGACCCGGTCACCTGCTCGGAGAGCGGACGGGCGGAGCAGGCCGGTGTTTTCGGGGGAGGTCATGCGGACTCCTCGGGTGCGATGAGGTAGGCGGCGAGCAGAGCGGCACGGTCCAGCAGTGAGGCGACCGAGGCGCGTTCGGACATGGAGTGGGCGCCCGCACCGTCCGGGCCGAGGCCGTCGGCGGTGGGGATGCCGAGCGAGCCGGTGAGATTGGTGTCACCTGCACCGCCCGAGGTGCCGGTGAGCAGATCGGTGCCCCGCTCGGCGGCGAGCGCGGCGAGTCGCGCGGCGAGGGGGTTCGCCGGGTCGCGCTCCCAGGCGGGGCGGTACGACAGCCGGGTGACGGTCACCTTTGCGTCGGGGCGGACCGGAGTGAGGGAGTCGAGAGCGCCGAGTACGGCGGCCTCGGCGGCAGGCGTGGCGAACCGCAGACCGATCTCGGCCGAAGCCGTACCGGCGACGACGTTGGCGCGGGTGCCGCCGCTGATGGTGCCGATGTTGAACTCGGCGGCGGGCGGCGCCGGGACGGCACCCCGTACAACCGCGATCTGGTCGATGAGCTCGTCGATCGCGGAGGTGCCGAGCGAGGCGTCGAGCCCGGCGTGCGCCTCCACGCCCTGGACGTCGATGCGCACCCGGGCCACTCCCCGCCTGCCGGTCTTCAGTGTGCCGCCGGGCAGCGGCGGTTCGAAGCCCAGGGCTGCGAAGGCGCCCTCGGCGTGGGCGGCGATGATGCGGCGGCCGTCCGGGGAGCCGATCTCCTCGTCGTTGACGACGACCAGGCGCACCGGGCGGGACGGGGAGAGGCCCTGTTCGCGAAGTAGGGCGAAGGCCAGCTCGATGGCGACGAGTGAGCCCTTCATGTCGTACACGCCGGGGCCGGTGACGGTGTCGCCGTCCTCGTGGAGCGTGAAGGGGCGCTCGACAGTGGTGCCGACGGGGAGGACGGTGTCGCTGTGGCCGATGAGGAGTATGTGTGCGTCATCGGGGGCCGTGCCCGGCCACTCGCAGACCAGGTGGTCGCCGTGCGGTCCGCTCTCGCGGGTGACCCGGGCTCCGAGAGCCCGATAAGCCTGCTCCAGATCGGCGTTGACGATCCGGAGGAGTTCGGGTTCTCCGGACGGGCTCTCGGCCATGACGAGGGTTTCCAGGCGGGCGAGTGCCCGCTCGCGCAGCTGCTCGGCGTCGAATCGCATCGGCTCAGCCTTCCTTCAGTACGGCGTGCCGCAGCCGGTTCGCCCGGATCAGGGACTCGTCGACATGGACACCGAGGCCCGGGCGGGCGTCGGGCACCGGGACCAGGCCCTCGGTGGCACGGATCGGCGGGGTGACGATGTCCTGGCGGTAGTACTTGTCGGAGCCGGAGACGTCCGAGGGCAGGGTGAAGCCCGGCAGCGAGGCGACGGCGAGGTTGGCCGCGCGCCCGATGCCGAACTCGTGCATCCCCCCGCACCACACCGGGATTCCGGCCTCGCGGCACACGTCGTGCACCGCTACGGACGGTCCGATTCCGCCGAGCCGGGACACCTTGATGTTGACGATGTCGGCGGCGCCCAGGTGCAGAGCGGTGGCCAGTACGGCGGGTGAGGTGATCGACTCGTCGAGACAGACGGGGGTCTCGAGCCGGGCGGCGAGGCCGGCGTGGCCGAGCAGGTCGTCCTCGGCGAAGGGCTGCTCGATCATCAGCAGGCCCTGGTCGTCGAGGGCGGTGAGGGCGGCCAGGTGCTCGGCGGAGTCGGCCCGGTAGCCGGTGTTGGCGTCGACCTGGAGGGCGATACCGGGGAAGGCCGCGCGTACGGCCCGTACCGGCTCGAGGTCCCAGCCCGGGCGGCACTTGAGCTTGATGCGGCGGTAGCCGTCGCCGACATGCCGGGCGACCTGGTCCAGGAGAGCGTCGACGGTCGGCTCGATACCGAGACTGACACCCGCGCTGATCCTCTCGGCGGTGCCGCCGACGAGGTTGGCGAGGGTCTCGCCGCGGGCCTGCCCGTACAGATCCCAGCAGGCCATGTCGAGCCCGGCGCGGGCGAAGTGGTTGCCCGAGAGGCGGGTGGTGAGGGCAGCCGCGTCGTCGGGGTGCTCCCAGGGGCGGCCGAGGACCATGGGGGCGAGGTGCTCGCTCAGGACGTACCAGCAGCTCTCGGTGGATTCGCTGCAGTAGTAGGGGTCGCTGGGCGAGGCGCACTCGCCCCAGCCGACCGTGCCGTCGGATGCGGTCGCTCTGACCACGATGTGGTCGAGGTGCGACTTGCGGTGGGAGCTGGTCTCGAACTCGTGGATCAGGTCCAGCCGTACAAGGGAGAGTTCGATCTCGGTGATGGTGATCGTCATGAGGCGCCCTCCTGGTCGGTGCCGCGCGGAACGAACCGGTAGACCGCGAGGTCGTCGGTGACACGCAGGCAGGAGACCCCGACATGGGTGGCCAGGGCCTCGGTGAAAGTTTCCCTGAGCGAGGTGCGCAGTGCGGCGGCGGCGGGCGCTCCTACGGCGGTGCGGTGCAGATCCCAGCGGGCGGGTACGGCGATCAGCAGGTCGTCGCCCTGGGCCAGACACTCACCGGGTTGCCAGGCCCGGTCGGGGAGCGTGGGCCGGACCGTGGCCGGCCGCGTCAGGTCCCAGTCGAGGAGGAACCGGTCGGTGGGCTCGCCCGCGTCGTCGCCGAAGCCCTCGCCGCCGTACATCGACGGTTTGAGTACGTGGACCCGCCCGCCGAGCACGTCCAGGTTGAAGTGCGCGTTACGGGTCTTCAGGGGGTCGTAGGACCAGCGGATCCGGGTCAGCCCCATGGCCAGGGTCCGCTCGCGCTGCGCGTGCTTGAGGAGCCGGCCCACCCCCTGCCCCTGGAGGTGGCGGGCGACCACGGCGAGCTGCGAGAACTGGAACAGCTCGCCGCCCCCCTCGCGGGCCAGGAAGCTGTATGCGAATCCGACCGGCCGCGCCAGGTCGCCCTCGTACGCGGCGACGACGATGCCTCCGTTGGACTGGAGCGCGGTCAGCAGGCGGGGGTTGAGGCCCCCGTCCGACGGCCGCAGCCCCATCACCTCGGCATACAGGGCGATACAGGCCGCCATGGCGGCAGGACCTTCGACGTCGCGTACGGCGAGTGCGGGTTCAGCGGCCATGGGCGAGATGGCAGGCCGCCTGGGCGGACGCCGGGTCGGCGGTCAGTACGGGCAGCTCGCGTGTGTCGCAGCCGGCGGCGGCCCGTTCGGCGCCCTCCAGTTCCGGCCAGAGCGGGCAGCGCGGGTGGAAGCGGCAGCCGGACGGGATGCGGGTCGGGTCCGGGGGCTCACCCGTCAGTACGGTCGGCCGCTGGTCGCGTCCGGCCTCGGGCAGCACCGAGAGCAGGGCCTTGGTGTACGGGTGCTTGGGGTGCAGCAGCACCTCCTCGACGGTGCCGACCTCGACGATCCGGCCGAGGTACATCACGGCGACCCGGTCGGCGATGTTCCAGGCCAGGCCCAGGTCGTGGCTGACGACGAGGGCGGACAGGCCGAGGCTGTCGCGGAGTTCGAGTATCAGCTTGAGGATCTCGCCGCGCACCGAGGCGTCGAGGGATGCGACCGGCTCGTCGGCGACGATCACCGACGGGTCCAGGGCCAGGGCCCCCGCGATGACGACGCGCTGTTGCTGGCCGCCGGACATCTCGTGCGGGAAGCGGTGCAGGAACCGCTCCGGAGGACGCAGCCCGGCACGCGAAAGAGCCGTGTGCACACGGCTGTTGAGCTCCTCCGTCGTACCGTGCAGCCGGGGCCCCTCAGCGACGGCGTCGTAGACGTTCTGCCGCGGGTTGAGGGCGCCGCCCGGGTCCTGGAGCACCAGCTGGGCATGGCGGCGGTACTCCTTGAGCGCCCGGGCGGAGTAGGTGAGGGGCTTGCCCTGATAGCGGATCTCACCGCTGGTGGGCTTGATCAGGCCGACGAGCGCGCGGGCGAGGGTGGACTTGCCACACCCCGACTCGCCGATCAGGGCGACGATCTCGCCCTGGCCGACGGTCAGGTTGGCTCCGTCCACGGCGCGGGCGGGCCCACGGCCCGCGCGCGCCGGGTAGGTGATGCGGAGGTCGCTGACCTCCAGGGCCGGGGCGGTGGTGCTCATGCCTGGCTCCCTTCGGTTACGGGGGTGTGGGCGTCCAGAACGCGCAGACAGGCGGCGCTGCGCCGATCGCCCGCGGGCCACAGCTCGACGGCCTTCGTGCGGCAGGCGTCGACGGCGTGCACACAGCGCGGGACGAAGGCGCAGCCCGCGCCGAGCGCCGCGACGTCCGGCGGGTCGCCGGGCAGTCCGGAGGGCGCGAACCGGGACGCGGGGTCGCCGATGGTGGGGAACGCCCTGGCCAGTGCGTCGGTGTACGGGTGCCGGGGAGCTTCGATGACCTGCTGCGAAGGTCCGGTCTCGACGATCTCGCCGGCGTACATCACGGCGAGCCGGCCGCACATCTCGGAGAGCACCGAGAGGTCGTGGCTGATCATGATGACGCCGACGCCGGAGTTCCGTACCAGCTCGGTGAAGAGCTCCATGATCTGCGCCTGCACCATCACATCGAGGGCGGTGGTGGGCTCGTCGGCGATGATCAGGTCGGGGCGGCAGGCGAGCGCCATGGCGATCATGATGCGCTGGCGCTGGCCGCCGGAGAACTCGTGCGGGTAACTGCCCATCCGCTGCGGCGATATGCCGACGCTGTCGAGCAGTTCGGCGGCGCGTCCGCGGGCGGTGCGCGGGGACACCTTCTCGTGGAGCAGGATCGGCTCGCAGATCTGCTCGCCGATGGGGCGCACCGGGTTGAGGGCGCTCATGGCGCCCTGGAAGACCACGGACGCGCCGTTCCAGCGCACGGTGCGCAGTGCGGACCACTTGGCGGTGAGCAGGTCCTCGCCTTCGTACAGCACCTGTCCGGTGACCTTGGCGCTCTTGGGCAGCAGCCGCAGCAGGCTGAGCACCATGGTGGACTTGCCGGAGCCGGACTCGCCGGCCACGCCGAGGGTCTCACCCCGGTCCAGGGTGAAGCTGACACCGCGCACGGCGGGGATGAGGCTGTCGCCGTCGCGGTAGGTGACGGAGAGGTCGCGTACGTCGAGCAGGGTCATGGTCAGCCCACCATCCGCGGGTTGAGGACGTGTTCCACGGCACGCCCGGTGAGGGTGAAGCCGAGGACGACGAGAAGGATCGCGATACCGGGCGTGCCGACGTACCACCAGGCACCGGAGGTCATGGCGCCCTGGTAGAAGGCGGCATTGAGCATGGAACCCCAGGAGACCCCGGTCGGGTCGCCGAGACCGAGGAAGGTCAGGGTGGCCTCGGAGAGGATCGCCGAGGCCACGGTGAGGGTGGCGGAGACCAGGATCAACGGGGCCACGTTCGGGAGTACATGACGGACCATCACCTGGCGGTTGCCCGCGCCGAGGACCTTGGCGCGCTCGATGAACGGGCGTGCCTCCACGGCGAGGGTCTGGGCACGGACCAGGCGGGCGGTGGACGTCCAGGAGGTCACCGCGATGGCGATGGTGATGGACGCCGTGCCCTGCCCCAGGACCGCGGCGAGGGAGATGGCCAGCGGCAGGCTGGGCAGCGCGATGAACCAGTCGGTGACATGCATCAGGGCCTTGCCGAGCTTGCCCGGGTAGTGGCCTGCGAGCAGTCCGATCGTGGAGCCGAGCACCATGGTGAGCACGGTCGCGATGACGCCGATGGACAGCGAGGAGCGCGAACCCCAGATCAGCAGGTCCACCACGGAGCGGCCGGCCTGGTCGGTGCCGAGGAGGTAGCCGGAGCCGGGCGCGGAGAGCAGCGGGCCGTCGACCTTGGTGACGTCGAGCTGCTCGGGGCCTATGAAGAGCGGGGCGCAGAGCGCGAGGATCGTGGCGACGAGCAGGATGCCCAGGCCGACGAGACCGGACGGGCGCTTGGCGTAGGCGCGCGCGAAGCGGCCGACGGAGGCCAGCCGGGGAGGCGAACCGGCCGGGGATGCCGCGGCGGTGATGTCAGTGGTGTCGGAAATCGTCATCGCACACGCACCCGGGGGTCGAGGAAGCGGTAGAGCACGTCGGCGAGGAGGTTCATCAGGATCACACTGGCGCTGAAGATGATGAACGTGCCCTGCAGTACGGGGATGTCGGGCACCTTGAGTGCCTCGATGGTCAGCGAGCCGAGACCCGGCCAGCTGAAGACGGTCTCGACCGTGATCGCACCGCCGACCATCGTGCCCAGGTGAAGAAAGATCACGGTGACCGAGGGAAGCAACGCGTTGGGCACGGCGTGCTTGCGGCGAACGGCGTCGTCGACAAGCCCCTTGGCCCGGGCGGTCAGGAGATAGGGACTGCCCAGCTCATCGATGATCGACGAGCGCATGATCGACACGTACTGGGCGAAGACCACGAGCACCATCGTCAGACACGGCAGCACCATGTGGCGGGCCACGTCGAGAACATGGCCGAAGCCGGTGGCGCCGAGCGACGGGTCGGACATACCGCCGGAGGGGAACAGATCGAGGCCGACGCTGAGCCAGATCAGCAGGATCATGCCCAGCCAGTAGGTGGGGACCGACCAGAAGGTCAGCGCCGCCGAGGAAGTGATCTTGTCGAAGAGGCTGCCGTGCCGCCACCCGCTGCGCACCCCCAGCCACAGGCCGACCACCACGGATATCGCGGTGGCCGTGCCCATCAGGAGCAGGGTGGGGCCGACGCGTTCGCCGATGAGGGAGGAGACGGACTGCTGGTACTGCCAGGAACGGCCCAGATCCAGGTGGACGATGTCGTTCACGAAGTGCAGGAACCGCTCCCACACCGGCTGGTCCAGGCCCAGTGTCTGGCGCAGATGGGCCATCTGCGCATCGCTGGTGGGCCGGCCGCGGGTCATCGTCTGGACCGGGTCCGAGGGCATCAGCTGGAAGATCACGAAGCCGATGCCCAGGACGATGACGAAGCTGACGGCGGCTGCGGCGAGCTTGGTGCCCAGGAAGCGGAGGAAGTCTGCCCGCCCCGAGCCCGGGCGGGAGGCGGCGTCGGCCGCGTCGCTCCCGGGCACGGGGCCGACGGCGCTCGCGCTGTCGGACGTATCGGACGTAATGGTCATGAGTTCTCGATCTGCTCGGTCTGGTGGACCCCGCGCACCCGGTGCTGCGCCCGGGTGCGCGGGGCGGGCGAGTTGGTTACTCCCGCTCGTCGGCCGACGAGCGGCGCTTGATGCCGAAGGCGAGGCCCGCCACGACGAGCACGCCGATTCCGATGCCGGTCCACAGAGTGGTGGAGCCCGACGAGGCTTCCTTCACGGAAGCGACCGGGGTCGCGCTGCGGAACTGGCCGAAGGTGTACTGCATCGGGTAGACGCCCGCCGAGTCCGCCTTGCCGACCGCGAGGTTCTTCACGGTGCGGGCGTTCGTCGCGCTCAGGCCCGTGGCGTAGTACAGGATGACGTTGTTGTCGGCCTTGTAGAGGATGTCCTGCATCTTGCCGACGGTCGCCGCGCGCTGCGCCGGGTCGAACTCGGTGACCTGCTGCTTGAAGAGCTTGTCGAACTCCTTGTCGCAGTGGAAGGAGTCCGTGGAGCCGTTCGTGCCGTCGTCCAGCGGCAGGGCGTCGCAGTTCTGGATGGAGAGCAGGTACGTCGGGTCGGGGCCGGTGCCCCAGCCGTCCATCAGCAGGTCCCAGTCGCCCTTGGCGAGATCGTCGTTGAGCTTGGTGGAGCTCAGCGGCTCGGCGGTCAGCTCGACACCGATCTGCTTCATCCATCCCGTGAGGTAGGTGGCGATCTGGGTGTCGGTGGCGGCGTCGGAGTGGGTGCCCAGGCGCAGCTTCAACGGCTTCTTCGTCTTGGGCGAGACACGGATACCGTCCTTGCCCTTGGCGTAACCGGCCGCATCCAGCAGGGAGTTGGCCTTCGCGATGTCGTACGACTGCTCCTCGCCCGGGGCGGGCTTCCACGCCCACTGCTTCCAGGTGGGCGGGATGTAGCCGGAGCCGACCTGGCCCAGGCCGTCGAGCACCTTGTCGACGAGGGTCTGCTTGTCGGTCGCCAGCGCGAGGGCGCGGCGCACGGCGGCGTCGGCGAGGGCCGGGTTCCCGGTGCCGATCTTCTTGCCGGAGCGGGTACGGGCACCGGAGTTGATCGCGACGCTCATCCAGCGGCGGCCGGCGTTCTGGAAAGCGGCGGTCCGCTTGTCGCTCTGCAGCGCCTTGAACTGGGTGGAATTCAGATCGGACACGTAGTCGAGCTGGCCGCTGCGCAGTGCGGCGACAGCGCCGTCGACGGCCTTGTACCGCTGCTGGACCAGGTGGTCGAACTTGGGGGCGCCGAGGACGAAGTCCTTGTTGGCGTCGTACTTGACGTACTGCTCGGGCTTGTAGGCCGTGAGCGTCCAGGGACCGTAACCGACGATGTCGCCGGAGTCGTTCTTGAAGTCCTTGAGGTCCGTGACGTGCTTTTCCCAGACGTGCTTGGGGACGATCGGCACACCGCTGTAGGGGATGGACACGAACGGGGTGTTCGCCTGGGGCTTCTTGGTCTTGATGACCAGCGTCGTGGCGTCGGGCGCGGTGACCGAGGCGAAGTTCTCGACGAGTGAGCCGTTGGCAGTGCCTGCCACCTCGTTCGTACGGATCAGATCGAGGGTCCAGGCGGCGTCCTCGGCGGTGATCGGCCGACCGTCCGACCACTTCAGTCCCTTGCGGAGGGTGAAGGTCCAGGTGAGCTTGTCGGCCGACGGCGTCCACTTGGTCGCCAGGTACGGCGCGGGGGTTCCGTCGGTGTTCAGGGAGTTCAGCGAGGGGTAGACGGCGCTGAAGACGTCCAGCGAGCCGGCGAAGTACGCCAGGAACGGGTTCAGCGAGTCGATGCCGTTGCCGGTCATCGCGGCGCGCAGGGTGGTGCCCTTGGTGTCGGCGGCGGCCCCGGGGGCCAGGGCGACCGAGCCGAGGGCGAGAGCACCGGTGAGGGCTGCGGCGGCCAGTGCGGTGGCGCGTCGGCCTATCGCGCTGCGGACCATTGTGTGTGTCATTTCGTGCCAATCCAGGAGCGTGGGCAGGACGCGGACCAAGGGGTCCGCGTCGTACCGGTGAACGTGCTGTGTGCTGCCTTGCTGTGGCGAGCCGGGGCAATGCCGGGTGGCTCGCCTGTCGTGCGGCCGGTGACGGCCGTCGAGTCAGTCCGATGCGGGGCTGGAGGGGTCCGCCCGGAGGAAGGTGTCCAGGACCCGGACACCGAAGGCGAGGCTGTCGGTGAGGACGTGCTCGTCGACGCCGTGTACGTAGTCCCAGCTGTTGAAGCCGGGCGGGGTGGTGCCGGGGGCGAAGCCGTAGCCGGCGATGCCCAGCCGGGCGAACGCCTTGGCATCGGTGCCGCCGGACATGCAGAACGGCAGGACCAGGGCCTGCGGGTCATGGGCGCGCAGGGCGTCCGCCATGGCCGCGAACTCGGGCGAGGTGTGGTCGGCCGCGACCGGCTCGGTCCAGCTGGCGAACTCGCGGGTCACCTTGGTACCGAGCACCGCGTCGACGGCGGCGAAGAACTCCTTCTCGGCGCCGGGCAGGACCCGTCCGTCGATGCCGGCGGTGGCTTCGCTGGGGATGACGTTGTGCTTGTAACCGGCGTTCAGCCGGGTCGGGTTGAGGGAGTTGGACATGGTCGACTCCACCAGCCGGGCAGCTTCGCCGAGTTGGGCGACGCTCGCCGGGTCGGCCGGGTCGATCGTGATGCCGAGCTCCGACCCGAGCCCGTCGAGGAGCGCCCGGACCGGCGGGATCAGATGAACCGGCCAGGTGTGCGCGGCCAGTTCGGCCACGGTGCGTACCAGAGTGGCCACCGCGTTGTCGGGGTTGCGGCGGGAACCGTGGCCTGCGGCGCCGTGCGCGCTGAGGGTCATCCAGGCGCTGCCGCGCTCACCGGTGGCGACCGGGTAGAGGCGGCGGCCGTTGGGCAGATGGACGCTGTAGCCGCCGGACTCACTGATGGCGGCGGTGACACCTTCGAAGAGTCCGGGGTGCTTGTCGACGAGGAACCCCGCTCCGTAGGCGCCGGTGTCCTCCTCGTCGGCGACGAACGCCATCACGATGTCGCGCGGCGGGCGGGTACCGGTCCGGGCGAATCCGGTGGCGCAGGCCAGCATCATCGCGTCCATGTCCTTCATGTCCAGGGCGCCGCGGCCGCGTACCGCGCCGTCGGTGACCTCGCCGCTGAACGGATCGAAGGACCAGTCGGAGGGTTCGGCGGGCACGACATCCAGATGACCGTGGACCAGCAGTGCGGGGGCCAGCGCGTCGGCGCCCGGGATCCGGACCACGGTGGACGCGCGGCGCGGCTCCGACTCCAGGACCTGCGGCGCGTATCCGGCGTCCGCGAGGACTTCGGCCACCCACTCGGCGGCTTCCCGCTCGCCGCGCGAATCGCCGCCGCCGTAGTTGCTGGTGTCGAAGCGGATCAGCCGCGAGCAGTGGTCGATCGTGTCGGTGGCCAGTGTCTCGTGGTGGGAGAACTGTTCCGCGGAAGGGTCGGTGAGCTCCTGGATCACGGAGCAGTCCTCTCAGGAGGGTCGGCGGGAGTGGTGACCTCGCCGTCGCTCAGGGCCCGGGTGAGTGCGTGGCGGCGCTGGGCGCGACGGGCCGCGCCCTTCGCGCCGGCAGCGGCAAGTGAGGCGAGCAGATGGCCGGTGGCGGTGACGGCGGTCGGCGAGTGGGTGCGCGACTCGCTCCGGGTGTTCACCGCGAGGACGTGGGTGGCGTACGCGCACACCGGGCTGTCGTAGCCGTCGGTGATTGCTACGACCGTGCCGCCCAGCGCATGGAACTCACGGGCCACGCGTACGGTGTGGCGGCTGTAACTGCGAAAGCTGAAGGTGATCAGGACGTCCTGGTCGCCGGCGTCGGCGAGGGCGGTGACAGCCGCTCCCACTCCTGGCTGGACGAGGGTGACGTCACGCAGCGCGGCGGAGAGATCGGCGGCGACCAGAGCCGCGTACCCGATGGACTTCATGTCACCGAACACCCAGCGGCGGCGGCCTGCGACCACGGCGCGCGCGGCGAGTTCCAGGGCGCCGTTGGCATGCAGCGCGTCGAGGGTGCCGGCCAGGTTCTCCTGTTCCCGGGCGAGGATGCGGCGCAGCGCGGTGCGGTCACCGGGCTCCCCCTCCCGGTCGGCGATGCGCTGGTCGGGAACGGGCAGTCGGCGGCCCGTCTCGCGGGCGGCGCAGGCACGCAGGTCCTCGGTGTCGGCGAAGCCCGCCATGGCGAGCAGCTGGTCGAGATCCTCGGCGTTCGCCTCGGCCGTCCGCAGGA
This sequence comes from Streptomyces sp. NBC_01717, assembly GCF_036248255.1. NCBI lineage: Bacteria > Bacillati > Actinomycetota > Actinomycetes > Kitasatosporales > Streptomycetaceae > Streptomyces > Streptomyces sp. NBC_01717. The sequence goes on along the minus strand of NZ_CP109178.1, from coordinate 8,141,740 downwards.
GTTGGGCGGGGCGCCGGGACAGTGCGGCGGGGAAGTCCGCAGCAAGTACGGCGTGCAGGCGGGCGGCCCCGGAGCCGCAATGCGCAGCCGCGCGCTCCAACAGCCGGAGTACAGGATCAGGCGTCAGGACAGACATCAAAACCTCCCTCCATGCCGTGAACTCCACCGCTGCGACCAGGGATTTCTTCCCTGAGTATCACTTGCTGGCGGATACATTGATCTAAGGTGGCGCGAGTATTACTGTCACCGCATGCCTGAGTCAAGGGATGTTCCAGCCCCCGCCCCGCCGACCGTCGACTCACCGGTCGAGGCGTCCGCCGCCGATCGGGCAACCGCCCAACTGGCCAAGGTCGTTGCCTCGGCGCGCAGGACGGCAGGACTGACCCTGGCCGCCACCGCGGCCGGGTCGGGCCTCTCGCCCGCATATGTCTCGCAGATCGAATCCGGCTCGGCGAATCCGACGGTCCGCAGCCTGGCGCAGCTCGCCGGAGTGCTGGGTCTCGAACTGCACGAGCTGCTCGGCGCCGGACCCGGCGACACTTCCGACAACAGCCCGTTCCCGCCGCGTTTCACCACACTTCCGGGCTTGACCGCAATGTCGGACGGTCAGGGAATCTGGAACATGACGGCTCATGACGCGACCATGCTCCACTCGCGCCTGATAAGGGGCGAACCGGGCGATCACGCCCGACCGATCCGGCACGCCGGAGAGGAACTCGTGGTGGTGCTGGCCGGACAGTGCCGGCTCCGTGTCGCGGACACCGCGCGCGTCCTGAATCCGGCCGACGCCTGCCACTTCGCCGCATCCGAAGAACATCAGATCACGCAGACCAGCGACGACTTGCTTCTGCTCGTCGTCCTCACGAAGGAGTGACACAGGTGGTTCCACCCGCCGACCACGCGCCCGACGCCGCCCCCGCCCGCGCCGCGGGCCCGGACGAAGCGCCGGACATCTGGCCGCTCACCGCCAAGGACATAAACGGCGAACTGCACGTGGGTTCCGTGCCGCTGACAGGTCTCGCCCAGGCCTGCGGCACTCCGCTCTACGTCGTGGACGAGGCGGACTTCCGTGAGCGGGCCCGCCAGTGGCGGGAGTCCGGCGCGGACCGCGTGCACTACGCGTCCAAGGCCTTCCTCTGCCCGGAGATGGTCCGCTGGGTCGGCGAGGAGCGTCTGCACCTGGACGTGTGCAGCGTCGGCGAGCTCGAACTCGCCGTCGCCGCGGGCTTCGACCCCGCCCACATCGTGCTGCACGGCAACAACAAGCTCCCCGCCGAGCTCAGCTCGGCCGTGGCACACGGCGTCGGGGTGGTCGTCGTCGACTGCGCCGAGGAGATCGACCGGCTCGCCGGTTACGCGGCCGACGCCGGCCGGGTCCAGGACGTGTATCTGCGCATCGCGCCGGGCGTCGCCGCCGACACCCACGACTACATGGCCACCGGCAGCGACGACGTGAAGTTCGGCTTCCCGGTCAACGGTGGATTCGCCGAACGGGCGGTCCTCACCGTCAGTGGCATCCCCTCGTTGCGTCTGACGGGCATCCACTCCCACCTGGGTTCGCAGATCCTCGACCCGTCCGGCATCCGGCGGGCCGCCTCGCGGGTTGCCGCATTCGTCCGCATGCTCGCCGAGCGGCACAGCATCGGTATCGACGAGCTGGACCTCGGCGGCGGCGCCGGGATCGCCTATGTGCCCGGCCAGCAACGGCTGGCTCCCGCCGAGTTCGTAGCCGCGCTGCGGGCCGGGGTCGCCGAGGAGCTGGACCCTGCCTCCGTCCGGCTCGCGGTGGAGCCGGGCCGCTCTCTGATCGGCACCGCCGGTGTCACGCTCTACGAGGTCGGCGTGGTCAAGCAGGGCCTCGAGCGACGCTTCGTCTCCGTCGACGGCGGCATGAGCGACGCCCTGCGCCCCGCTCTCTACCAGGCCTCGTACACCGCCTGGACCGCCAACCGCAGGCTGACCGACCGCCCCGTGCACTCCCTCGTCGTCGGCCGGCACTGCGAGAGCGGCGACATCGTCGTACCCGACATCGCCCTCCCGGCCGACCTGGCGGTCGGCGATCTGCTGGCGGTGCCCGCGACCGGCGCCTACCACCACGTCATGGCCAGCAACTACAACTTCCAGCCGCGCCCCGCCGTCGTCGCCGTACGCGACGGGCAGGCACGCCTCATGGTGCGTCGCGAGACCCCCGCCGACCTGCTGCTCCGCGACGGCGCCGGCGCCGCCATAGACCTCTCAGGAGACCTTCGATGACCGAGCGCCGCGTCCTCCCCTACGGGGAGTGGCCCTCACCGCTGACCGCCGATTCGGCCGCGGCCGGCTCCAGGGCCACGAGTTGGCCGTCCGGCGTCGGCGAGGAGACCTGGTGGTGCGCCAACGACCCGGCGACCGCCACCGTACGGCTGTTGCGCACCGGCCCCGGGCATACCCCCGAGCCGGTGCTGCCGACGGGTGTCAGTGTGCGCAACCGCTCGCTGGGCTACGGCGGCCGCCCGTACGCGGTCCGGCCCGGCCAGGACGGCGCCCCGCATCTGCTGGTCTTCACCGACCACCGCGACCAGCGGCTGTACGCGGCCGGGACCGCCCCGCTGGGAGCGGGCGGTGCGAGCGACCTGACCCCCCTGACCCCTGCCGACCCGCCCGGGTACGAGACCTGCTGGGCGGACCCGGTGTTCGCGCCAGGTGGCACCGAGGTCTGGCTGGTCCGGGAGGTCACCCGGGCGGCCCGGGAACCGGGCGAGGATCCGGCCCCCCGCACCCGTCGCGACATCGTCGCCGTGCCGCTCGACGGCTCGGCCGCCACCGCGCCGGACCGGCTGCGGGTGGTCGGTGGCGACCACCACTTCCTGTCCACCCCGCGGATCAGCCCGGACGGACGGCACCTGGCGTGGCTCGGCTGGGACCACCCGCAGATGCCTTGGGAGACCACCGAGTTGATGGTCGCGCCGCTGGCCGACGGCGTGGCGGGCGAACCGGTGCGGGTGCTGGGCGGCGGTGCGGTGTCCGTACCGCAGGCCGCGTGGGCGCCCGACGGCACGCTGTACGCGATGGCCGACCCGGACGGCTGGGCGAACCTCTTCCGGATCACCCGGGCGCCCGACGGGGACTGGCACGCCGAGTGCGTACTTCCCATGGAGCGGGAGTGCGCGGGTGCCCTGTGGCGGGTCGGCGGGAGCTGGTTCGCGGCGACGGCGGCGGGAGTGGTGCTGCGTCACGGCGTCGGCGAACAGCGGTTCGCACTGTGGGACCCCGCCGACGGCACGCTGCGCGATCTGGCGCCCGAGTGGACGGAGTTCGGCTCCGACCTGTGGGCGGACGGCCACGCAGCCGTGGTCCTGGCTGCCTCCCCCACGCTCGGCCACGCCGTGCTGCGGGTACCGCTCGACGGCAGCGCTCCGGTGCGCTGCAACGGTGAGCGCGACACCACGTACGACGCCTGGCGGGCAGTGCCGGAGCGGCGGGTCGCCAAAGCCGCGGACGGCGGCGATGTGCAGTACGTCTACTACCCGCCCACCAGCCCGGACTGCACCGGCCCGGCAGGCGAGGCACCGCCGCTGCTGATCCACATCCACGGCGGGCCCACCAACTCCAACGGCGCCGCCCCCGATGCGGAGTTCTCACTCTTCTGCAGCCGGGGCTTCGCCGTGGCCGCCGTCGACTACGGCGGCTCCACCGGCTACGGCCGCGCCTACCGGGACCGGCTGCGGCACACCTGGGGTGTCACCGACGTCGAGGACTCGGTGACGGTCGCCTCGGAGCTGGCCTCCGCCGGGCTCGCGGACCCGTCGCGCACCGCGATCCGCGGCGGCTCGGCGGGCGGCTGGACGACACTCGCGGCACTGACGTCGACCGACACCTTCTGCTGCGGGGCGGTGTACTACCCCATCAGTGCCCCGGAGACCTGGATCTACGGGCAGACCCATGACTTCGAGTCCCGATATATGGAGTATCTGGTCGGGAAATTGCCCGAGGACCAGGAGCGGTTCGACCGGGTGTCGCCGATCCGGAAGGCCGGGCAGATCACCAGCCCGCTGGTGATGCTGCAGGGAGCCGATGACTTCATCTGCCGCCCCGACCAGGCCGAACGCATCGTCGACGCGGTGGCCCGACGCGGGCTGTGGCACCGCTACCTGCTCTTCGAGGGCGAGGGGCACGGCTTCCGCCAGGCGTCCAGCGTGAGCGCCTCACTGCGCGCCGAGGCGGAGTTGTACGGGCATGCGATGGGCATCCTTGTCGACCTCTCGGACACCACCGACGCAGCGGCGGGGGCGCAGGGCTGAGCAGCCGCCCGTGCCCGGAGGAGCGTCGCGGTTCGGCCCACCCGGCCGGTTCGTCCGCTCTCCGGGCCGGGCGGGCACGAAGGCGAAGTCAGCAGCTGAAGCGGGCGGCGGCCGGGGCCCCGGTCAACGGCTCCGGCAGCCGCAGCGGCCCGTGGCCCGGGGTGATCCGGCCCAGCAGCCGTCCTCCCGTCGCCCCGGTGCAGCTGGGCAGCGTGCCCGGCAGGCCGTGCGCGGTGAACCAGCCGAGCAAGGCAAAGGCCACCGCCTCCTTGGCTGCCGAGGGCAGTCCCAGCGCGTCGGAGCGCAGCAGTTCGACTCCCGGCAGCAGTGCGCCGATCCGCTCGGTCAGCACCGGGTTGTCCGCGCCGCCGCCGGACACCACCAGGGTCCGCAGGCCTCGCTCCCGTACCGCGTCCGCAACCGTGCGTGCGGTCAGTTCGGCCAGTGTGGCCAGGAGGTCCTCGACCGGGAGCGGGGGACGTCCGGCCAGGTGCCCGGTCAGGTAGTCGGCGTGGAAGAGCTCCTTGCCGGTGCTCTTCGGCGGCTCGCGCCGGTAGTACGGTTCGGCGAGCAGCGCGGCGAGCAGCGCCGGATCCACCCGTCCGGCGGCGGCGAGCCGGCCGTCCTCGTCGTACGGCCGGCCGGTCCCGGCCAGTGCGGCCGCGTCCATCAGGGCGTTTGCGGGACCGGTGTCGAAGGCGACCGGCGCGCCCTGCCCGACCGATGTCAGATTGGCGATCCCACCGAGGTTCAGCGCCCCCGCCGGACCCGGGAGTCCGCTGAGCAACAGCGTGTCCAGGAGCGACACCAGGGGTGCGCCCTGGCCGCCCGCCGCCACGTCCGCGGTGCGTACATCGGACACCACCGGCACGCCCAGGCGTTCGGCGATCCAGGCAGGCTGGCCGAGTTGCAGGGTGCCGCGCACCGTCCCGTCGTCCACCCAGTGGTAGAGGGTCTGGCCGTGCGAGCACACCAGGTCGACCGGCTCTGCCGCGGTCACTGTCGCCGCCGCGGTGTCGGCGAAGGACTGCCCGATGAGGGTGTCCAGGCGGCACACCGCGGCCAGCGTCACATCCCGCGGGGGAAGCGCGTCCAGGATCTCGGCGCGCAGTCCGGCCGGGTAGGGGTGTGCGGCCGCGTGGACGAGGGTGCCGTGCAAGGTGTCGCCGTCGAGGCTGAATTCGACGACGGCCGCGTCGATCGCGTCGTGCGAGGTGCCGGAGCTGAGTCCCAGGACTCTCACAGGGTTCCTTTCTGAACATGGGTGCGGGCGGGCCCGCCCCGTGGATGGAGCGGGCCCGCCCGATGCCGGGGCCGGAGGTCAGACGGCGGCCGGCGCGATCTCCACTCCGACCACGCGCCGGGGCGTGGGGTGGAAGCAGGCATGGAGCTGCCCGGACTCCCCCACCGCTTCGAGGACGGGCCGTTCGGCTGTGCAGCGCTCGGTGGCGAAGGGGCAGCGGGGTGCGAACAGGCAGCCGTCCGTGGCCACCTTCTCGTCCAGCGGGGCGAGCGGCGCCAGCCGGTCGGGGCCGGGCTCCTCCAGACCCCGCATGATCGGGATCGCCGACAGCAGGCACTGCGTGTACGGATGGACGGGCCCCTGGATGACGTCGTCGGTGAGGCCGCTTTCGATGACCTGCCCGCGGTAGATGACGTGCAGCTCGGCGCCCTCGCCGACGTACCGCGCCGTCGCCACGTCGTGGGTGATGAAGACCAGCGAGATACCCAGGCGTTCGCGCAGGTCGTGCAGCAGGGCGAGGATGCCCAGGCGCATCGAGACGTCGATCATCGAAACGGCCTCGTCGGCGATGAGCACCTCGGGGTCGACGGTGAGCGCGCGGGCGATGACCACACGCTGACGCTGACCGCCCGAGAGCTGGTGCGGGTACTTGGGGAGGACCCCGTCCGGCTCCAGACCCACCAGTTCCAGGAGTTCCGAGGCCCGTGCCCGTACACCGGAGGCCGAAGCGGCGCCGCCCGTCTCCTTCGCGCGCATCCGCAGCGGGTCGCCGAGGATCTGCTCGATCGTGCGGGTGGGGTTCAGGGCCGAGTACGGGTCTTGGTGGATCATCTGGATGCGGCGGAAGTACGGGGCGCGCTTACGCGGCGCGAGCTTGGAGAGCTCCACTCCGTCGACCACGAGTTCGCCGCCGTCGAAGGTCTCGATCCCCGTGAGGATCTTGCCCAACGTCGTCTTGCCGCAGCCCGATTCGCCGATGAAGGCGACGGCACCGCCCTTGGGGAGCGTGAAGTCCACGCCGCGCAGGGCGTGGACCGTGCGCTCGCCGGTGAAGGCCCCGCGGGAATGGTAGGTGCGGGTGATGCCGCGCGCCTCGATCACGACGCGTCTCCCTTCGAGGTGGTGGGGCCGACCACGTCGGCGTCCGCGTGACACGCCCGCCGGTGGCCGGCCGAGTGCTCCGCGAGCTGCGGCTCGTCCTCGGCGCAGATGTCCATCTTGAAGACGCAGCGGTCGCGGAACACGCAACCCGTCCTCGGGATGGTGGTGAGATCCGGCGGGCGGCCCGGCAGGGCACGGGCCGCGGCCGGGTCGCCGACGATGCGTGCCGTGGCGCCGATCAGAGCCTTGGTGTAGGGGTGGGTGGGGTTGCGGAGGAGATCCAGCGTCGGGCCGTGTTCGACGATCCGCCCGCCGTACATCACGGCCAGGTTGTCGGCGAGCTCCGAGACCACGCCCATGTCGTGGGTGACGATGAGGGTGCTGAGGTTGTTCTCGTCGTGCACCTGGCGGATGATCTTCAGCACCGCGGACTGGGACAGTACGTCCAGAGCCGTGGTCGGCTCGTCCAGGATGAGGACCTTGGCGTTCAGAACGAGGGCGAAGACGATGCCCAGGCGCTGGCGCATGCCGCCGGACAGCTCGTGCTGATAGGAGTCCAGAACGCGGTTGCCGTCCAGGCCCATCCGCTCGGCGAGCTGCTTGGCGCGGGAGAGCAGGGCCGGGAGATCCTTGACGCCGTGTGAGCGGCCCAGGTCCAGGATCTGCTTGCCGATGGTCTTCAGCGGGTTCATGGAGTTCTGCGACGCCTGGAAGACGTATCCGAGCGCCGAACCCCGTACCGCCCGCATCGCCTTGGCGCCGAGCGTCGTCACGTCACCGATGCCGTCGACGTGGATGGCGCCGTCCGCGATCCGGCCCGGCTCGGGCACGGCGTTCATCAGGGACAGGGCCAGGGTCGACTTGCCCGATCCGGACTCCCCCACCAGGCCGGTGATCTCACCGCGGCGCAGGTCGAGGGAGGCGTTCGCGACAGCCGGGTACTCCGTACCGTTGATGCGGTAGTGGACCCTGAGGTCGCGCACGCGGACCTCGGCCTCCCCGGCCTCGGGCGCGGCCTTCTTCGTCGTCGTGGTCATCAGCGCTCCCTCAGTCGCGGGTTGAAGAGCTCGTCGATCGCGTCCAGGAACAGCACCACGCCCATGATCAGGAGCAGGATGCAGGTGAGTGGCGCCAGCAGGTAGAAGATTGCCTCGGGGCTCTGCAGCGCTCCTCCGGAGAACACCGCCTGGTTGATCATCACGCCCCAGTTGGTACTGGTGAACGGCACGATGCCGAGGAAGAACAGCCCGACCTGGGCCTCGACGAAGCCGATGACCGACAGGAGCAGGTGCATCGCCACGTACGGGGCGATGTTCGGCAGGAGCTCGCGCACGATGATGTGCCGGCTGGGCAGCCCGAGGCCGCGTGCGGCCTCCAGGAAGCCGCGCTCGCGCAGGCTCAACGCCTGGGAGCGGACGGCACGGGCGATGCCGCCCCAGCCGACGACGCCGAGCACGAACCCCATCTCCAGCGGGCTGTCGAACTCCCACACGGTGGTGAGCACGACGAGCAGCGGCAGGCCGGGGACCGTGAGTACGAAGTCGGTGACACGCATCAGCGCGGAGTCGGACAAGCCGCGGTGGAAACCGGCCAGGAGCCCGACGGCGGTGCCGATCGTCGAGGCGAACAGGGCGGCGAGCGAGCAGGTGAGCAGTACGTAGCGGCTGCCGACGACAGTGGCCTGGAGCACGTCGGAACCGGCGAAGTCGGTTCCGAGCCAGTGCTCTGCGCTCGGCGGCTGATAGATCGCGTCCGGGTCGATCGCGAGCTGGTCGCCGTAGAGCATCGGGCCGAAGGTGCCCATCAGGACGAACAACACCAGGATGGACAGGCCGATGATCCGGCCGGGCTTGCGCGTGAGGACGCGCCAGATGCCGGTCCAGCGGGAACGCCTCGCCGACGGGGCATCTGCCGGACGGCGCGGCTCGGTGAGCGTCACGGTGGTCATGGTCAGCGCCTCACTCGGGGGTCGATCACGGAGTAGAGGAGGTCCGCGACGATGTTCGCAAGCACCACCGCGGTGGTGATCAGCAGGAAGGCGCCGGTCATCAGGGGGTAGTCGCGCTTGCCGATGCTGTCCAGCAACAGCTGCCCGACGCCGGGGTAGTTGAAGGTGGCCTCGATCAGGATCGCTCCGCCGAACAACGTGCCGAACGAGAGGGCGAGGGTGGTGAACAGCGGCAGGATCGCGTTGCGCCCGATGTAGCGCATCCGCGTGCTGGGGGTGATGCCGCGCAGCTCGGAAGCGAGGATGAAGTCGTCACCGAGGACGGACACCACGCTGGAGCGCATGCTGAGCATCCAGCCGCCGTAGGAGATGAGGACGTAAGTAGCGACCGGGAGGACCGCGTGGTACGCGACGGACGACACGTACTCGACGTTCCATCCGGGGTCCACCAGGAGCGTCTCGGAGACGGTGCCCCCGTACGGCAAGGCTCCCAGGTTGGTGTAGAAGACGGTGATGAGCAGGATCGCGATCACGAACGACGGGATGCCGGCGATCATCGAGGCGGCCAGGCTCAGCCCGCCGCCCAGGCGGGACGACCGCTTCACCGCCGCGACCACACCACTGCTGACACCGATGCAGAAGCTGATCAGCAGGCCGCTCATGATCGGGATGACGGTCCACGGCAGGGCGTCGCCGATGACATCCGCGACCGGCACTCCGCTGTAGGAGATCGAAATCCCGAGGTGACCGTGGAGCAGGTCGCCGATGTAGTGCGTGTACTGCGTGAGCAGCGGGTCCTGTGAGGTGAACCCGTAGATGATCGAGGCCTTGGCCTTGGCGTCCTGGGAGTTCATTCCCATGGCGACGTACTTCTCGTACGCCACGTCGCCCGGCTTGCCGGGCAGAGCGTGGACGAGGAAGAACGTAAACGTGGCCACGATCCAGATCATGACCGCGCCGCCGACCAGTCGGATCGCGATGGTGCGCGCCAGTCCCTTCACGTTCCTGCACCTCCTTCCTTGTCGTAGGGGGTTGTTGTGGATCAGCGCGCGAGCGGGGCGACGGCCTGGTGCGGCTGCCGCCCCGCGGTGGTGCGCCGTGCGGTAGTTGCCCGGTGCGGTTACCCGGCCTGGATCACTTGGTCTTGGCCTGGATGTAGCCCTGCATCATCCACACGCCGGGCTGGTTGGCGAGGATCTCGTCCTGCCCGTTCTTCGGCCAGTTGGTGAAGTTCTTGTCGTAGGTGAACTTCACGTTGGTGTAGTCCCAGATCGGGATGACGGGAACTTCCTGGTTGGTGGCCTTGACCAGCTGCGTGATGACGGGCTTCTTGGCCTCGGTGTCGAGGCCGGCGAGGTCGGCCGTCAGCTGACCCGGGTTGATGGACTGCCCGTCGACCGTGAAGGTCTCGTCGCCGTGCATCCAGTTCCCGTCACCCTTCTTCTCGGTGTGGGTGACCTTGTTGCCGTTGGCGACGAAGCCGTCGCTCTCGCCGTACAGGCGCTGGAAGTTCTGGCGCGGGTCGGATCCGACGGCGGTCAGCCACCAGCCGACGTCGAACTTCTCGGCGGCCATGTCCGTCTGGTAGGCGCCGAAGTCGGCGGAGAGGGCCGGCTTGGTCTCGATGCCGAAAGCGGTGAGCTCGTTGGCGACGACGGTGGAGGCGGCGATCCAGTCACTGAAGCCGTTGACGGTCTGCAGCGTGATCTTCCACTGCTTGCCGTTCGCCAGGTACCACTTGCCACCCTTCTGCTTGAGGCCTGCGCCCTTCAGCAGCTCGGTGGCCTTCGCCTCGTCGTGGGCGTACGGGTTGAGCTTGCCTACGGCGTCGGCGCCCAGCCACTGCTCGGTCGACTTGCGGATCATGCCGGCGGGGGCGGTGGACGCCATGCCGCCGACCGGCTGGCCCACCTTGGTGATGGCCTCACGGTCGAGGATGTACGTCAGGGCCTGACGCACCTCCTTCTTGTCGTACGGTGCCTTGCTCTGGTTGAAGGCGATGGAGGCGTTGACGTAGGAGGTGCCGTCGGCGCGCTTGTAGCCCTTGGCCAGGATCTGGTTCAGGACGTTCGTGGGGATGGCGGTGAAGGGCGCGGCGTCCAGGTCACCGTTCTTCATGAAGCCCCAGATCTGCTCGTTGCCGGAGTAGTGGCGGATGACCACCTGGCTCGGAGCGATCTTGCCCAGGTCGTAGAAGTACTTGTTGCGGACGAGGATGGCCGAGCCGGGATTGACACGCTTGACCACGAACGGGCCGGCCGAGACGTCCTGCTTCGGCGCGAAGGCCGCGATGGCCTTGCCGGTCTCGTTCAGCTTGTCGACAGCGGCCTGGGCGGCTTTCGCCTGGGCCGCGTCCACCTGCTGGCTTGCGGCGATGGTGTCCCAGATGTCGGCCGGCACGAGGTGGCCGTAGACCGACTTGGGGACGATGGACTGGCCCAGGATCTGCTTCGCGAAGTTCGCGTTGTTGGTTCCGGCGGCCTGCTTGAACTCGATGTCGTGCTTGCCGACGGCCGTCACGGAGGCGACGTTGAGGCCCTCACTCAGCTGGCCCGAGCCGACCGAGGCGGTGCCCTGGGTGAGCGCGATGGCCATGGACATCTTGATGTCCTCGACGGTGACCGGCTTGCCGTCGGACCACTTGGCGTCGGGCTGCATGTGCGCGACCAGCGTGTCGCCCTTGGTCTCCCAGCTCTTGGCGAGGCCCGGGAAGGCGTCGTTCGCATCCATCGGATTCTTCTTCTCGAACCCGAGGCGCATCGAGTTGTAGCTGAGGAACGTGTTCCCGTTCGGGCTGTACGGGTTCATCGGCGCGCCCGGGGTGATCGGGTTGTTCGCGTCGACCGTGGTGAAGACGCCACCGCCGTTGGCGCCGTTCTTCGCACCGGAATCCGGTGCGCACGCGGCGAGGGTACCGAGGGTCGCGAGGGCGGCGGACGCTGCGACAAAGTGCTTGAACCGGACCATAGCGCGTGGTCTCCGATCGGCAGGCAGAAGTGGAGTGTGTGGGACAAGGCCTGGGGGGTGTGCAGACCGTAGGAGCGGCGCCATGGGTATGTCAATGAGTTGCGTTGGCTGAATCCAGTTCGTAATTTACCGCCACAGCTGAGGTCCGAGATGACCCGAATCGCGGCGAGAGGTCGACAACGGCGCCACCCCCTCTGGCGGAAACTTACGCTCAACTCTCAAACCATGTGGCAAAGTTACGCGCGCTCGTCCGCCCCGCCCTCCCACCGAGAGGAAACCGCGATGCACCCGCAGCTTCCGGTACGAATCGACGCCCCCACCGAACGCCGTAACCCCCGCACCCGCGACATCGACGACGTGCCCACCCTGGAGGTGCTGCGTCTGCTCAACGCCGAGGACCGGATCCCGGCCGAGGCCGTCGCCGCAGTACTGCCCGACATGGCTCGGCTGGTGGACGAGACGGCGCGCCGGATCCGGGCCGGCGGCCGGCTGCACTACTTCGGCGCGGGCACGTCGGGCCGCCTCGCGGTGATGGACGCCGCCGAGCTGATCCCCACCTACAGCCTCCCGCCCGGCGTCGTCGTCGCCCATCACGCGGGTGGACTGCGCGCACTGGTCGAACCGGTGGAGGGCGTCGAGGACCAGGAGTCCGCCGGGGCGGCCGACGCTGCCGAGGTGGGGCCGGGCGACGTCGCGGTCGGCATCGCCGCCAGCGGCCGCACTCCCTACGTCGGCGGCGCCCTGCGCGCCGCTCGGGCGGCGGGTGCCTTCACCGCACTGATCAGCGCCAACCCCGGGGCCGAGCTGGCGGATCAGGTGGACGTCCACCTGGGGGTGGACACCGGTCCGGAGGCGATCGCGGGCTCCACCCGGCTGAAGGCCGCCACCGCGCACAAGATGGTGCTCAACAACCTGTCCACGGCCGTGATGGTGGCGCAGGGCCGGACGTACTCGAACCTGATGGTCGATGTGGCCGCCACCAACGACAAGTTGCGCGGCCGGGTCCTCAACATCGTGGTGGAGGCCACCGGGCTGGACGAGGACCGCTGCGGCGCCGCCCTCGCCGCCTCGGGAGGGGAGTTGAAGACCGCTCTGGTCAGTCTGCTCGCCGACTGCTCCCCGCAGCAGGCGCGCGAGGCGCTGGAGGCCGGCGGCGGGAGCGTCCGCGCGGCCCTGCGCACCCTCGCCTGAGAGCGGGCGAGGATGCCCCGCGACCCGATGGGTCGCGGGGCATCCTGGTCACCCGGGGCCGGTCACTGCGGGGAACGCCGCCGGTGCACCGCCGTGTACGTGCGCTCCAACGCACGTGTCGTACGGCTGTAGTTGCGCTGGGCCACCCCGACGAACAGGCAGTCCACCAGTGTCAGCGCGGCGATCCGGCTGGACATCGCGCCGGACCGGAAGGTGGTCTCACGCACCGCGGTGGTCAGCACGTGGTCGGCCACCTCGGCGATCGGCGAACGCGGGAAGTTGGTGATCGCGATCGTGGTGGCACCGTTGTCCCAGGCCTCGCCCAGCGCTGCCACGGTGTCCGTGGTGGCGCCGGTGTGCGAGATGCCGATCGCCAGGTCCCCGCGGCCGAGCAGGGCGGCGGACGTGAGCGCACCGTCGGGGTCGGGCCAGGCGGTCGCCCGGCGCCCGATGCGGTGCAGCTTCTGCTGGAAGTCGAGCGCGATCAGCGCGCTCGCGCCGACGCCGTACAGGTCCACCGCGCTCGCCCCGACCACCTCGTCGATGGCCCGCTCCAGGATGTGGAGGTCGAGCTGGGCAATGGTGTCCTCGACCGCGCGGGCGTCGGCGAAGCCCAGCTTGCCGACCACGTCGGCCAGCGAGTCGCCGGGCCCGATGTCGCTGCCGGCGCTGGACCAGGCGGGGCCGCTGTCCTCGCTGCCGGCCGCCGAGGCCAGTTTGATCCGCAGGTCGGGGTAGCCCTTGAGGCCCACGGCCCGGCAGAAGCGGACGACGGTGGTCTCGGAGGTGCTGCATTCCAAGGCGAGTTCGCTGATCGTCTTCCCGGCCACCCCGACCGGATCGGCGATCGCGGCTTCGGCGACCCGCCGCTCCGAGGGTGGCAGAGAAGGCAGCAGGGCCCGGATCTGCACCAGCACCGTCTGTGGCGGCGTCGCGCGCTCTGCGGTGGGTGCTGCGGAGCGCCGGGGGGCGTCGCCGCCTCCGCGCTGTCGGTCACGTGGGGCAGCCATGTGGGAATCCTACGGGTTCGTTGGGGTACGCGTCGCTGAGTATCCGGGATATGTACGGTTCGGGCCCTTGATGCACCACTTGGCGCTCAGCCGCGCACGGGCTCGGCGCGGGCCGCCACGGCGGCGTGCACCGCACGTCGCAACTCCTTCGCCCGCGCCCCGCGTCCGTAGTGCACGGCGTTGGTCAGCAGCACCACCCAGATCCCGGTGACCGGGTCGAGCGCCAGGCTGGTGCCGGTGAAGCCGGTGTGCCCGGCGCCGGTCGCGGGCCAGTGCGGGGACATGTGGTCCCAGACGTCGCCGGGCAGCGTCCAGCCCAGCCCCCGCGCGCCGTCCAGCCCCACGGTCTGCAGGCTGAGCGCCTCGGAGCGGGTGCGGGCCGACAGCGGCGACTCGTCGGTCAGCCAGCAGGCACGAAGGTAGTGCGCGAGGTCCGGCGCAGTGCCGAACAGCCCGGCGTGCCCTGCCACGCCGCCCAGGCTCTCGGCGTTCTCGTCGTGCACCACGCCACGCTTGGGCTCTCCGCCGGGCGGTGCCTCGGTCGCAGCGGTGACCGCCCGCCAGTCCGCGGGCGGGAGGTAGCGGGTGGCGGTCAGGCCCAGCGGGTCGAGCACCAGCTCCCGTACGGCGGTGTCGAGCTGCTGTCCGGCCACCATGGCGACGATCTCGCCGAGCAGGATGAACCCCAGGTCGGAGTAGTTGACGACGGTGCCGGGCAGGTGGTCGAGGGGCTCTGCGAGCACGGCGGCGACCCGGTCGGCGGGGGCGCCGGGGAGCTGCCAGAAGTCCCGGTGCGGAGGCAGTCCGGAGGAGTGCGACAGAAGATGACGGATCGTCACTTCACTCTTGCCCGCCCCGGTGAACGCCGGCAGGTGGCGGCGCACCGGGTCGTCAAGTCGCAAGGCCCCGGTGTCGGCGAGCCGCAGCACGGCGGGCGTGGTCGCCACCACCTTGGTGAGGGAGGCCAGGTCGAAGACCGTGTCCGCGGTGACCGGGCGCCCCGACGGGCCGTCGGCGGTGGTGCCGAACGCGGCGGTACGGACGGGACCGTGCGCACCGCGACCGGTGATCAGGACGGCTCCGGGCACGACACCCTGCTCCACCGCGTTCCTGACGAGCTCTGCTGGATCGGGGAGACTCGCGGGATCTTCGCGGACGGTCATCACGGCCTGCTTTCCGGTGGGTGCGGGGGGGCTGACAGTCCGATCATCTCGCTGGTAAATTTCCACCGCAATACCGAGCCCCGATGTCATTCACTTACAATCCGGTGTCCCCGGAGCTAACTCGAGGTGAGCAGACATGACGAACCTTCCGGCGGCACGCACCGCGACCGAGCACGACCTGCCCGCCCTGCGAAGCCTCGCCCGCGCTGCCCTTGTTCACGACAGCGACGCCGAGGACGTGTTCGATCTGCTGTGGTCGCAGACCGCGGGCCACTCGCAGCTGCGGATCCTCGCCGAGGACGAGGGGAAGCCGGCAGGCGTCGCCCTCGCCGCACTCCGCCCCGCCACTGCGAGCGCCCCCGCCACCGGCCACATCGATCTCATCGCCGTGCACCCCGGGGCACAGAGCCGTGGCATCGGCCGCGCTCTGCTCACCCGTGCGGAGGAGCTCCTCGTCGCCGCCGGGGCCGGCCGGTTGATGATCCGCGGCAGGCCTCCGTACTACGCCTGGCCCGGCATCGACATCCGCTACACCCGCGCCGTCTGCCTGGCCGAATCCAGTGGCTACACCCGGGGCCCCGAGGGCCTCAACCTGAGCGTCGACCTGCGTACCGCCCCGCTCGGCACCGCCGAGGACGAGGCGCGCCTTGCCGCTGCCGGGGTGCAGGTCCGCCGCCTCACGCCCGCGGACGAGAAGCCGTTCCTCGCCTGGATGAACCAGTGGGGTGGCTCCTGGGACGGTGAAGCGGCTCGCGCCCTGACCTACTCCCCTCCGCGTGGCCATGTCGCCGTCCGCGAAGGTGCTGACGGCCCGGTCTACGTCGGCTTCGCCTGCCACGGCGTCAACCGCCGCTCCTGGTTCGGCCCGATGGGCACCGAATCCTCGGAACGCGGCCTCGGCGTCGGCACAGTGCTGCTCCGCCGCTGCCTCGCCGACCAGCGCGCCTCCGGACTCGACGAGGCGGAGATCGGCTGGACCGCCCCCATCCACTTCTATGCCCGCGCCGTCGATGCACAGCTCGGCCGGGTCTTCTGGACGTACAGCAGGGACGTCTGACCTCACGGTGGCCCCGACCGCCCCGGGCCGTCCCGAGGAACCGACCGCCCAGCCCGAGAGGAACCGCCATGCCGCCCACCCCCGCCCCCCGTCCCACCCGGGCCGACGGTGAACTCCTCGCCCTCGCCGACCGGGTGCTGCAGCCCAGCTTCCATGGCACCACCGCCCCCGACTGGATCCGCCGCCGACTGGCCGGCGGACTCGGCTCGGTACTCCTCTTCGGCCCCAACATCCGGGACCGCGCGCAGACCGCCGCGCTCACCGCCGCCCTGCGCGCCGAGAACCCCGATGTACTGATCGCCGTCGACGAGGAGGGCGGCGACATCACCCGGCTGGAGACCGTGACGGGGTCCTCCTACCCGGGCAATCTCGCCCTCGGTACGGTCGACGACCCGGAACTCACCGCCGCCGTCGCCACCTCCATCGGCGGCGAACTGCGCGCCGTCGGCATCGGCCTCGACTACGCCCCCGACGCCGACGTCAACTCCAACCCCGACAACCCGGTCATCGGCGTCCGCTCCTTCGGCGCCGACCCCACACTGGTCGCCCGCCACACCGCCGCCTGGGTGCGCGGGCTGCACGACGCGGGGGTCGCCGCCTGCGCCAAGCACTTCCCCGGCCACGGCGACACCGACACGGACTCCCACCTCGACCTGCCCACCGTCGCCATGGACGCCGACCGCATCGCCGAGCTGGCCCTGCCTCCGTTCCGCGCCGCCCTCGCCGCCGGCGCCCGCGCGGTGATGACCGCCCACCTGCTCATCCCCGCCTACGACGCGGACCGCCCCGCCACCGTCAGCCCTCGTGTCATCACCCAACTGCTGCGCGAGGAGCTCGGGTTCGACGGGCTCATTGTCAGCGATGCCATCGAGATGCAGGCGGTCCGCGCGCGCTACGGACTGGTCGGCGCGGCCGTCCGCGCGCTGTCCGCCGGAGTGGATCTGATCTGCCTCGGTGACCGATCCGGCGACACCGAGTTCGCGGAGCTGCGTGCGGCCGTCGCGGACGCGGTGGTCCGCGGCGAACTCCGCGAGGAGCGGCTCGCCGAGGCCGCGGCCCGCACCACCGCGTTCGCCACCTGGCAGCGGGCCCTGGCCGGGTCCGTTCCCGCACCGTCACCCGATCGGGCGCTCGGACTGGCCGCCGCCCGCCGCGCGCTGCGCATCAGCGCCGATGACCCTGCCGCGCTGCCGCTGCAAACCCCTGCCGTTCTGGTCGAGTTCGGCGTCCCCGGCACCGTGGTCCAGGGCGACGCTCCATGGGGTCTGGGTCCCGCCCTCACCGCACTGATGCCCGGGACCGTCCGCACCACCCTGCCCGCCCTCGCCCCCTTCGACCCGGCGCAGGCCGACCGGATCCTCGCCGAGGCCGCCGACCGGCCGCTCGTCCTCGCTGTCCGCGACGCCCACCGTCGGCCCGCCGTGCGGGACTGGCTGCGGGTGCTGCTCGCCCGCCGCCCCGACGCGATCACGGTGGAACTCGGCGTCCCGCACCCCGGCCCGGGCGGCGCCGTCCGTATCGACACCCACGGCGCCGCCCGCGTCTGCGGGCAGGCGGCCGCGGAGGCCCTCGCAGGGCGGACGCTTCCCGGAGTGTGACCGTCGCTGTGCCGTGATGCCCGGCCGGTCTCGACCGGCCGGGCCGCGACTCTTTACGTACCTGCCATGCACGGGTGAACGCGGTGCCGGGCAGGACCGGGACCGGCGGTCCCTGTCTGAAGCAGGCGCGGGCCCCGACAGGGGTGACGAACGTGCTCCGGGCACGCCCGTCACCTGCGGTGATGGCTCAGCGCGCGGACGCGTCGAGGTGCGGGAACCGGAACTCGGTGCGGCTGCGCGCGACGTCCCCGGGCCGCAGCACGGTGCTGGGGTAAGCGGAGCGGTTGGGTGAGTCGGGCAGGTGCTGGGTCTCCAGGCACAGCGCGCCGTGCCGCTCGTGGCGCCGGCCCGCGGTGTCGGCGAGCGAACCGTCGAGCTGGTTCGCGGTGTAGACCTGGATGCCGGGTTCGGTGGTCCAGACTTCCAGGATCCGGTCCGTCGTGGGGGCGGTGAGCCGGGCGGCCCGTCGCAGGGCATCCGAGGTCCCGGGCGCGCGGACGATCCAGCAGTGGTCGAAGCCGCCCGCCATGCTCAGTTGTTCGTCCGGCAGCGCGATCCGCTCCCCGATGGTCTGCGGGGCGGTGAGGTCGAACGGCGTGCCGCGCACGTCGGCGGCGGGGCCCTGCGGGATGCCGTCCGCGTCGACGGGCAGGTAGGTGTCGGCGTCCACCTGCAGCGTGTGGTCGAGGATGTCGCCCTCCGCGGTCAGGGCGAAGTAGGCGTGGTTGGTGAAGTTGACGACTGTGGGGTGGTCGGTGGTCGCGGTGTAGTCGAGGGCGAGTGTGCCCGCGGTGTCGAGGGTGTACGTCACGGTGACGTCGAGCGCTCCGGGGAACCCCATGTCGCCGTCGGGGCTGTGCAGGGTCAGCCGGACGGCCGCGGTGTCGTCGCCGGTGTGACCGGTGGCCTGCCACATTCTGGTGTGGAAGCCCTCGGGGCCGCCGTGCAGTGCGTGGCCGCGGTCGTTGGCGGGGATCTCGTGGGTGGTCCCGTCGAGGGTGAAGCGGCCGTGGGCGATGCGGTTGGCGAAGCGGCCGATGAGAGCGCCGAAGAAGGGGTTCTTCCCCATGTAGTCGTCGAGCGTTGCCAGGGACCGTACGACCGAAGCGGCGGCTCCGTCGGTGTCGGGCACGGTGAGGCTGTGCAGGATACCGCCGTAGGTGAGGATCTCGGCCTGGACTCCCGTACCGGAGTCGAGTGTCCAGACATCGACGTCGGAGCGGCCGTGGGCAGCGCCGAACGGTTGGTGGTGCACGGTGGGGCGAGGCATCGGAGATCCTTCTTCGGAGAACCTGGTGACGGACGGCTGACCAGGCGATTTTAGGGACAGGCCCCGGACAGCCCCGGGGGGTGTCCGGCCGGCGGGCCCGGCTTGACCGGCCGGACAGGCCCCCCTCAGGGGCGGGACTGCTCGGCGGGCGGCCGCATCACGGTCGATTCGCGGACGATGAGCCGGTAACCGGGGCGGGGCCGTCGAGGTTCGGGTACCGGACTGCCGGAGAGCCGTTCGACGAGACTGTCGACGGCGAGCCGGGCGATGGCTTCCTTGTCCGGTGCGATGGTGGTGAGCGTGGTGGCTCCGTACAGGCTCTCCTCGATGTTGTCGAAGCCGACGACGGCGACGTCGTCGGGAATCCCCAGCCCGCGCTCGGAGAGGGTGCGCATGGCGCCGATGGCGATGAGGTCGTTGTACGCGAAGACGGCGTCGGGCCGTTCGCCGCGGTCGAGGAGGGCCGCCATGGCGACGGCCCCGTCCTCGCGGCCGTATCCGTCGGTGACGACGACCAGGGACTCGTCGGCCTCGATGCCCGCGGCGGCGAGCTCCTCGCGCCAGCCCCGCAGACGCAGGTGGGCGGGCTGACGCTCGCGTCCGGTGCGTGAGCCGAGGAACGCGATCCGGCGGTGCCCCAGGTCGATGAGGTGCCGTACGGCGTCGCGGGCGGCCGCCACATTGTCGATCGCGATGTGGTCGTAGGGGGCCTCGTACTCACGCTCGCCGAGCAGGACCAGTGGCGCCGTCTCGGTGCGCGCCATCAGGTCCTCGGTCTCCAGATGGATGGGGCTGAGGATGAGGCCGTCGATGACATGGGACCGGAAGCCCTGGCTGACCAGGAGTTCCTTCTCCCGGAGTCCACCGGTGTGGTCGACCAGCACGGTGTAGTCGTGCCGGGCCGCCGCGTCGACGACCGCGCCGGCCAGTTCCGCGAAGTACGGGTTGCCGAATTCGGGTACGGCCAGGGCGATGATGCCGGTGCGGCCCTTGCGCAGATGGCGTGCGGTGAGGTTCGGACGGTAGCCGAGTTCGTCGATGGCCTGCTGCACCTTGGCGCGCATCTTGGGTGTGACGTGCTGATAGTTGTTCACCACGTTCGACACGGTCTTGATCGACACGCCCGCCCGTTGCGCAACGTCCTTGAGGCTGACGCCCACGGCACTCCCTGACTCGACTCGGCGCGCGCTGTCGCGCATGGGATCGCTTGCTCCGGCCCGGGACCGGCGGACCCGGGCCCGGCACGGTTCAGGTGGTTCTGCGGCTACGCGCCAGATAGCGCTGTGCCACGACGACAACGATAAGGAACCCACCGCTGACCACCGACTGGTAGGAGGAGTTCAGCGAGCCGATCTGGTTGATCAGATTCTGGATGACGGCGAGCAGCAGGACACCCCAGAGCGTGCCGCTGATCGATCCGGCGCCGCCGATGAGGAGGGTGCCGCCGATGACGACGGCGGAGATCGCGTCCAGTTCCATGCCCACGCCGATGATGGTGACGCCGGAGGACAGTCTGGCCGCGTTGAGCGCTCCGGCGAGTCCGGCCAGCAGACCGCTGAGCATGTAGACGAGGATTTTCGTACGGGCGACGGGTAGGCCCATCAGGGTGGCCGCGTCGCTGCTGCCGCCGACGGCGAAGAGTGTCTGTCCGAATGAGGTGCGCTGCAGGAGCAGCCCGCCGCCACCGAACAGCACCAGGGCGATCAGGATCGGATAGCCGAAGCCCCAGACGCTGCCCTGCCCGAGCTCGGCGAAGGCGGAGCCCTTGGGCACCAGGTACGTGGTCGCACCCTCGTCGGTGAAGGCGAGGAGGATGCCGCGGGCGGCGAGCAGGGTGGCGAGCGTGACGATGAAGGGTGCCATCCCGGCGCGGGCGATCAGGAACCCGTTGAGCAGACCGATCGCCGCACACACCAAAAGCGGTACGAGCAGGGCGGGCAGGAGACCCCACTGCGAGGCCCAGGCGGCAAGTACGCCGCCCAGGGCGAAGACGGATCCGACGGACAGGTCGATGCCGCCAGTGATGATGACCATCGTCATGCCGAGGGCGACGACGGCGAGGAAGGACGCCTGCACGGTCACGCCACGCGCGTTGTCCAGGGTGGCGAACGTCGGATACACGAACGAGGCGACGATCACGACCGTGAGCAGTACGGCGAGCACGCCCTGGCGCTGCACGAGTTCGGCGAGCCGCTGTGCGCGGGTCGGCTCGGTGCCGCCCGACGGCGGGCGGGGCACGCTGCGGCCGGCGGACGCGGGCGTCTTCTGCGGCGCGAGCGCCGGGGCTGCGGGGGCGGGTGTGGTTTCGTTCATCGGGACCGACGCTCCCGGGCGACGTAGACGGCGGCGATGATGATCGCCGCCTGGGCGATCTGTGCGGTGGAGTCGGGCAGGTCGTGCTTGACGAGGGTGGCCCGCAGCAGCTGCATCAGCAGGGCGCCGGCGACGGTGCCGAGCACCCGGATGGAGCCGCCGTTCAGCGGGGTGCCACCCACCACGACGGCCGTGATGGCGGAGAGTTCCATGAGGGTGCCGAGCGAGGAGGGGTCGCTGGCGGTGAGCCTGGCGGTGGCGAGGATGCCGGCCAGTGCGGCGAGCACCCCGCAGAGCACGTACACACCGATCAGTACGCGCCGGACGGGCAGTCCGGCGAGGGCGGCGGCGGGCCGGTTGCCTCCGACGGCGACGATCTGACGGCCGAAGGTGGTGCGCTGCACGAGGAACGCGACGGCGACGGCGAGCACTGCGGCGATCAGCACGACCAGCGGGATGCCGAGGAAGGCCCCGGTGCCGAGCGAGAGCAGGTCGGGGTTGACGATCTGCTTGAGCTGACCGTCGGCCATGACCAGGGCCAGGCCCCGGCCGCCGACGAACAGGGCGAGCGTGGCGACGATCGGCTGCAGCCCGATCAGCGAGACCAGGGCACCGTTGACCGCTCCGACGACCGCTCCGGCGAGCAGCGCGACGGCGAGCGCCGGCACGAGCCCGTATCCGAGGTAGAGCGGGAGGAGGGCGGCGGCCAGCGCCATGGTCGAGCCGACGGACAGGTCGACGCCCTCGGTGCCGATGACCAGGGCCATGCCCAGGGCGACGATGACGATGGGAGCGACCTGGACCAGCTGGGTCCGGAGATTGTCGGCGGTCATGAAGTGCTCGGTGAACACGGCGTTGAAGACCAGCAGCACGGCCACGGCCGCGTACACGCCGTACTCCTGGTACCAGGCGGGGTTCCGCAGCCACGCGAACGGACGGGCGGGTGAGGCGAGCGTCGCCTGGGTGGTCATCGCGGGTCCTCCTGAGCTGCCGGGGCCTTCCCGGTGGGCGCCGGCGCCGACTCCACGTCGGAGCGGGGCGCAGGTGAGTGGTCGGCGAGCACTTCGAGCAGTTGGCTCTCGCCGACGTCGTCGCCCGTCAGTTCGCCCGCGACGGATCCGCCGCGCAGGACGACGATGCGGTCGGCGCCCTCGATGAGTTCCTCGATGTCGGAGGAGATGAGCAGGACGGCCAGTCCCTCGCCGGCGAGGTCGTCGATGAGGCTCTGGACCTCGGCCTTGGCGCCGACGTCGATGCCGCGTGTCGGCTCGTCGAGCAGGAGGACCTTGGGTTCCAGGCAGAGCCAGCGGGCGAGGAGGACCTTCTGCTGGTTGCCGCCGGAGAGTTCACCGACCTTCTGCTCCGGGCTCGCCGCCTTGATCCGCAGTCGCTTCATGAAGATGTCGACGATGCGGTCCTGCTTGGTGCGGGAGACCACACCGGCCCGGGACAGGCGGGGCATGGCGGCCAGCACGATGTTCTCGCGCACGGAGAGACCGGGGATGATCCCTTCGGCCTTGCGGTCCTCGGGCAACAGACTGATGCCCGCGCGGATGGCGCCCGCGGAGGTGAGCCGGCGCAGCCTGCGGCCGCCGACGGTGAGTTCGCCCGCGTCCAGGCTCAGGGCGCCGGCCAGGGCCTTCGCCGTCTCGCTGCGGCCCGAGCCGAGGAGGCCGCCGAGTCCGAGTACTTCACCGGCGTACAGCGACAGGGATATGTCGTGGAGCTGGCGGTCGCGGGAGAGCCCGTTCGCGGTGAGTACGGGGGTGCGTGCCGCGTCGTGCCCCTCGGCGGCGAAGCCGGTCGTGCCGTTGCGGCGGACCTCGGCCAGGTCGCGGCCGAGCATCATCGAGACGAGCTGCATGCGGTCGAGGTCGGCGAGGTCGCCGGTGTGGATGTGGCGGCCGTCGCGGAGCACGGTGACGCGGTCGCAGATCCGGTAGAGCTCGTCCATGCGGTGGCTGACGTAGAGGACGGCGATGCCCTGGCCACGCAGGTTCTCGATGACCCGGAAGAGCGTCTCGACCTCGCGCGGCTCGAGCGAGGAGGTGGGCTCGTCCATGACGACGACCCGGGCGTTGACGGAGACGGCGCGGGCCAGCGCGACCATCTGCTGGGTGCCGATGCCCAGGGTGTGCAGGGGTCTCCGGGGATCGACACGTACGCCGAAGCCGTCCAGCAGGTCGGCCGCTTCGCGGTGCATACGGCCGAAGTCGATGAGGCCGAGGCGGTTCTTGGGTTCGCGGCCCAGGAAGATGTTGCGCGCCACGCTCATCAGCGGGACGAGGTTCACCTCCTGGTAGATCGTGGAGATTCCGGCCTGCTGGGCCTCGAACGGCCGGGCGAACCTGACCTGTTGGCCTGACATCCGCAGTTCGCCCTCGTCGGGCCGGTACACGCCGGTCAGTACCTTGATCAGGGTGGACTTGCCGGCGCCGTTCTCACCCACCAGCGCGTGGGTCTCCCCCGCGCGCAGGGAGAAGGTCACGTCGTCGAGAGCGACGACGCCCGGGAACCTCTTGCTCACCGAGCGGGCTTCGAGGACGGTGTCGGCCGCGGGCGGGGCAGTCGCCTCCGGTGCCCGAGGTACTGCTTCGGGTGGTGCCATGGGTCTTGGCCTTCCGCTGTTCCAAGGTGTGGGCCCGGAGCCGCCGTGGCGGGTGGGAGCGCCACGGCGGCGGTGAACCTGAGGAGTCGGTACGGGAGTCGGTACGGCTCAGTACGCGCCGCCGAGCGAGGCCTTGGCGTTGCTCTCGTCGTACGCGCGGTCGGAGATGATCACGTTCTCCGGGATCTCCTCGCCGCCGTAGAACTTCTGGGCGGTGGCGAAGGCCAGCGGGCCGAAGCGCGGGTTCGACTCGATGACGGCGTTGTACTCGCCGTTGACCAGTGCCTGAACGGCGTTGCGGGTGCCGTCGACGGAGACGATCTTGACGTCCTTGCCGGGCTTCTTCCCGGCGGCCTTCAGTGCCGTGACGGCACCGAGCCCCATCTCGTCGTTCTCCGCATAGACGGCGGTGATGTCGGGCTTGGACTGGATGAGCTGCTCCATGACCTGCTGCCCCTTGTCTCGGGCGAACTCACCGGTCTGCTGGGCGACGATCTCCATGCCGGGCGCCTTCGCCTTGATCTGGTCGACGAAGCCCTTGGTGCGGTCGGTGGTGACGTTGTTGCCGGATGCTCCGAGGAGGATGGCGATCTTGCCCTTGCCGCCGGTCGTCTTGATCATCGCGTCCGCGGCGCGCTTGCCCTGCTCCACGAAGTCGGAGCCGAGGAAGGCCACGTAGTCCTTGCAGGCGGTGGAGTTGACCTTGCGGTCGATGGTGAGGACGGGGACCTTCTTCGCCGCGGCCGCCTTGAGGGCCGGCTCCAGGCCGTCGGAGTTCAGCGGTGCGACGATGAGGAACTGGGCGCCCTGGGACAGCATGTCCTGGATGTCGCTGATCTGCTTGGAGAGCTGCGACTGCGCGTTGGTGGTGAGCAGCTTCTTCACGCCGATCTTTGCGGCCTCGTCCTTGATGGACTGGGTCTCGGCGATACGGAACGGGTTGGCCTCCTTCTCCGACTGGGAGAAGCCGACCACCGCGTTCTTCAGGTCCAGCTTCGGCGCGCCATAGGTCTGCAGCGAGCAGCCGGAACCCGAAGCGGCCTCGGGGGTCTTGGCGGCCTGGGCTTCCTGGCTGCTGTCGCCGCCGGCGTTGTTCGAGGTCTCCGACTTGGAGCAGCCGGAGGCGGCCAGCGTGGCGGTGGCGGCGAGCAGGCAGGCCGCGGCGAGGGTACGGGTTCGACGCTGGATCATCATGCGCGGGGACGCTCCTTGGCGGGATGACGGCACACCGGCGGGCGTGCGGTCGGGGCATGGCTGGACGATGCATCAGCCACTCGGCGGCTGATGTCACTGCATTCCTCACGGCCCCGCTTCGAGCTGCACGGACTGCTGCTTCCAGCTGCGGTCGTGAGAGCCTGCGCGGCCTGTCGGCGGCTCGGTTTACAACGTTATATAGGCGGTGTGGCACAGGCGGCAAGAGCGTTGTCGATGCGTTTCCAAAATGTGTCGGCGTCGCACGCCCACGACTCCCCAAGACCGGCCCGCGGGAGGCGAATCGATGGCGTGACACCCCTGGACAGCCTCCGAACGGCGTGCTGTCATACGGCCGAACGCCAAGTTTCCAACGTTGCAATGCAGTTGACGTCCGAGCCGAGCCCGGCGCGACCGCAGTTCTTGTCATGCGCGGAAACGGCGGCCGGTCCCGGACCGGCTCGTCATGGCCGTATCACCCGTCCCCTTGCCCGCTCGAGCCGCCAGAACAGGAGCTCCCCCTATGCCCCTGAACCGCAGACAGCTCATGACCAGCGCACTGGCCACCGCGGCCGCCACGACCGCGACCGGCCGCTGGGCCACGACCGCGACCGCCGCCGAGAACCGGGTGGCAGCCGCCCACGGAGGCCACTACTCCCCCAACGCCGCTCCTCTGCATCCGACGGCATTCCTCAAGCTCCCGCCGGGCCGGATCACCGCACGCGGCTGGCTGGCCGGCCAACTCCGGCTCCAGCTCGACGGGTTGTGCGGCCACTACGAGGAGTTCTCGCACTTCCTCGACTTCACCGCCACCGGCTGGGTCCGCCCCGAGCTGGGCGGCTGGGAGGAGGTCCCGTACTGGCTGCGCGGGTACACCGATCTCGCGATCGTCACCGGTGATACCAAGGCCCTGGCATCGGTACGCCGCTGGTTCGACGCGATCCTCACCACGCAGCAGCCCGACGGCTTCTTCGGTCCCAAGGCCCTGCGTACCTCACTGAACGGCGGCCCGGACTTCTGGCCGTTCCTCCCGCTCGTACAGGCGCTGCGCTCGTGGCAGGAGTACAACGGGGACGGCCGCATCATCCCGTTCCTCAGCAGGTTCTTCCGCTATATGAACGCCCAGGGTCCGGGCGCGTTCAACACGAGTTGGATCGCACTTCGTTGGGGCGACGGCCTGGACAGTGTGTTCTGGCTCTTCAACCGCACCGGGGACACCTTCCTGCTCGACCTGGCCGACAAGATCCATGCCAACGGGGCCGACTGGGGCGACAATCTGGTCAACCTGCACAACGTCAACATCGCGCAGGGCTTCCGCGAACCCGCCCAGTACGCGCTACGCAGTGGCTCATCCGACGACACCCGGGCCACGTACGGGACGTACGGCAAGGTCATGGACCGGTACGGGCAGTTCCCCGGCGGCGGCTTCGCCGGCGACGAGAACGCGCGCCCTGGCCACCGCGATCCGCGGCAGGGGTTCGAGACCTGCGGCATCGTGGAGTTCATGGCCAGCCATCAGCTCCTGACCAGGATCACGGGCGACCCGCTCTGGGCCGACCGCTGCGAGGAGCTGGCCTTCAACTCACTGCCCGCGTCGCTGGATCCGTCGGGACGGGCGATCCACTACATCACCAGCGCGAACAGCGTCGATCTGGACGACGTTCCCAAGAGCGGGCGGCAGTTCCAGAACGGCTTCGCCATGCAGGCCTATCTTCCGGGCGTCGACCAGTACCGCTGCTGCCCGCACAACTACGGCATGGGCTGGCCCTACTTCGTCGAGGAGCTCTGGCTCGCCACCCCGGACGGGGGTCTGGCCGCCGCCATGTACGCCGCGTGCGAGGTCACGGCAAAGGTCGCCGGCGGCACGGAGGTCACCGTCACCGAGGAGACCGGCTATCCCTTCACGGACACGGTCTCGCTGACCGTGAGGACGCCGAAGCACCTGCGGTTCCCACTGGTGCTGAGGGTTCCCGCCTGGTGCTCCGAGCCCGAGATCAGGGTCAACGGGCGTCGCGTCGGCGCACCGGCGGGCCCGGCCTTCACCCGGATCGAGCGGACTTGGTCCGACGGGGACAAGGTCACCCTGCACTTCCCCCAGCGCACCACCGTGCGCACCTGGGCGGACAACCACGGCGCGGTGAGCGTCGACCGCGGACCGCTCACGTACTCGCTCCGGATCGGGGAGGAGTACCGGCGCATCGGCGGCACCGAACAGTTCCCGGAGTACGAGGTGCACGCCACCGGCGCCTGGAACTACGGGCTCGTACTGGACAAGCAGCAGCCGTCCGCATCATTGCGGCACCGCTCCACCGGCCGCTCGCCCGGCGACAACCCCTTCACCCTCGAAGGCACGCCGCTGACCATGACCGCACGCGCGCGCCGCATCCCTGAATGGACCGCGGACAGCGAGCATGTCGTGGCACCGCTCCAGGACAGCCCCGCGCTGAGCACCGAGCCGGTGGAGGAGGTCACGCTCGTCCCCATGGGGGCGGCGCGGCTGCGCATCACGGCGTTCCCGACGGCCGAACCCGACGCTCCCCGGTGGCTGTCCGACGGCTGGTTCCGCATCCGCAACCTGCACTCGGGCAAGGTCCTCGGCGTCGACAACATGTCCACCGCCGACAGCGCCCACGTCGTCCAGTTCAGCGACAACGGCACCGACGACCACCTCTGGCAACTCGTCCCCAACGGCGACGACTGGTACCGCATCCGCAACCGCAACTCCGGCAAGGTCCTCGGCGTCGACAACATGTCCACCGCCGACAGCGCCCACGTCGTCCAGTTCAGCGACAACGGCACCGACGACCACCTCTGGCAACTCGTCCCCAACGGCGACGACTGGTACCGCATCCGCAACCGCAACTCCGGCAAGGTCCTCGGCGTCGACAACATGTCCACCGCCGACAGCGCCCACGTCGTCCAATTCGGCGACAGCGGCACCGACGACCACCTCTGGCAACTGCTGGCTCCGTGACCTGACGGACCGCTCCCGACAGCGGCCGGCCCGGCAGCGACGGTGTTCTGTCGCTGCCGGGCCGGCCTGTGTCGTGCTACGACTGCTCGCTGTCGTGGAGTGCGCTCACCTCGTCGGCGGTGAGAGCCCTGTCGAACACGCTCACCTGGTCGATGGAACCGTTCCAGAAGTCGCCCTTCTCCGCCGCGTACTGGGCACGCCCCACGGAGAGCGGCCCGGTGCTGACGTCGGCGGGACCGGCCTCGGTGGTCGACACGAGCTTGCCGTCGAGATAGAGCTTCACCTCGTCACCGTCGCGCACACCCACGAGGTGGTACCAGGTGCCGAGCTCCGGCTTCATCTCCAGCCGCGCCCGGTGGCCGCCCGGCGTGCTGAACGCGAAGGCCCCTTGCCCGTACTGGAGGTAGAACGGATTCTCGGTCCGCCTGCCGTCCTGGCTCACGGCGGTCGCGTAGTTGCCCGGGAGCGAGTCCAGCGACACCCATGCCGAGACCGTGTAGTTCCCGGTGGTGTCGACGGCCGGACCACTGGTCTGGGCGTACTGTCCCTGACCGTTGAACTTCAGCGCGGAACCGTGCACACCAGGTGTCCAGGTGGTGCCCTCGCTCAGCGTGAGGCTACTGTGGTTGGGGCCGAGGTCGGCGGAGGTCGTGCCCCTGCCCTCATCGAGCGGCCAGCCGGCGCCGCCCTTCACCTCGTCGCGGTGTCCGGCGGCCGCACCGGCGGCGATGACCTGCTCGTTGATCTGCCGTACCTTCTTCGGGTCGACCTTGATCTCACGCCGGTCGTAGGTCCAGAGTCCGTTGAGCTCGTTCTCCAGGTCGCTGACCTGGGTGTAGACCGAGCCGGACAGCTCGGCGTTGGCTGCCGCCAGGTAGTACGTACGGGTGTTGTCGACGTACTTGGCCGTCAGGGCGTCCTTGTCCGCCACACCGCTGTAGATCGCGGCCGGCGCCCCCGGCCACATGTGTCCGGGGGTACGGAGCGTGAAGCCGCCGTGCTCACCGTCCATCGCGGCACGGTCGTCCGGGAACGGCGCCTCACGGTTGAGGTAGTCGTGATGGTCGATGATGTCGCCCTTGCCCGAGTCACCCTTCGATGAGCAGCAGTTGACACCGCTGTGGGCATTGACGACGCGGGACGGGTCGGCGGCCTTGACGGACTCGGCGATCTTGCCGGTCTCGGTGCGGTCCCACTCGCCCCAGCCCTCGTTGAAGACGATCCAGCCACCGATCGACGGCGAGTTGTGTAGTTGCTGCATCATCTGCTTGCCCTGGGAGAGGAAGGCCTGCTGGCCCTTCTCACCGGTGATGTCGCTGGAGACGAAGTCCTGCCAGACCAGCAGGCCGAGCTGGTCGGCGTGGTAGTACCAGCGGGCGGATTCCACCTTGATGTGCTTGCGCACGGCGTTGAAGCCGAGGTCCTTCTGTGCCTTGAGGTCGAAGGTGAGCGCGGCGTCGCTGGGCTGCGTGTAGAGACCGTCGGGCCAGAATCCCTGGTCCAGCATGGCGAGCGAGTAGAACGGCTTCCCGTTGAGAACGAGCTTCTGGTAGCCGCCCACCTTCGCGATCCCGATGGAGCGCATCCCGAAGTAGCTGTCGACGGTGTCCTTGGAACGGCCGTCCGTCAGGGTGACGTCGAGGTCGTAGAGGTACGGGTCGTCGGGGGTCCAGAGGTGCTGCTTGCTGACGGGCAGGCTCAGCGGGGTGTTGGCCCGGCCGCTGACCGTGCCGACGACCCGGCCCTTCGTGTCGCGGGCGACCGCCGTGACGCGGGCGTCGGACGAAGCGGCGGCGGCGTTGACGGTCAGGGCGAGGGTGCTCCTGTCGATGTCCGGCGTCGTGGTCAGCGAGTCCACGGAGGCCGCGGCGACCGGCTCCATCCACACCGTCTGCCAGATTCCGGAGGACGGGGTGTAGACGATGCCGCCCGGGTTGCTGGACTGCTTCCCCTTCGGCTGGTCGGGGCCGGTGGTGTCGGTGACGGCGACGACGATCTCCTGCGGGCCTCTGCCCTTGATCGCGTCGGTGATGTCGGCACTGAAGGAGGTGTAGCCACCGGTGTGTTCGGCGACCTTCGTGCCGTTGACCCAGACCACCGACCGGTAGTCGACGGCGCCGAAGTTGAGCTTCAGCCGCTTGCCGTCCTTGCCCTTGCCGACGGACCAGCTCTTGGGAACGGTCACGAGCTTGCGGTAGAACATGTGGTCTTCATGGCGTTCGAGTCCGGAGAGCTGCGACTCGACCGGGAACGGCACGGTGATGCGCTCGCCGAGCTTCTTGCCGAAGACCGGCTGCTCGTCGGCGGTGGCGCCGGCGAACTCCCACGGGCCGTTGAGGTTCTTCCACCGGTCACGCACCTGCTGCGGGCGGGGGTACTCGGGCAGCGGGTGGTTGCGGTCGAGCTTGTCGCCCCAGGTCGTGGTCAGCCGGTGCATGGAGAGGTTCTTCGCCGTGCGGCTGATCTGGGGAACCGTCTCGTCGCCGGCCTGGAGCCCGCCCTTCCCGTCGTACGCCACCCGGACCTGCTGGCCCTTCTGGACGGGCGCGGTCAGGTCCACGATCACGGCGTGGGAGTTGTTGGACGCCTTGGCCACGGACTTCACCGGCATGGGCGAGGTGTCGGCCTCGATGACAAGGTGGTCCTGCACGGAGCCGACGTTCTCGACCTCGTCCTCGAAGGTCGCCTGCAGGCGCTTGCCGTCCTCCGCAACGCTCAGCGCGACCGGGTAGACCTCGAAGTCGGCCGGCGGCGTGAAGGCGGACTCGGGAACGATCTGCTTCTTGAGCTTCGCACTGGACCAGCGCAGGAACATGTTGGCGCCGCCGGTGTCCTGGAACATCTCCAGGCGGATCTGGTGCGGCTCGCCCGCAGTCAGCGAGACGGGCTTGCTGGTCTGCTCGTTGTCCCAGTCCGGCAGCCAGTGGTCGATGACGACGTTTCCGTCGATGGAGAGCCTGAAGCCGTTGTCGCCGCTGGCGGCGAAGGTGTAGTCACCCGTCTCGGGGGCTGTGATGCTGCCGGTCCAGCGGGCTGTGGTGTTCTCCGTCCTGCCCGTAGTGGACTCGAACGCCCCGGTCAGACCCGGAAAATTGATCTCCGGGTCGAGTGCGACCCCACCGAGCTCGGCGAAGTCGCGGGCGCCCGGGGCGGACATCCGGAAGTACTCGCCCTTCAGCCCGTGCACATCGGCGGTCGGGTCGTCGTCGGCGAAGGCCTTCGCGGTGGCGGTCGATGCGGCGCTCGCGGGGACGGTGGCAGCAGGGGCGGCCGCAGCGGCAGGGACCAGAGTGGCCCCGAGGGGAATCAGCAGCGCGGCCGTACAGGCCATCGATCTGAACAGGACTCGGGGGCGGGGCAGTTGTCGTCTCAAGGCGTCGTCCTCGTCGAGAGCTGAAGTGCCTCGCACACAACGAGGCACGCACACAATCGAACATTGAGCCACAACGTCAAACGCATAACAACGGTCGTGCACAGAGAATTTTCAACGATAGAAAACGGTGACCGGCACCCCGGCGAGCAGGCCGCGCGACCCGCTCGCCGGGATCCGGAATCGATGGGTACGCCACCTAACGAGGCAGTCCGGAAGTTGTCGTGCCCCAGCTGTAGTTGGGTGCTTCAGCCAACCGGAAGGCGAGGGTGCCGCCACGGGTGACCAGGCTCGCATCCGTCCAGGACCGGTCGCTGGTACGCCCGTTGACCCGGACCGCGTCGACGTACGGATGGCCGGCATCGGCGTCCGGGGCACCGATCGTGATGTCCCTGCCGTGTGCGCGGCCGATCAGCGCGTCCGGGAAGAGCGGGGTGCCCAGCAGCATCGTGGCGCTGCCCGGCGTCTGCGGGTACAGCCCGAGCGCCGAAAAGACGTACCACGCGGACATGGTCCCCAGATCGTCATTGCCGGGCAGGCCGCCGGGGCCCGTACCGTACACGGTGTCGAGCATCTGACGGACCGTCGCCTGCGTCTTCCACGGCTGCCCCAGGGCGTTGTAACGGCGTGCCGCGGGCGGCCACGACCATGCTCCCGCCTCGACAGTGAGCCGCCATGCGACCGTTCGCCGTGCCGAGGGGCGGCGAACCCGTAGCGCCGAGGAGAGCCGCCGGTCGTCAAGAAAATGGAGCGCGGTGTCGAACCGGCTGTGACATGGTCCGGACGTGCGTGTGACCCCGAGTGGGTGTCGCACAGTCCGAAAAGCCACTCCAGGAGCGTCCGATGGCGACACCACCACGCCTGATCCCTCTGCTGCAGCAGTTCGACTTCGCGCGGGGGCGCCTCGCCGACCGTATGACCGGCCCTGTCATGGACAGCGGCAACGGCACGGACGTCGAGGTCGCGTCGATGACCGACGAGGAGTACCTCTGGGAGCCGGTGCCGGACTGCTGGTCGGTCCGGCGGCGCGCGGCGGGGCCCGGGCCCGGAGCGACCGTTCTCGTCGGCGCGGGTGACTGGGGCCGCGACTCGGCGCAGCCGCCGCACCCCACACCGCCGCCGTTCACCACCCTGGCGTGGCGGCTGAGTCACCTCAGCGAGTTGCTTGCCCTCCGCGCCGACCACACCAACGGCAGCCACACCCTGACGCGGGACGACTACGTGGTCGCCGGGGACGCCGCCGGGGCGATCGCGGCCTTCGAATCCGCCGCCACCGCTTGGCGGGAGGCGCTGCTCGGCGCCGACGACGCGGCGCTCGACACCGTGGGGCACAGCACGTACCCGCATGGCAGCGACCCGGAGGATCCGTTCATCGAAACAGTCTGGTGGGTCAATCAGGAACTGCTGCACCATGGGGCCGAGATCGCCCTGATCCGCGACCTGTTCCGCGCGCGCCGGGGCTGACGCAGAGCCCTGCGTTGCGGCCGCCCGCAACGCACCGAGCCCCGGCCGGATGTCCGGCCGGGGCTCGTCGTGTCGGACGGCACGAAGGTGTCGTGTCAGACGGCTCGAAGGTACTGGGCGGGCTTGTGGACCTCGCCGCCCAGTTCGCGCGCCGCGTGCTGCGCCCATGACGGGCTCCGCAGCAGCTCCCGCCCGAGGAGCACGGCGTCGGCCTGCCCGTCGGCCACGATCTTCTCCGCCTGCTGCGGCTCGGTGATCAGTCCCACGGCCGCGACGGGCAGCGAGGTCTCCTCGCGCACCCGGGCGGCGAAGGGGACCTGGAATCCGGGTCCCGGCGTGATGCGGGCGTTCGGAGCGTTGCCGCCGCTGGAGACGTCCAGCAGGTCGACGCCGTGGGCCTGCAGCTCCTTGGCCAGCCGTACCGTCTCGTCGACGGTCCAGCCCTCACGGTCGTCCTCGTCGTTCTCGGTGAGCCAGTCCGTGGCCGAGATCCGGAAGAAGACGGGCAGGTCCTCGGGCCATACCTCGCGTACGGCGTCGACGACCTGCAGGGCGAACCGGACGCGGTTGTCGAAGCTGCCGCCGTACTCGTCCGTGCGCCGGTTGCTGTGCGGGGAGAGGAACTGTCCGACGAGATACCCGTGGGCTCCGTGCACCTCGGCGACCTTGAAGCCCGCGTCGAGCGCCCGTCGAGCGGCTTCGCGGAACTGGTCGACGACGCCGTGGATCTCGGCCACGGTCAGCTCGTGCGGAACGGGGTGGCCCTCGTCGAACGGGAGCGGGCTGGGGGCGACGGGCTGCCAGCCGTGCTCGTCCGGTCCCACGGGCCCTCCACCCAGCCAGGGGGCAGCGGTCGATGCCTTGCGGCCGGCGTGGGCGAGCTGAATGCCGGCGACGGAGCCTTGGCCCTTGATGAAAGTGGTGATCCGCCGGAGGGCGGCCACCTGGGTGTCGTTCCAGATACCGAGGTCGGCGGGGCTGATCCGGCCCTCAGGGCTGACGGCCGTCGCCTCGGTGAGGATGAGACCGGTCCCGCCGACGGCGCGTGCCGCGAGGTGGGCGAAGTGCCAGTCGGTCGCGACGCCTGCATTCGGCCCCACCGCTTCCGCGCTGTACTGACACATGGGCGCCATCCACACCCGGTTGGGTATGACAAGCGACCTCAAGGTGCAGGGCTCGAACAGGACACTCACGGCGGACTCCGTTTCGCCGGGACGACAGGATCACTAGTACGATACCTCCCGTACTACGACGGCCGTCAAATTACGAAGGTTCTCGTACAACGCGACAACGCGGACGAGGCCCTCCCCGACTCCGGGAAGGGCCTCGTCCGCGAGCCGTTCGCGACTCAGGCGCGGCGCCGCAGCGTGATCTCCACGTCCGCGTCGTAGCCCTGGGTCCAGCTGCGCCCGGCGCCCGACTTCCAGGTGACGTAGGCGGTGGCCCCGTCGACCCTGACGGCTTCCACCATCATGGCCCGGTCGCCGTCCCGTACGTCACCGCGGCGCAGCTCCTGCGCCGTGACGGTGACGGGCTCCGCCGACTGCGCGCTCTCCACCTCGTCCGCCGCACGGGCGAGAGCCGCAGCCAGTTCCCGGGACCGGGCAGGGGTGCAGATCAGTGAGAGCTCCCCCGCCGGACCCGACACCCGGACCTCGACCCCCGCCCCAACGGGGGTCACGCCCAGGATCGCACCGTGTCCGTCGGCGTCCTCGATCTCACTCTTCATCGCTCTGCTCCCCTGCCCGTCCCATGGCTCACTTCAGCCGGAGACTCTCCTGCGGGCCCAGGTAGCTGGGCTTGAGGCCGCCGGTGTCGACCACCAGGTTCTGCAGCACCACCGTCGGGTCGACCATCCAGAATTTCAGCACATGCACACCGGCCCGGCCGATGTGGTGCACCGTACTGGTGCGGTTGACGTTGTCGGAGGTGTTGCGCGCCCACTGGACGTTCATGGTGCCGTCGTCGGATCCCGTCACCGCCGTGACGTTCACGCTCTGCGGCGCGTCGTCGTCGAAGGAGACGGCGTACGTGAGGCCGTCGGACGCCAGCGCGTTGTTACGGGGCGACAGATACGCGTGCACGGTGACCGGCCCGGTGGTGAACAGGCTGACCCGGTACTCCAGCCGCGGGCCGGCGCCGCCCGGACTCTGGCGGGCGGCGGTGACCGGGAAGGGCTCCATGCCGGCGCCGGTCCGTCCGATACCGGGGATGCGCTGCCAGGCGATTCCGCCGGCGCCGACGGAACGGGAGTAGTGGTCCGCCTCGATGGAGACGTATCCGTTGGCCTCGACGAACCCTTCGAGCTGCGAGCGCCGCTCCTTGGGGTGGTCGATCACGGCCTGGACGACGACCTGGCGGCCGTCCGGACCGCTGACCGTGATCGGTACCTCCGTGACACCCTTGGGCGCCCGTGACCAGTCGACGCGGAAGGTGATCCGGTCCTGCTTGTCGACCCGGCCCCTGACGCGGTCGGCGACGAGCCAGGAAGCCCCTGTCCGGATCCGGTAGTCGAACGGGGCGGCGCCCCGGTTGAACACCTCGATGTACTGCGCTGCCTGGCTCTGGTACGGGCTGAAGGCCGGCAGCACGGCCGGGGTGCTCTCCTCGGGCCACCACTTGTCCGAGCCGTCGACGGCCACGCCCATCTCGGCGCCGGCCGGGAGGTCGATGCGCTTGACCGCGGGGAACAGCACGTCCTTGATGGCGACGTTGTTGAGCTCGGGCTGCTGCCAGGGGGCGTTCGGCCCGTAACGGGCCACATCGCCGTAGTCGATGTGCGGCTGGGTCTGGAACCCCTGCCACTTCCCGTCGGCGACCTTCGTGTTGAAGCGGTCCGCCAGCGCCAGGTCGTCGGCGAGTCGGGCCTCGGCGGCGGCCGCCAGATCGTTGGTGAGGGCCCGGCCCTGCGCCGCGTAGTGCAGGTTCTTGAACTCGGCCTCACGCAGGGCGTAGAGGTTGGCGGTGGCCTGCACCTCGTATCCGACCAGTTCGTACCAGGCGTCCTGGACGGAGGCGGGCAGCTTGCGGCTGATCCGTTCGGCGTCGGCACCGAGCCGCTGCCACTCCTCGGTGACGCGCTCCATCTCGCGGTAGTCGGTCAGGCTGAACGGAGTGGCCTGGTCGTCGTAGATGATCGCCGACGCGTCCTTGGCGGGGTCCTTGGCCGGGTCGAGGGTGATCTTGCGGTTGAGCAGTTCGGGCTTGCGCCGGGACTGCAGTTGCGCGTACCTGCGGAGCACCTCGGCGATGTCCTCGGCCTGCTGCTCGCCGAAGTTCTGCCGGGCGTACTGCTCCTCCCACTCCGGCAGCCGGTCGAGAGTCCAGCGGTCGGGGTTCCAGGCGTACTCCAGGAAGAACTGCGTGGGCAGTTCGTTGCCCTTGAGGTCGCCGACGTTGGTGACCCAGAGGCCGTGGTTCCCGTAGGCGACGGACTGGTGGAGCTGGTCCCACATGTTCGGCAGCGAAGCGGTGTCCACCCACTTGTAGTTGCGGCCCACCCCGACGTAGTCGAAGTGGTAGTAGAGGCCGTAACCACCCTCGCGCGCATCGTTCTTGAGGTCGGGGAGCTTACGGATGTTGGCCCAGTTGTCGTCGGTGAGGACGACGGTGACGTCGTCGGGCACCCGCAAGCCGCGGTCCCAGTAGTGCTGGACCTCCTTGTAGAGGGTCCACACCTGCGGAATCGTGGTGACGTCCTTGCCGGAGACCTCGGCCAGGATCTGCCGCTGGGTGGCGATGATCTCGGTCATCAGCTCGATGCCGTCGCCGTCCGGCAGGCTGACATCGCCGTTGCCGCGCATGCCGAGGGTGACGACGCCCTCGAAGTCCTCGTCCTTCATCCGGCGGATGCCGTCGGCCCAGTACGCCTTGATCGCCTCGGCGTTGCGCCGGAACGACCACTCGCCGGTGCCGCCGTAGGGGTCGTGTCCGGGGGTAGTGATGTTGCCGGCGCCGTCCCGGACGGCGGCGACGGCGTGCCGGTTCCACTCCTCGATACCGCGCATCATCGGCGCCTCGTGCGAGGTGCCCATGACGACCCCGTACGCCTTCGCGGTGGCGTGGTTCTTCGGGTCGTCCTCGGCGAACGCGCGGCCCCAGACAGCCGGCCAGAGGTAGTTGGCCTTGAGGCGCAGCATCACTTCGAAGATCTTGGCGTAGAAGTCGGCGTTGAAGCCGCCCTCGAAGCCGGGGGCCTTGCCGGGGCCGAAGAACGCCGGTGCCCACGTGCCGAGCGCCGGGTTCTCGTCGTTGATGAAGAACCCGCGGTACTTCACGGCCGGGGTGCCCTGGGTGTGGCGGCCGGGCAGGACGTACAGACCGTCCCGGTGTACGGGGGTGACGTCGTCCCACCAGTACCAGGGCGATACGCCGATCCCCCGGGAGACGTCGTACGTACCGTAGATCGTGCCGCGCTGGTCGCTGCCCGCGATCACGAAGGCGCGGTC
The DNA here is from genome assembly GCF_036248255.1 of Streptomyces sp. NBC_01717. Taxonomy (NCBI): domain Bacteria; kingdom Bacillati; phylum Actinomycetota; class Actinomycetes; order Kitasatosporales; family Streptomycetaceae; genus Streptomyces; species Streptomyces sp. NBC_01717. Next base: position 8,104,544 of record NZ_CP109178.1, on the reverse strand, counting down.
CACGCCGGGCAGCGGCTTCTCGACGACGGTCTGGAGGCTGGTCTCCCACTTGCCCTTGATACCGGAGACGTTGAGCTTGCCCGCAGCGATCAGCCCGTCGATCAGAGGGCTGCGGCCGATGGTTCCGACGATGACGATCTCGCGGCCCTTCGGTGTCGCACCCCGCGAGAGAACGGGGCGGACACCGGTGACGCGCTCGATGTCGGCCTGGAGGTCACCGGCCACCCGGACGACACCCGCGTGGTCCCGGTCGCTGACCAGGACGGGGGCCGCTGTGCCCGCCCTGAAGAGCGGGAAGCTGCCGGAGCGGGGCGTGAAGGAGATGTACGCGCCGGGGTCGGTCGGCAGTCCGGCCGCGCCCGGTGCGGCGGCCAGGGCCTCCGACGAGAGACCGAGCAGCGAGCCGAGAGGTGTTGCTGTCAGGGCGGTGAGCCCCAGGCCGAGCCCCAGAATCGATCTGCGGCTCGCATGTTGCGGGAAGTGCTTGTCCATACTGCTCTCCCAGTTTTGTTCACACTCATGACAAATTGGACGGGTGTGCACGTTGACGAGTTGTCGGGTAGGGGGTACCGGGTCCGGAGCCGCGTCAGTCCGAGGCACCGGGAACGGCGGCCTGCGGCACCGCGACAGCCACCGGTTCGTTGTCGCCGTCAGGGGCGGGCGACACCGCGGCCACGATCGCGTCGGCCGTCGCGTCGGGCTCCGGGCTGAGCAGGCCGACCACCACGTACACCACCAGCGAGGTCACCAGCGGCGTGACGATGATGACGGTCTGATCCGTGCTCTCCAGCACGAACTTCACCAGGACGTAGCCCAGCAGCCCCAGCGCCCAGGAGGACAGGGCGGCGCGCGGCCCGCACTTGCGGAAGAGTGGCAGCAGTCCCAGCAGCATGGGGATGGAGATCGGCCCCATCACGGCCGCGACCAGACCGACGATGATGCCCAGCACCCCGCCGAAGTGATCCGCCTCGATGGCGACGAGCATGCTCACGGTGATGAACACGACCGTGCACACGCGGGCGATGAACAGTCCGGTCGCAGGCGGCAGTTCCTTGGCGCGGCGCACGACCGCCGGGATGATGTCCCGGGTGACCACCGCGGAGACGGCGTTGGCGTCCGACGAGGCCATGGCCATGGTGTGCGAGAACATCCCGGCGAGCGTCAGACCCACCAGTCCGGCCGGCAGGTACGACTCCGCCATCAGTGCGTAGACCTTCTGCGGGTCGGTGATGTCCGGCAGCAGCACGGCCGCGGCGACGGGCGGGAACAGCAGGACCGCGGGCCAGATCACGTACAGCAGCGCGGAGAGCCCGGCCGAACGGCGGGCGGCCTGCGGGGTGTCCGTGGCCATGTAGCGCTGGGCCAGGTTCCACATGCCGCCGTTGTACTCGAAGAGCTTCACGACGACGTACGCACCGAGGAAGGTGGCGGTGTAGGGGCCGACCAGCGGGTGGCCGTGTCCCTCGGGCAGCTTGTGCCAGATCGTGCCGAGACCGGAGATGCCGTCGCCCAGACGGTCCAGCACCACCCAGACCATGGCGAGCGCCGCGATGCCCTGGATGACGAACTGCCCGAAGTCGGTGAGCGCATCGGCCCAGAGCCCGCCCACCGTGCAGTAGAGCAGGGTGACCACGCCGGTGATCAGGATGCCGGCCGTCATCGACATGCCGGTGAACACATTGAGCAGCACGGCGACGGACGCCCACTTGGCGGCCACGTCGAACACCTTGAGCAGAGCGCCGCTCCAGGCGAGCGCCTGCTGGGTGGGCACGTTGTAGCGCTTGGCCAGATATTCGAGCGGCGAGGCGACCGCGTATCGCTGCCTCAGCCGGTTCCAGCGCGGCGCGAACAACCAGGCACCCACGGCGGTGCCGAAGGCGAGCGGCAGGAACGCCCATATGTAGACCGTGATGCCGTAGCTGTACGCGATGGCCGCGTAGGCGACGAACACGGCGGCGCTGTAACCGGACATGTGGTGGGAGATGCCGGACAGCCACCAGGGCATCCGGCCGCCACCGGTGAAGTAGTCGCTCACATCACCGACGCGGCGGTGCGACCAGAGGCCGATGAGCAGCATCACCAGGAAATAGCCGCCGAGGGCGGCCCAGTCTAGCCAAGCCATGAATGCTCCTTCGAATGCTGTGATGCGCGGAGGTACTGCAGCGGCCCTGGGCCGCCGTCGCTCACCAGCGCGGAGTCTTCTTCTCGTAGTGGGGGTCGATCCGCTGCATGTAACCGGTGTCGTCCCGGTTGCGCAGACCGCACTTGAGGTACTGCTCGTGCAGGCGGGCGAGCGCGTCGTGGTCGAGTTCGACGCCGAGCCCCGGCCCCTGCGGAACCCGCACTGACCCGTCGGTGAACGTCAGTACGCCCGGTTCCACGACTTCCTCGGTCTTCCACGGCCAGTGGGTGTCACAGGCGTAGGTGAGGTTCGGCGTGGCGGCCGCCAGATGGGTCATCGCGGCCAGGCTGATCCCCAGATGCGAGTTGGAGTGCATGGACAGCCCCATGGCGAAGTTGTCGCAGATGCCGGACAGCAGCTTGGAGCGGTGCAGGCCGCCCCAGTAGTGGTGGTCCGAGAGCACGACCTGGACCGACCCCTGCTCGACCGCGGGCGCCAGATGCTCGAACGCGACCACGCACATGTTGGTGGCCAGCGGGATCGGCGTCTGCCGTGCCACCTGCGCCATGCCGTCCAGCTCGGGCGTCGGGTCCTCCAGGTACTCGAGGACACCCTCGAGTCGGCGGGCCACCTCGACCGATGTCTCCACGCTCCAAGCGGCGTTGGGATCGAGCCGCAGCGGTACGCCGGGGAAGGCCTCGCGCAGTGCGAGGACCGCCTCGACCTCCTCCGCGGGCGGCCGGACACCGCCCTTGAGCTTGATCGCGGTGAAGCCGTACTCGGAGATCATCCGGCGCGCCTGGGCGACGATGGCATCCGGATCCAGTGCCGCACCCCAGTCGTCCGGCTCCTGTCCCGGGTGCGCCGCCCACTTGTAGAACAGGTACGCGCTGAACGGCACGGATTCGCGTACCGCTCCGCCGAGCAGGTCACTGACCGGGCGACCGGCAGCCTTGCCCTGTAGGTCCAGACAGGCCACTTCGAACGGGGAGAACACCCGGTCCACGGCGCTGCTGGTGGTGATCATCCCGGTGAGTCCGGAGCCACCGACTCCGTTGTCCGCGGCCAGGACTTCGGCGACCTTGCGGTGCATGGCTCCGAGCGCGTACACGTCCATTCCGATGAGGGCGTCCGCAGCCGCCCGCAGCCGGCGCAGATGACCTTCGTCGGCATAGGTCTCGCCGAGGCCGACGAGGCCTTCGCCGGTGTCCACCTCGACGATCGCACGCAGGGCGTACGGTTCGTGCACGCCGACCGCGTTGAGCAGCGCCGGGTCACGGAAGGCGACCGGGGTGATCTTCACTGCGTGGATCCGGAGGCCGCCCGTCACTGCACTGCCTCCACTGTGCTGCTGATCATGTGCACTGTCAGTCCCTGCCCGCGGCCAGCGTCAGGTCCTGGCTCATCGCGTTGTACGCGGCCTTGGCCTTGTAGTTCTCGTCGAGGATGTTCGCCGCGCCCTCACCCGTGAAGACGCCGGGAACCCAGGAGTACTTGTCGGTGAAGCCCCACACCGTGAAGTCGGTGCAGTGCTCGGTCAGCAGGCAGCCCCGCAGCAGTACGTCGTAGGCCTCCGCCTGCGCCTCCAGCTCGGTGTTGTCGGCGGGCATCGGGATGCGGACGTCGGCCTCGGTGATCGCGGTCTCCAGCCCGAGGTCGTCGAAGCGCTTCATGTTGGTGGCGATGTCGTGCGGGGCGCTGTACTGGACGTCCAGGTGTCCCTGGATGCCGACGCCGTGAACCGGCACGTGCTCCTTGCGGAGCTGCGTGACGAGCTTGTAGAGGGCGGTGCTCTTCGCGTTGACGCCCTCGATGTTGTAGTCGTTGATGAAGAGCGTGGCCTTGGGGTCGGCCTGGTGCGCCCAGCGGAAGGCGTCGGCGATGTAGCCGGGGCCGAGCTTCTGCAGCCAGATGCTGTCGCGCATGGTGCCGTCGTCGTTGAAGGCCTCGTTGACGACGTCCCACTGCCAGATCTTGCCCTTGAAGTGGGTCACCTCGTCGGTGATGTGCTTGTGCAGGATCTCCCGCAGCTCATCGGCCGTGAAGTCGCCGTTGTTCAGCCAGGCGGGCAGCTGGCTGTGCCAGACCAGGGTGTGGCCCCGGACCAGCTGGCCGTTCTCCTTGGCGAAGTCCACCAACTCGTCGGCGGGGGCCCAGTTGTACGTGCCGCGCTGCGGCTCGACGGCCTCCCACTTCATGACGTTCTCCGGGGTGACCGAGGAGAACTCCCCCGCGGCCTTGGCCCGGTAGGCCGCGTCGGAGGCGAGCGCCGACATGTCGACCGCCGTGCCGATCCGCAGGTCGGCGCGCTTGCCGAGGGCGCCGAGGGTCCTGGCCGCCGCGTCGCTCTTCGGCTTGGTGTGGTGGGCGGCGTTCTCGGGGGTGGCGCTGGCGGCGACGGTGAACGTGGAGACCAGCAGGGCTGCGGCGGCGGTGCCGACGACGGCAGCCTGAGTTGCCTTGCGCATGACATGTCCCTTCGATGGAATGTACCGAGTCGAAAGTTTCGGGATCCTCCCCGCAGCTGGAGCGGGGAGGCCCGGGCCCTCAAGTGGGGGCTGATTCAGATCAGTTCGATCGACGTGTCGCAGACGAGGCGGCGCCGGTGATCGACCGTGCGCTCGGGACCGGTGAGCCGCAGCTTCACGGTCTGCTTGACGTCGTCGGCCGCGCTGGATGTCGCGAGCCGCAGTTCGAGATCGCCGGGTTCGACGATCCGCCGGCCGCCGATACCGGTGAAGGACACCAGATCGGCATGGAAGTGGAACCGCACGCGTCGGGCCTGCCCGGCGGCGAGCTGCACCCGGGCGTACCCGATCAGCCGCGATTCCGGGCGGGTGGTCTGGGCGACCGGGTCGTGCACGTAGAGCTGCACCACCTCGGCGCCTTCGCGGTCCCCGCTGTTGCGGACGGTGAGTTCGATGTCGGTGGAGCCGTCGGTGGGGAGCTCGGCCGGGGCAGCTGCGCCGGCGTCCCACTCGAACGAGGTGTACGACAGACCGTGTCCGAAGGGGTAGAGCGGCGTCGGGTCCAGGTTGCTGACCCCGCTCGCCAGCCCCAGCGGCGGTTGCAGATACGTCCACGGCTGGCCGCCCGGGCCGTGCGGGACACCGACCGGCAGCCGGCCGGAGGGGTTCACCCGGCCGGAGAGCACACCAGCCAGTGCCGGACCGCCCTCCTCGCCGGGGAAGAACGCCTGCACGGTGGCAGCCGTCCGGTCCGCCCAGCGGCCCAGCGCATACGGACGGCCCGTCAGCAGCACCAGGATCACCGGGGTTCCGGTGGCCAGCAGTGCGTCGAGCAGCTCGCCCTGGACACCGGGCAGGGCGAGGTCGGCGGCGTCGCAGCCCTCACCGGAGGTGCCGCGGCCGAACAGCCCGGCCCGGTCGCCGAGCACGGCGACGCACACGTCGCTGCGGCGGGCGAGTTCGGCCGCCGCCTCGATGCCGGAGGTGTCCGTGCCGTCCACGTCGCAGCCGGCCGCCGAGCCGATGTCCGCGCCGGGGAACTCCCCCCGCAGCGCTTCGAGCACGGTCGGAATGTCGATCCCCATCGGCACCTCGGGGTGCGAGACCCCGACGTGGCTGGGGAAGGAGTAGCAACCGAGCATGGCCAGCGCGTCGTCGGCCCGCGGCCCGACGACCGCGATCCGGCCGTCGCCGCGCAACGGCAGGGCGTCGCCGGGGTTGGCGAGCAGCACGACGGCCTGCTCGGCCAGTTGCCGGGCGAGTGCCCGGTTCTCCGGCGGGTCGAGGTCCACCGTGGCACGCGCCTGCTCGGGGTCGGCCCCGATCAACGCGGCAGGCAGCGGCGACCATTCCGGGTCGAGCAGTCCGAGTTCGCACTTCTGCAGCAGGACCCGGTTCAGCGCCCGGTCGACCAGCTCCTCGGCCACGGAGCCGTTCCGTACGGCGGCGACGAGCTCATCGCCGTAGCTGCGGACGGTGGGCAGTTCCACGTCGACCCCGGCGGTCAGCGCGAGGCGGGCGGCGTCGCCGCGGTCCGCGGCGACCTTGTGCAGTGTCTCCAGGAAGCCGATGCCGAAGTAGTCGGCGACGACAGTGCCGTCGAACCCCCAGGTGTCCCTGAGCAGTTCGGTGAGCAGCGCCGGGTCGGCCGCCGCGGGAACACCGTCGATCTCGGCGTACGAGTGCATCACCGAGCGGGCGCCGCCTTCCCGCAGTGCCATCTCGAAGGGCGGGAGGACGACGTCGGCCATCTCGCGCGCACCGGCCCGGACCGGAGAGAGGTTGCGGGCACCCGCCGAGGCGGCGTATCCGGCGAAGTGCTTGAGAGTGGCGACGATCCCGGCTGATTCCAGGCCGCGGACGTACGCGGTGCCGATGGTGGCGACCAGGTACGGGTCCTCGCCGATCGTCTCCTCCACCCGGCCCCAGCGCAGGTCGCGCACCACGTCGAGGACGGGTGCCAGCCCCTGGTGGATGCCCACCGACCGCATGTCGCGGCCGATGCGGTGGGCCATCTCGGTGACCAGCTCCGGGTTCCAGGCGGCTCCCCAGGACAGCGGGACGGGGTAGGCGGTGGCGCCCCAGGCGGTGAAGCCCGCGAGGCACTCCTCGTGGGCGAGCGCCGGGATACCGAACCGGCCGGCCTCCGCGATCCGCTCCTGGGCGCGGGCCAGGGAGACGGCGCCGACGCCGGGGTCCACCGGGGCGGTACCGAACGGCCTGGTCAGCTGGCCGAGGCCGCGCGTGGTGAGTTCGTCCCAGTCGACCGGGTCGACCATGTCGTTCTGGTGCGGTGCGACCCCGTCACCGTCCACGTCGGCGCCCACCCAGACTCCGTACAGCTGCGCGGCCTTCTCCTCCAGCGTCATCCGGGCGACGAGGTCGGCCACCCGTGTCTCGGGGGTGAGTGAAGGGTCGCGCCACGGGCCGTCGACGGCGGTGGGCCGGGAGGCCTGGTGGGCATGCGGGGCAGGGGGGATTGCCATGGCGGCAGGGGTTCCTCTCATGAGTGCGGTGGTGCGGGGCGGCGTGGGTGCGTTACTTGCCGCCCACCCCCATCAGTCCGTTGATCAGCGCCTTCCGTGCCACGAGGTAGACGGCGAAGATGGGTACGACGGAGAGGACGATCGCAGCCAGAACGGCGGGGATGTTGACACCGAACTGGGTCATGAAGTTGAAGAGACCGAGGGTCAGCACCCGGTTCTCCTCGGACTGCGTCAGGATCAGCGGGAAGAGGAAGCCGTTCCACGCCTGGAGCGCCGTGTAGATGGCCACCGTGCTGATGCCGGCCTTGGACATGGGGATCGCCAGCTGCCACAGCATCCGCAGGGGCGAGGCGCCGTCGAGCGCCATCGCCTCGTACATCTCCTCGGAGACATCGCGCATGGTGCCGCTGAGCACGAGTACCGCCACCGGCATCGCGAAAGCGGCGGTCGGCAGGATGATCGCGGGCAGGGTGTCGTAGAGCCCCATCTTGCCGATGAGCAGATAGAGCGGCACGATCACCGCTTGCGCCGGGATCGCCACGCCGAGCAGGAAGGTCCGGAAGGCGAGCGAGGAAAGCCGGCTGCGGGTGCGCACCGCCACATAGGCGACGGGCACCGCGAGCAACAGCACGATGACCACGGTGGACGCGGCGACGATCGCCGTGTTCACGAGCATCGTGGAGAAGCCGCTGTTCAGCACGGTGTTGTAGTTGTCGAGCGTCGGGTGCGTGGGGAAGGCCAGCGGGTCCCCGTTGAGCGCCTCGTCCTGGTGCATCAGCGACGAGGAGATCAGCGTGTAGAGCGGTACGACCACGATGATGAGCCAGACCAGCGAGCCCAGACCGGCGAGTGGGTTGCCCCAGCTCTTGCGGCGGCGGGCGGCGGCCCCACGGCGCCGGATCGCGGGCGACATGGCCGGCGCCTCGGGGCGGGTGTCGATTGACATCTCGTCACATACCTTCCCGGGTGGACCGCATGTTCCCGAAACCGCTGAAGCGGACCAGGATCAGCGACAGGGCGGTGGCCACCACGACCAGGGCCGTGGCGATAGCCGCGGCATAGCCGAGGTCGTAGGTCTGGAAACCGGTCCGGTACATCAGGTACGGCAGGACCGTGGTGTCCGTGCCGGGACCGCCCTTGGTCATGATCAGCACGGTGTCGAAGTACGTCAGCGAGCCGACGATCATCAGAACCGACGAGGTCGTGATGGTGTGGCGCAGCTGCGGCAGAGTGATGTGGAAGAACTGCCGGAACATGCCGGCGCCATCCATTTCGGCCGCCTGGTACAGCACCTCGGGTATCTGGCGGGCGCCGCCCTGGTAGATCAGGGTGTGGAACGGCATGAACTGCCAGCCGCCGACGAACGCCACGGTGAGCAGGGCGCCGGTGGAGGATCCCATGATGTTCGGGTCGATCCCGAACCAGGGCCCTATCTCCGTGATCACACCGAAGTTGGGGTCCAGCAGGGCGTGGAAGAGCATGGCGATGGCGGTGGTCGAGAGCAGCAGCGGGATGAAGAAGACCGCGGAGAGCACGGCCCTGCTGCGCTGCCGGCCCGCCGCCCAGACCCCGAGGAGCAGTGCCACAGGGGTCTGGAAGGCCCAGCTGACGGTGGTCAGCAGAAGGCTCAGCCAGGCGGCCTGGCGGAATTCCGGGTCCTTGAACAGCCGGGTCCAGTTGTCCAGGCCCGCCGGGGTCGGGGAGTTCAGCCCGTCCCACTGGCAGAAGGAGAGGTAGACGGCGATCGCCAGCGGGACGATCGCGAAGACGGCGAAGAAGAGGATGCCGGGCAGTGCCCAGCTGACCGGAGGACGGCCGACGTTGCCGACGGCCGTCTTCCTGCCCCCACGCGTCTTCACGTGCGGAGTGTGGTGGGACATGCTTACTTGACGGCCTTCATCGCTGTGACGAACTGCTCAGGGGTGGACTTGCCGGCGAACAGCTTGCTGATCTCGGTGAGCAGCGGGGTGGCGTACTTGGACTCCAGTGCCTGGTCCCACGAGAGCGTGAAGCTGGGCGCCTTCTGGACCAGGCTGTACTGGTCGTTGGCAAACTGCGGGTTGGGCGACGTGCTGAGCATCGAGGCCGCGTTGGACGTGGTGGGGATGTCACCGTTGTCGACCAGGGCCTTGGCGTAATCCTGCGAGGCCATCGTCTTCAGGAAGGCGATCGCGGCGTCCTTGTGCTTGGTGCGCGCGTTGATCGACCAGTAGTTGGTCGGGTTGCCCACCACGTCCGCCGCGTCGCCGACGCCGCCGGCCACGGTCGGGAAGGCGGTCCAGCCGAGGTCCTTCTTGGCGAACTCCGGCGCCTTGCCCAGCTGGGTCGAGTACTCCCACGAGCCCATGAGGTGCATGGCGGCCTTGCCCTTGTTGAGGAGCGTGGGCGCGCCACCGTTGCCGTAGTCGACGGAGTTGAAGTTCTTGCCGAAGGCACCCTGGTCGACGAGCTCCTTGACGGTCTGGGCCGCCTTCAGCACCGCCGGGTCGCCCCAGCCGGAGGTGTCGCCGTTCTGGATCTTCTGGAAGACCTCGGGTCCGCCGATCCGGTCGAGCAGGTACTCCATCCACATCAGCTCGGGCCACTTGTCGGCGCCGCCGAGAGCGAAGGGCGTGATGCCCTTGGCCTTGAATGTGGTGATGGCGTTCTGCAGGTCCTCCCAGGTCTTGGGGGCCTCGAGCTTGTTCTCGGCGAAGAGCGACTTGTTGTAGAAGAGCATCACGGGCTGCATGCCGCGCATCGGCACCCCGTAGATCTTCCCGTCGAGGCCGCCCGCCGTCATGATCGACGGAAGGAATCCGTCCTTGAGCTCAGGGGTGCTGTTGACCGTCGACGTGAGGTCGACCAGCTGCTTCGCGTCGACGTACGGCTTGATCGAGCCGCCGCCCCAGTTGAAGAACACGTCCGGAGCGCTCGGCGAGCCCATCGCGCTGCGGAGCTTGTTCACGTAGTCGGTGCCGGGCACCGACACCAGCTTGACCTTGACCTTCGAGGTCTTGTTGAACTTCGTGACCGCGGCCTGCTGAACCTTGACCGCGTCATCGCCGTAGACGTACGCGGTGATGGTTCCGCCGTCGCTACCGCTGCCCCCGCTCGTACCGCAACCCGCCAGCAGACCGGCCATTACCATGGCCGCACCCGCTGCGGTCCATCTCGCCGTACGCGTGCCCTGAGTGAATATGCCCGACCGCATGACCGCACCTCTGTCGAATGTTTCGGGGTGTCTTTCGAATGTTGCCGGAACCGTACGGTCGTGTTTCGGGCACGTCAAGAGGTTTGCGGAAGGATTTTCCGAACACTGGCCCCTTCCCCGATCCGAGTGACATGAAGCTACGATTCCCGCATGAGCCCTGCAAAGGTCCAGTCACCACAGGAGAAGGCGTCTGCCGACGTGCCGTCGCAGAGCACCGCCACGCTGGCGGAGATCGCTCGCGCGGCCGGGGTCTCGGCACCGACAGTTTCGAAAGTGCTGAACGGCCGAGCCGACGTCGCCCCCGGTACGCGCACCAGGGTGGAGGAGTTGCTGCTGCTCCACGGCTACCGGCGCAGGCGGGGTTCCACCGCACAGTCGCAGCTGATCGATCTGGTCTTCCACGAGCTCGACAGCGGCTGGGCCATGGAGGTCGTCCGGGGCGTCGAGAACGTCGCCCGGGAGGAAGGGCTGAGCCTGGTGCTCTCCGAGAGCGCCGGCCGGCTGACACCGGGCCAGACCTGGGTGGACGGCGTGCTGGCCCGTCGGCCGGTGGGTGTGATCCTGGTGCTCTCGGACCTGACCGCGGCCCAGCGCGCCCAGCTGACCAGCCGAAACATCCCCTTCGCGGTGGTCGATCCGGCGGGCGACCCGGGTGACGACGTGCCGTCGGTCGGAACGACCAACTGGCAGGGCGGGCTTGCCGCCACGCGCCATCTGACCGGCCTCGGACACCGGCGGATCGGTGTCGTCAGCGGCCCGTCCCGGATGATGTGCAGCCGAGCCCGGGTCGACGGCTACCGGGCCGCCATGGAGACCGCGGGGCTGCCCATCGATCCCGATCTGGTCCGGGAGGGCGAGTTCTCGCACGAGGACGGCTACACCGCGGGGCTGGAACTCCTGCGGCTGCCCGAGCCGCCCACCGCCATCTTCGCCGGCAACGACCTGCAGGCGCTCGGCGTCTACGAGGCCGCTCGCGAGCTGGGCCTGCGCATCCCGGAGGACCTCAGCGTCGTCGGCTTCGACGATCTGCCCCTCACCCGGTGGATCGGGCCGCCGCTCACCACGGTGCGCCAGCCGCTCATCGAGATGGCCGAGACCGCGGCCCGGCTGGTCCTCGACCTCAGCCGGGGCCAGCAGCCCGCGACCACTCGGGTCGACCTCGCGACCAACCTGGTGGTGCGCAGCAGCACGGCGGCCCCCCGCCTCTGACGTCTCGTCCGGCCTGCGGCCGGACCCTCGACAGTTTCACTGCAGAGGTGATCGATCGTCCGGGGGCGAGCAGCAGGTCGCGGGCGATGCCGACGGCGGCCTCCGTGGCAGCGGTGAGGCACCAGCCGAGCAGGCCACGGGCGGGCAGCCTGCGGACCGGCGTCTCCGACGAGGACAGGGACGAGCAGGGGCCACGATCCGCCAGAGGGGCACGGTGACGGCCCCACCCCCGGGGGTACCGAGACTGTTGCCCGTGCAAGCGATTATTCCTTCGAATTCTCGTATGGACATAGCTGATAAAAATGAGCTATGGGCGGCTTTGGCAGATATGCGGCAAAGCTTCGATCATCGCGCCCTGGGCACGCCCACACCTTGCTCGGCGTGCGCTCCGTGGCCGGGCAGGTGCTGCTGCTGGAGCTGGCGATCGTGGTGCTGCTCGTCGCCGTGGCCGCATTCTCGCTCGTGTGGCAGGGCCGGCACGCCGCCATTCAGGAAGCCCGAAGCCGTTCGAACGCCGTCGCCGTCACGTTCGCCCACTCCCCGGGCATCGTGGCGGCGCTGGACGGCCCCGATCCCACCGCCGCGCTGGAGCCGCTCACCGAAGAAGTCCGGAAGAGCACACACGTCGAGTACGTCGTCGTGTCCAGCACACGCGGCATCCGCTACACCCACCCCGATCGCGCGCTGATCGGCAAGCACATCCTCGGCCCGTACAAGGAGGCGGTTCTCGGGCACGGCTTCACCCGAACCTTCCCGGGGAGCCGGGGGCCGGCCGTGAACTCGGTGGTGCCCGTACCGAGGGCCGACGGCTCGACCGCCGGCCTGGTGTCCGTGGGCATCACGGTCACGAACGTGACCAAGATGGCCGACCGCGAACTTCCGGTGCTGGCCGGCTCCGCGGTGACCGCACTTGCTCTCACCTCCGGCGGAGCGGCGCTGGTCAGCCGACGTCTGCGGCGGCAGACGCGCGGCCTCGGCCCCGCCGAGATGACGCGCCTGTACGAGCATCACGACGCGGTGCTGCACTCCGTACGCGAAGGGGTGCTCATCATCGACGGCGACGGACGGCTGGTGCTGGCCAACGACGAGGCCCGGCGGCTGCTGCGCCTTCCTGCGGACGCCGAGGGGCGTCCGATGACGGACGTCGGCCTGCCTCCTCCCCTCGCGGAACTCCTCGCCTGCGGCCGTGTCGCCTCCGACGAGGTGAGCGTGGCGGGCGACCGGCTGCTGGCCGTCAATCTGCGGCCCACCGACGAACACGGCGGACCTGCCGGGACGGTCGCGACCCTGCGGGACACGACGGAACTGGCCGCCCTTGCCGGCCGGGCGGCAGAGGTACGGGGGCGGCTGCTTCTGCTCCACGCGGCCGGTGCGCGCATCGGGACGACCCTGGATGTGACCCGGACCGCGGAGGAGCTGGCAGAAGTGGTGGTCCCCCGTTTCGCCGACTTCGCCACGGTCGACCTCGCCGAGTCCGTGCTGCACGGTGAGGAGCCGTCGGTGCCGCTCGGCACCGTGCTGGACCTGCGGCGTACGGCTGCGGCGGGCGTGCGCGGCGACCACCCCTTCTATCCGATCGGAAGGATCATCGGGTTCGTTCCCACCAGCCCGCCGGCCCTGGGCCTGATCAGTGGTCACACTATGCTGGTGCCGGACCTGTCCGCCGAGCCGCGCTGGCAGGGGCCCGACCCCGACCAGGCGGCGAGAATCCTCGCCTACGGTGTCCACTCCCTGCTCTCCGTTCCGCTGCACGCCCGCGGCGCGGTCCTGGGCATGGCGAACTTCTGGCGCGCGGAGAATCCTGAACCCTTCGACGAGGACGATCTGACGTTCGCCGAGGAACTGGTCGCCCGGGCAGCCGTCTGTGTCGACAACGCCCGCCGCTACACCCGCGAGCACGAGATGGCGGTGACGCTGCAGCGCAGCCTGCTGCCCCGCGGCCTGCCCGAGCAGGACGCTCTCGACGTCGCCTACCGCTATCTGCCGGCTCAGGCGGGGGTGGGCGGCGACTGGTTCGACGTCATTCCGCTGCCCGGTGCGCGCGTCGCCCTGGTCGTCGGTGACGTCGTCGGACACGGTCTGCACGCCGCCGCGACGATGGGCCGCCTGCGCACCGCGGTCCACAATTTCTCGACGCTGGACCTGCCGGCCGACGAACTCCTCGCGCGCGTCGACGAACTGGTGGCGCGCATCGACCAGGAGGAGCCCGCCGACGGCGACCGCGCGGAGGTCACGGGGGCAACCTGCCTGTACGCCGTGTACGACCCGGTGGCCGGCACCTGCTCCGCTGCCCGGGCCGGCCATCCCGGTCCCGTCCTGGTGCTGCCCGACGGCACGGTGCGGTTCCCCGACGTCCCCGCCGGCCTGCCTCTGGGCATCGGCGGACTGCCCTTCGAGGCAGTGGAGTTGCCACTTCCGGAGGGGACCCGTCTGGTGCTCTACACCGACGGTCTCGTCGAGTCGCGCGAGCGGGATTTCGATACCGGGCTCGACACGTTGCGCGACACGCTGGCCGGACGGCACCGGACTCCGGAGGAGACCTGCGACGACCTGATCAGTGCGCTCCTGCCCACCCCTCCGGGTGACGACGCCGCCGTCCTGGTGGCCGCTACGCGCACCCTCGCCCCCTCCCGTATCGGCGAATGGGACATCGAGCCCGACCCGTCGGCCGTCGCCGGGGTCCGCAAGGAAGTGTCCCGGTGGCTCAGCGACCGGGGTCTGGAGGAGGAGATCTTCGCCACCGAGCTGATCCTCAGTGAGCTGGTCACCAACGCCATCCGCTACGGCGGCGCCCCCATCCGCGTCCGGATGCTGCACAACCACTCGCTGATCTGCGAGGTGTCCGACTCCGGGAGCACCGCACCGCATCTGCGCTATGCGTCGACGACGGACGAGGGCGGCCGCGGCCTCTATCTCGTCGCCCAGTTCGCCGAACGCTGGGGCACCCGCTACACCGCCGAGGGCAAGGTCATCTGGTCCGAACGGACGCCGGGCGCGGGTGGAACGCCGGCGTCCGAGTGGGCCGGCGACGCCTTGGGGCTCTGAGCGCACCACCAGGAGCACCGGAGGCCATGGAGCACGGCAGAGCGCCCACCAGCCGCGGGTCGCACCCGGTGAGCACGGCCCGAGCCGCCGCCTTCGGTGGGATCAGCCGCCGTAGACGTCGAGCCGGCCGCACATCCCGAACTTCCCGTACGCCGACGGCTGTTCGGCGTGCACACGGGCTCGCGCGAGATGGCCACCGTCCCCCTGCGCCAGGGAGTCCAACTGTTCACCGGTTGCCCGGGATGCTGCGGCGGCGCCCTGTTCCCAGCGCGCCCGCCAGTCGTCCGTCCGATGCTTCACGAGCGCGGCGGCCGCCCGGTGGAAGGCGGCGAGCGGCTCGGGGTCGCCGGCCTCGGTGGCGCGGCGCAGCGCGAGAAAGCCCTCGACGGCCAGATCGCGGCGGGCGCGGGCGGCGCGTTCCTGTTCCGGCTCTGCCGCGTCGGCGGGGAGTGCGGCCGCCGCGCGGTAGGTGTCGGTGTCCGTCAGGTACCGGGGCGGCAGGGTGAGAACGGCGTCCCCGGCTTCGGGCAGTCCGCTGTTCTGCATGAGGACGACGATACGCAGGGCGTCGTCGTTGACAAGGCGGTGGATCGTGCCGGGGGTGAACCACACCAGGGACCCGGCGGCCAGGGCCGTCTGCCGGAAGCCGGACGCGGTGAGGGTCTGCACGGAGCCGGCGCCGCCGACCACCACATACCCCTCGGAACAGGTGAGGTGGAGGTGGGGCGTACCACCGCGCAGTCCGTCCTCGGTGGGCCAGTCGTAGACCCGGAGGTGGGAGACGGCCACGGCGCCGGGCAGTCCTTCGAAGGTCACCACGGGTGCTCCTGAGTCCGGATCGACGACTGTGCAAGCGCTTTCTGCCGCACGCTACGGCCCGCTCCGGACGGTGGTCAAGACGGCCCGTGCGGGTGCGGCCGCGTCTCCCCTGCCGGGGCCCGCCCCTCGCCCGCCACCCCCGTCCGACCTGCACAGACATCGTCTCTGCACACCACTGTCAGTGGCCGGGTGCAGACTGGCCCGTGTCCGCGACAAAGGCGTTTCGGAAGGGGTCGGTCATGACCGACGTACTGCTCACTGTGGGAACCCGTAAGGGACTTTTCATCGGCCGAAGGCGCGGTGGCGCCTGGGAGTTCGGAGCTCCGCACTTCAATGCGCAGGCGATCTACTCGATCGCCATCGACACCCGCGGTCCGGTGCCCCGGCTGCTGGTCGGAGGGGACAGTGCGCACTGGGGGCCGTCGGTGTTCCACTCCGACGACCTGGGCGCGACATGGGTCGAGCCGCAGCAACCGGCGGTGAAATTCCCGTCGTTCACCGGCGCCTCCCTGGAGCGGGTCTGGCAGCTGCACCCGGCGGGGGCCGAGGCGCCCGACGTCGTGTACGCGGGGACGGAGCCGGCCGCACTCTTCCGCTCGGAGGACCGTGGGGAGTCCTTCGAGCTGGTCCGCCCGCTGTGGGAACATCCGACGCGTTCGAAGTGGGTGCCCGGCGGGGGCGGCGAGGGGCTCCACACGATCCTGACCGATCCGAGGGATGCGCGGGACGTGACGGTCGCGGTCTCCACGGCCGGGGTGTTCCGCACCAAGGACGGCGGTGCGAGCTGGGCCCCGTCGAACAAGGGGGTGTCGGCGGTCTTCCTGCCTGATCCGAACCCGGAGTTCGGCCAGTGCGTCCACAAGGTCGCCCGGGACGCGGTCGATCCGGACCGGCTCTATCTGCAGAACCACTGGGGTGTGTTCCGCAGCGACGACTCCGGGGACAGCTGGACGGACATCGGCGAGGGGCTGCCGTCCGACTTCGGCTTCGCCGCTGCGGCCCACCCGCACCGGGCGCGGACGGCGTACATCTTCCCGATCAATGCCG
The DNA here is from genome assembly GCF_036248255.1 of Streptomyces sp. NBC_01717. Classification (NCBI taxonomy): domain Bacteria; kingdom Bacillati; phylum Actinomycetota; class Actinomycetes; order Kitasatosporales; family Streptomycetaceae; genus Streptomyces; species Streptomyces sp. NBC_01717. The sequence continues at coordinate 8,088,155 of NZ_CP109178.1, read as the reverse complement.
ACGCCGACCGCGTCCCGGCCGAGCACCGCTGCCGGGTGTTCCGCACGAGCGACGCCGGCAGCAGCTGGGAGCCGCTGTCCGCCGGACTTCCCGAGGAGACGCACTACGGCACGGTGCTGCGTGACGCGCTCTGCACGGACGACGCCGACCCGGCCGGGATCTACTTCGGCAACCGCAACGGCGAGGTGTACGCGAGCAGCGACGACGGGGACAGCTGGGAACAGCTCGCCTCGCATCTGCCGGACGTTCTCTGCGTTCGGGCGGCGGCCATCGGCGGTTGATCGGTCCGGTCGTATGAGCAGTAGAGTGCGGCCCGTGGCAGCAAGACCGTTGAAAGAGATCATCGAGCCGGGATGGGCTCAGGCCCTGGAACCCGTGGCCGAACGCGTCGCCGCGATGGGCGACTTCCTGCGCGCGGAGATCGCCGCGGGGCGTACCTACCTGCCCTCGGGGCCGAATGTACTGCGGGCGTTCCAGCAGCCCTTCGACGAGGTGCGAGTCCTGATCGTCGGTCAGGACCCCTACCCGACGCCGGGGCATGCGGTGGGGCTGAGCTTCTCGGTGGCACCCGATGTGCGGCCGCTGCCGGGCAGCCTGGAGAACATCTACCGGGAGCTGCACACGGATCTGGGACTGCCCCGACCGTCCAACGGCGATCTGACGCCCTGGACCCGGCAGGGGGTGCTGCTGCTCAACAGGGCACTGACCACGGCACCACGGCGGCCTGCGGCGCATCGCGGCAAGGGCTGGGAGGAAGTGACCGAGCAGGCGATCCGGGCGCTGGTGGCGCGGGACACACCACTGGTGTCCATCCTGTGGGGGCGTGACGCGCGGAATCTGCGGCCATTGCTGGGCGACTTCCCGGCGATCGAGTCCTCGCACCCCTCCCCCATGTCCGCGGACCGCGGGTTCTTCGGCTCGCGGCCGTTCAGCCGGGCCAATGAACTGCTGGAGCGCCAGGGAGCGCAACCGGTCGACTGGCGGCTGCCGTGACGGCCGCCGCGGGGCCGTACGTCCTCGGGGTGGACTCGGGCGGTTCGGGGTTGCGCGTGGCGCTCGGCGTGGTCGGGGCCGAGAAGCCGGTGGCCACCGCGATCCCGGCCGGTCCGGTGCGCACCGGACCGGCCGGGATCGATGCCGGACATCTGCTGGAACAGCTGCTTCCCACCACCCGGGAGCTGCTCGCCCAGGCCGGTGAGCAGGAGCGGGCCGCCGAGGGCGCCCCCGTCGCCGCCGTGGCGATCGGCGCCGCCGGCATGGCGACGCTGGGCGGCGAGCTGCGCGCCGAGCTTCCGGCGGCCCTGGAGAGCGCGCTCGGGGTACGACTGCTGGCGCTGGCCGCCGATGCGGTGACCGCGTACGCCGGAGCGGTCGGACAGCGGCCGGGGGCGGTGGTCGCCGGCGGCACCGGCATGATCGCGCTGGGCACGGATCTGACGAACTGGCGCCGGGCGGACGGCTGGGGTCACCTGCTGGGCGACAGCGGTGGCGGCGCCTGGATCGGCCGGGCCGGCCTCGATGCCGCCATGCGTGCGCACGACGGGCGGCGCGGCGGATCGGTCGCACTGCTGGCCCGGCTGGAGGCGGTGTTCGGTCCGGCGGCGGACCTGCCCGGCGTGCTCTATCCGCGTACCGACCGGCCCGCCCTGCTGGCTTCGTTCGCCCCCGAGGTCGCCGCGTGCGCCGGGGACGATCCGGTCGCAGCCGGCATCCTGCGGGACGCCGCCGGACATATCGCGGAGGCGGCCGCGGCGGTGTGCCCGCGGCGCGGGGCGGACGACGAGCGGTGCGAAGTGGCCCTGACGGGTGGCTTGTTCCGGATGGGCGACCCGCTCCTCGTTCCGCTGCGCGAGGAGCTCGCCCGGCAACTGCCGCAGGCGCGGACGGTCCCCGGTTCGGGTGATCCGCTGACCGGTTCGCTACGCATCGCCGAGGCGCTGGCCACCGGTGATCTGCGGCTGCCGCTGCACCCGACGATGCTGTGCGTACCCGCATACGGGCCCGGACAGAAGGGACTGTAGGGACCGACAGAGCAGGGCAGTTGGCCGGTAAGCCATTCATCGGATAAAAGCGGACAGATAACGCCCGACTGGGCCCTCCCCGAACAGCGGGGCACCCAAAACCAGTAGCATGCGGCGCCATGAGCACCCCCACTGGGCCCGCTTCCGGCCTGCCTGTACGAATGCCGCGACCTCGCCAGTCCGGACGGCACCGCCGCCCGGAGCCCGTGGTCGCACCTGAGGGCGCTGCCGCGCTCGTTCTTGCCGTTCCCGGTACCCCTTCTTCGGCCACCCGAAGCCTGGCCGAAGAGGTCATCAGCATCGCCCGGTCCGAGCTGCCCGGTCTCAATGCGCGGATCGGTTATCTCGACGGCGACGACGCCGAATACCCCACGCTCACCTCCGTGCTCGCGAACACAGCCGCCGAGCGCATCGCGCGCTTCGAGCAGGCGAAGGCCGCGGGACGTGAGGTCGCCGAGCCCGAGGGTCCGGCCGCCGTCGTGGTGCCGCTGCTCGCGGGTCCGGACAGTGCCCTGATCCGGCGGATACGCCAAGCCGTCATGGACAGCCGCGCGCAGGTCGAGCTGACCGATGTGCTCGGTCCGCACCCGCTGCTCGCCGAGGCGCTGCACGTACGCCTCTCCGAGGCCGGTCTGGCCCGCGCCGACCGCGCCAGGCTGTTCACCGTGGCCACGGCCGCCGACGGCATCGTGCTGGCCACCGTGGGTGGCGAGGAGGGCGTGCAGGCCGCCGGGATCACCGGCATGCTGCTGGCTGCCCGGCTCGCGGTGCCGGTGATGGCCGCGGCCCTCGATGTAGAGGGTTCGGTCGCGTCGATCGCCGAGCAGCTGACGGGCTCCGGTTCGGTGCAGCTGGCCCTGGCGCCGTACCTGGTGGGTCCCGAGATCGCGGAGGGGCTGCTGGACGCCGCCGCGAAGGAGGCGGGCTGCGCGACGGCCGAGCCGCTCGGTGCGTACCCGGCGATCGGCAAGCTCGTGCTGTCGATGTACATGACGGCGCTGGGCATCACTCCTGGAACGCCGCAGGGAGCCCAGGCCCTCTGACCTGGCCGGCACAGAGCGGGGCCCGTACCGGACGATTCGACCGGTACGGGCCCCGCTGTGTGCTGTGTGGACGCGCGCTCTGTGACGTGTGCTGCGCGCTGCTCGGCCGGGCGATCCGTCCGCGTTCAGCCGAAGACGACGCAGGAGGCCGCTGGAGCCGTCAGGGAGCCCCTGTGGCGCGGGATGCCGGTCGTCGCGTCCACGGCGAACCAGCTGACGTTTCCGGCCCGCTCATTGGCCGCGTACAGCCACTGGCCGGTGGGGTCGAGGGCCAGGTCGCGCGGCCAGTGGCCACCGCAGCCCACGTTCGTGACCAGGGTCGCCTTCTCGCCCGATTCGTCGAGAGCGAGGACCGCGATGCTGTCGTGCCCCCGGTTGGCGGCCCAGAGGAACCGTCCGTCGTGCGAGACGACCACCCCGGACGGGTAGACGACGGCCTCGGGGTCGGCGACCACGTCCTCGGGCACGACGGCCGTCTCGGCGAGCGGTTCGAGGGCTCCGGTGGCCGGGTCCCAGCGGCAGACGGTGACGGTCGGTTCGAGCTCGTTCAGGACGTAGGCGTGCGTGCCCGCGGGGTGGAAGGCCAGATGCCGCGGTCCGGTGCCCGGCCGCAGCGCGGTCTCGCCGTGCAGCCGCAGCGTCCCGCTGCTCGGGTCGAGGGCGCAGATCCGTATGGAGTCGGTCCCGAGGTCCACGCTCAGCACCCAGTTCCCCGACGGGTCGGGCTGAACCTGGTGGGCGTGCGGGGCGTGCTGGCGGTCGGTGCGCGGACCGCTGCCCTCGTGCTGGAGCACGGAAGCGGCGGCGCCCAGCGATCCGTCCGCACGCACCGGGAGGGCGGTGACGCTGCCGGAGCCGTAGTTGGCGGTGATCAGATGCCCGCCGGCGATTGCCAGATGTGTGGGGCCGTCGCCCTCCACGGGCCGTATCTCACCGAGGGGCTGCGGCACATCGCCGGTGATGTCGAGCGCGGCGGCCGCACCGGTCTCGGTCTCACTCACCGCGTAGAGGGCGGTCGAGCCGGATCCGGGGCCGGGGCCCAGGACGAGATACGAGGGATCGGGGACGGCGCCCGTCGCGCCGAGGACGGTCAGCGCCCCGGTCTCCCGGTCCACGGCGGCGACGGTGACTCCCCGCCCGCCCGCCGACGTGAACGACCCGATGAATGCCCGTCCGGCACCGTTGCTGTTCACCGCTGCTGCCCCTCTCCGCCGACTGATCGCGACGGTCCGGGCCGTCACGATCTTCCGGGGCGACGGTAGCAGTGCGCCCCCTGCGGTCTAGACCAGGGCCGTGGCGTCGTCGACCGCCTCCGCGGAGCCGCAGGTCAGGCGGGGACGAGCGGGGACCGCGGCGAGGTGTGCAGGGGTGCGGCCAGCTCCGCGAGGGCCCCCTCCAGGGCGTGCAGATGCGTGAGCGCGGCCTCCGCACCGGGGTGGTGGTGCGGCGCGTGCGCGGGCGCGGCAAGCAGTTCCGTACGGACCGGGCGGGGCTGCGCCAGAGCCAGCACGGCGGACTCGACCCGGCGGCAGGCCGCGTCGAGCCGGGCGTCGTGCGAGGCGTCCGGGTCGGCGGCCACCGCGGCGAGGCCGCGCACCTCACGTGCGCAGAGGTCGAGCAGTACGAGGACCTGCCGGGCGCGCGCCTTGCGGGCCCGCAGCGGGTTGAGGGGGTGCACGAGCGGGGCGAGCGAGAGCCGGACCCGGCCGAGCAGCGCCTCCAGTTCGCTCACGCGCGGGGCGGGGTCGGCGGTCGGGGAGCCGGCGAGGCGCGCGGCGGCCTCGGCGGTACACGCGTGCACGCAGTGCAGCGCCCGCTGGATCCAGGCATCGGTGGTCGCATGGAGGGTGACGGGCAGCACGAGGACGACGGCGAGCGCCGCCCCGAGAGCTCCCGCCCCGGTCTCCGTGAGCCGCAGGACGAGGAGTCCGGGGTTCAGTACACCGAGCAGCCCGTAGAGCAGGCCCGCCATCACGGTCACGAAGAAGACCATCCAGCTGTAGGAGACAGCGGCGGTGTAGAAGATCCCGAAGACGCAGACGGCGACGAGGGCGGCGGTGAGAGCCGTGTCCCCGTGCAGCGGGACGGCGACCAGCAGCCCGACGGCGATACCGACCACCGTGCCGAGGACCCGGCGGAAGCCGCGGACCAGCGTCTCGCCCCGCGAGGCGGTGTTCACGAAGATCCACCAGACGGTGCCGACGGCCCAGTACCAGCGGTCCGCGGAGAGAAGCTGTCCGACGCCCAGTGCGAAGGCAGCGGCAGCGGTCGCCTGAATCGCCTGACGCGTGGTCGTGCGGGCCAGACCGCTGCCGCCGTGAAGCGCGGGTACGACAGACACCGGCAGTCGCCTTTCGTAGCACCAGAGACCGAAGCGGACGGTCGACGAGGTGACGAGGGAGAGCGCGACGGCGGTGTACAGCTCGGGCAGCTGACCCGGTACGGCGTGCAGGAACTGCGCCATGAAGAACGCCATGAACGCGAAGATCCCGAGGGCATGACCGCGCGGCCCCCAGCGGCGCGCGTACACCCCGGCACACACGACGGCGAGGAACGCCAGATCGCGCGCGAGCGGATGGTCGTGCAGCGCCGTCGCCAGCGCCAGCACCGGAAAACCGACGAGGGGCAGCAGCGAGGTGGTGAGCGCCTGGTCCCTGACCCTGGCGTCTGTCACCGTGAAGAGTGCGAGGAGTGCGGCCAGGCCGCCGGCGACCGCCGCGGGGAGCGAGTGCGAGGCGAGGCCCGAGAAGGCCACGGCGAGGCCGATCCCGAAGACGGCCCGGGTCGCGTTGCGCAGGCGCAGCCGTCCCGGGTCCGGAGCCACCAACATCCGCTTCAGCACCGCTTGGCTCTCCCCACTGTGTCCTGGCATGAAAAAGGCGCCGCGGGATCCGCAGCGCCATCGACTGGGTTCATGACAGCACCTGAACCTCATCCGGCTCAACTCATGGCGATCTGCCTGTGCCATTGGCATAGCCCAGCACCCTTTTGGTGTGCCATAGGAACACCAATGGACGATGCCGGGCCGAACCGTCCCACGCACCTCGCCCAGGCGCGGTCTCGGATGCTGCCGGGCGGCAGGCCCGGCCTTCCGCCGCGACCGATGCGGCGAGCGGCCCGCGAAGACCGAGCGGCCCGCGAAGACCGCCGTACCGGTCACGGCGGCAAGCCTGCTGCACACGGTCCGGGCCGATGCCGTCGAACGGGCCCCACTCCGCCCGCCCCCCCAAGGCAAAAACCGCGCAACGTGACCGGTGACACTCTGCGATTCCCGTCGCGACCGATCCACTGATCACCCCCACCTCCACGCCCTGCGCATCACAGGCATCCACACCAAAGAGCCTCACATTCGAAGGTCACAAGCGGGAAAGTGGCGCCGATTTCGCCAGTCATCAATACCGCGTCAATAAGGCCTCCTTCTACGAATACCGCCAGCAAGAAGCCAGAACGCGACGAATTCCGAAGGTAATCGACGGTTGACGTGACGGATCCCACAGGTTTCGATAACGCGCCGGGAGCAGACGAAACCAACATCGCAGCAAGCCACGGAGGCGATAGCGCTCCCGCCGTCACCCGTCACACCCAGTCGATCGGAACCGCTCCATGACCGACATGCTCAGCCAGCCCGTCACCTCCGGCGCCGCACCGGTGGCAACCGATCCCGGCGGCCAGGACGGCCCGCGCGCCCTCAAGCGTTCCATCGGCGTCGTCGGCGGAACCCTGCTCACCCTGTCCTGCGTGACGCCCGCCTCCACGCTCTTCGTCGTCGTGCCCGACCTGTTCGGCGACCTCGGGACCGCCACCGCGCTCACCATCGCGATCGGCTCGCTGCTCTGTATCGCCGTGGCGTTCTGCTACTCGGAGCTGGGCACGCTGATCCCCAGCGCGGGCGGCGAGTACGCCATGGTCACCACCCTGACCGGCCGGCTCGCCGGCTGGCTGGTGTTCGTGCTGTCGCTGCTGGTCGTGATGATCGTGCCGCCGGTCATCGCCATGGGTACGGCGGACTACCTCGCTCCCCTGGTCCATGTACCGGCGGAGGCCGCCGGCGCCGGGGTGATGGTGCTCGCCACCCTGGCCGGTCTGCTGGACCTGCGTGCCAACGCCTGGATCACCGGCGTCTTCCTGGTGCTCGAAGTGATCGCGGCGGCCGTGGTGGCGGTGCTCGGCTTCGCCCACACCGAGCGCGGCGCCGGCAGCCTGGTGCATGGTGTGGTCGCGAGCGACGGCGGGACGTCCCGCCCGGTCACCGCGATGCTGGTGGTCTCAGGTCTGGCCATCGCGCTCTTCATCACGCAGGGCTTCTCCACCGCCGTCTATCTCTCCGAGGAGCTGGAGGACCCGCGGCGCAACGTCTCCCGTACAGTCCTCGCCACCCTCGCCATCTCGACCGCCGTCATCCTCGTCCCCGTGGTGGCGATCACCATGGGTGCGCCCGACCTCGCGGCGCTCACCTCGGGCGACATCGGCCGGATGGTCACCACGTGGAGCAACTCGGCGGTCGGTACGTTCGTGAGCCTGTGCGTCGCACTCGCGATCATCAACGCGGGCATCGTCATGGTCATCCAGAACTCCCGGGTGCTGTTCGCTTCGGCCCGTGACAAGGCGTGGCCCGAGCCGGTCAACAACGCCCTCGCCCGCCTCGGCCGCTTCGGTTCGCCGTGGGTCGCCACGCTGGTGGTGGGGGTCCCGGGCGCGGCGCTGTGCTTCGTCAACCTCGACACCCTGTACGGCGTGACCGGCGTCTCCGTGACGGGCATGTACCTGCTGGTCGCGGTCGCCGCGCTGGCAGCCCGCCGCGCCTCCCACAAGGACCTTCCCGCCTGGCGCATGCCGCTCTGGCCGGCGATGCCGGTGGTGCTGATCGCCGTACTCGTCTACATCCTCAGCCAGCAGGAGGCCCAGTACCTGCTGTGGACCGGTGGGATCATGGCAGCGGCCACCCTCTACTGGGCGTTCTACCTCCGCCCCCGCAAGGACACCCGCTGGCTGGTCACCCTCCCCGAGGACGCGCTCCCCGAGAACGCCCGCCTCTGAAGCGAGCGGTACGACCGGATGGTGTGACGGTGCGCCATGGGTACAGTCGGAGCCCGTACCGACCGACCGGGAAGGGGCCATCGGACCATGGCGGTGGACGCACTGGACACCCGCATCCTGCGGCTGCTCATCGAGCAGCCGCGGACCAGCGTGCGCGAGTACGCGCGGATCCTCTCCATCGCCCGGGGCACCCTCCAGGCCCGGATCGACCGGCTGGAGCGCAACGGCGTGATCACCGGCACGGGTCCGGTCCTCTCCCCCGCCGCGCTCGGCCACCCGGTGCTCGCCTTCGTCCATCTGGAGGTCACCCAGGGGCATCTGGACGAGGTGGGCGAAGCCCTCGCCGCCGTCCCGGAGATCGTCGAGGCCTTCTCGACCACCGGCGGCGGGGACCTGCTGACCCGGGTCGTGGCCCGTGACAACGGGCACTTGGAGGATGTGATCCAGCAGCTGATCCAGTTGCCCGGTGTGGTCAGGACCCGTACCGAGGTGGCCCTGCGCGAGCGGGTGCCGCACCGGCTGCTGCCACTGGTCGAATCGGTGGGCCGGACCGCGGCCGGACCGACGGGCTGATCACCGGGCTTGCCATGCTGGGTGCCATGAGTACTTGGTGCCCCTCAGCCCCCTCGGTCGTCTTCGATCTCGACGGCACTCTCGTGGACAGCGAGCCGAACTACTACGAAGCGGGGCGCCGGGTCCTCGCCCGGTACGGCGCACCCGGCTTCACCTGGCAGCACCACACCCAATTCATCGGCATCAGCACCCGCGAGACACTGACGGCGCTGCGGGTCGAGTACGGAATCGAGGCGCCCGTCGACGAACTGCTGGCGGCCCAGGACGCCGTCTATCTGGAACTGGCGCGCTCTTCGACCGAAGTGTTCCCCGAGATGCGGAAGTTCGTCGAACGGTTGCATCAGGAGGGGATCACCATGGCCGTGGCGTCGGGTTCGTCCCGGGCGGCGATCGAGGCCGTGCTCGCGGGCACGGGACTCGCCGCGTACCTCACGGCGTACGTCTCCGCCGACGAGGTGGCGCACGGGAAGCCGGAGCCGGATGTGTTCCTGGAGGCCGCCCGGCGGCTGGGCGCCGCGCCCGGCGACTGTGTGGTGCTGGAGGACGCTGCGCCAGGAGCGGCGGCAGCGCATGCGGCGGGCATGCGCTGCATCGCGGTCCCCTATGTGGCGTCGACGGCCGCCGATCCTGCGTTCACGGCGGCGGAGCTGCTCTTCCGCGGTGGGCAGAGCGAGTTCACGGCGCAGGCCGCGTACGACTGGCTGGTCGGAGCTCGGCCTTCTTGATCTTTCCGGTGGCGGTCATCGAGAAGCTGTCGAGGAGCTCGATCCAGGGGCCCTGTACGCCGCCATCGCCGCGGCCGCCCACTCGTGCAGGGCATCGGCGGTGAGCGCGCTGGGGTGGGGACGGACGGGCCGCGGACGACGATCTCGCCGGGTTCCCCGAGAGGCAACGGCTCACCGGTGGCGCAGTCGACGACCATGGAGTCGGTGCCGGGCACGGGCAGTCCGCAGAAGACCGGGTCGGTCAGCATCTCGTGGTCGTCCTCCTGGAAGCGCGGCGGCCGTCACCACCTCACCGACGGCCATCCCGAACAGCGGGTCCCCGGGCTGCGCGCCGGGGAACGGGGCGCCTTCCACCCCGCCGCCGACCACCGTACGGAGTCCGGGAAACACCAGGAAATACCGGTTACGGCCCATCACTTCGTCCTCGCCCGGCTACGGCAGAGGTGTCCGGACGTCCCCGGAAATGCTCCGGTCGGAGCAGACCGTCCGGAAAGACGAGCAGGCGGACTTCTCGCGACGTGCGGGGCAGGGACGCTACGGGTGATGCGGCAGTCATGGGCGAACTCCTCGCCATCGGGGCCCGCTCGGGCCTGAGCGATCGGGGCCCGTTCGGACCGGACGGTCGAAGGGCTCGGGGACGCCAAACCCTCACCCGCACGTCAAGGGCAAGCCCGGCTCCCGAGTCGGTCGAGGGCTCTCCGTGTGTGCACGTACCACCCCGCATCCATCGGGACGTCTCCGAAGCAGCGCTCCTACCTGCTGGTTTCGCCTCTCAGCTCACCTTCCGTAAACCTGCACACCTCATGCCCAGACCGGTCACCCCCACCCGCCTGGACACCCTGGTCCGGACCAGTCGCAGGGGGGTTTGAACACGAGTGTCCCAGTTGAAGTAAATGGACTTTCAGACAAAGAGAATTCAGATGGTGAAGCTTGTGAAGAAGCCGCCGCCGACTCATGAACACATCTGCACGCAGCGCTAATTCATTGCGTGAAGAACCCCTGATCAACGCCGGTCCGATTAGCTGCGCACGGCGTCAACGTGCTTTGATCCTGGCCAATGCGGCGGCCACACCAAGGGGTTACCGCTATGAATTACCAAGCTGAAAGGCAGCCTTCATCATGAACCACACCCCCCAGGTCGAGACCCTCGAGATTTCCGACAACGACCTCGACAACGTGTCCGGCGGTCTCGTCGGCGGCCTGCTCGGCAACGTCACGGGCACCGTCGACTCCGTGGCCCCGGTCTCCGGCGTCGTGGGCTCGGTCACCGGCCTCGCCACCTCGACCA